>NZ_CP030942.1:0-35000 GCF_036621415.1 Nitratireductor thuwali
TTTCACGCGCTCCGCAATTCACGGAAGTTGGCGAAATCCCAGAAGCGGCCGGGGGCTGCCTCGATGAGGGAGCGCGTATAAGCGTGCTGCGGGTTGGACAGGACGTTCCAGGCGGTGTCGTGCTCGACGATCCTGCCATGCTGCATGACCACGACCTCGTCGCAGATCTGCGCGGCGACACGCAGATCGTGGGTGATGAACAGGATGGCGATGCCGATCTTCTTCTGCAGGCTGTCGAGAAGCTCCAGAACCTGCGCCTGCACCGAGACGTCCAGTGCCGAGACCGCCTCGTCGGCCACCAGAACGTCGGGCTCCATGGCAATGGCGCGGGCGATGGCCACGCGCTGGCGCTGCCCGCCGGAGAACTGGTGCGGATAGCGGCCGATGGCGTCTTCCGGCAGGCCGACGAGCGCCAGAAGCTCGGCCGCGCGGGCAAGCGATTTGCGCTTGTCCTCGCCAAGATTGAGCGGGCCTTCGATAAGGCTCCTGCCGATGGTCCAGCGCGGGTTCAGCGAGCGGAACGGGTCTTGGAAGACGATCTGGATGTGCTTGCGCAAGGGCCGCAGCTCGCGCCGCGAAAGGGTTGCGATCTCCTTGCCGGCGACACGAATTTCGCCGGCGGTCGGGTCGATCAGCCGCATGATGCAACGCGCGACGGTGGATTTCCCCGAGCCCGATTCGCCGACGATGCCGAGGGTGCGGCCGCGCTCGACGGCGAAGGCCACGTCCGTTGCCGCCCGTGTCGGCTCCCGCCGCACAAAGATGGTGCCCGTGCTGTAGATCTTCTGGAGGCCGCTCACGCGCAGAACGGTCTCGCGCGCTTCCCCGGTCCGGTAGGGACGGGGTGTGAGGCTGGGCACGGCCTGGAGCAGCTTCTTCGTGTAGTCCTTTTGCGGGTGGCGCAGGAGTGTTTCCACCGGCGCCTGCTCAACGATCCGGCCGAGCCTCATCACATGGACGGTATCGGCGATTTCGGCCACGACGCCCATGTCGTGGGTGATGAAGAGCACGGCAGTGCCGTGCTTCTCCTGCAACTCGCCGATCAGGCTCAGGATCTGCTGCTGGGTCGTGACGTCGAGCGCGGTCGTGGGCTCGTCGGCGATCAGAAGCTTGGGCTCGAGGATAAGCGCCATGGCGATCATGATGCGCTGGCGCTGCCCGCCGGAAAGCTGGTGGGGATAGGAGCGATAGATGCGCTCCACCTCGGGCAGGTGCACCTGGTCCATGATGTCGAGGACGCGCCGCCTCTTCTCCGCGCCCGGCAGCCGGGCGTGGGTATCCAGCACCTCCTCGATCTGGTCGCCGACGCGCATGACCGGGTTGAGCGCGGTCATAGGCTCCTGGAAGATCATCGAGATCCGGCGGGCGCGCATTTCGCGCATCGCCTGCGGGCCGAGCGCCAGCAGGTTCTTGCCGTCCATGTCGATGGTGCCGCCCATGGCCGCCAGCGAGCCCTTGGGTAGAAGGCCCATGACGGAGAGCGAGGTGACCGATTTGCCGGAGCCCGACTCGCCCACCAGGCACGCCGTCTCGCCGGCGCGGATCTTGAGCGAGACGCGGTCGAGCACCGGTTCGGCGGTTTCGTTGCCGGCCAGCTTCACCGTGAGGTTGCGGATATCGAGAACGGTTTCCGCGTCGCCGAATATGCGGTTCTTGAACTTCATGGACGACGCCTCCAACCGTTGAGCGCTATTGCCGGCATCCTCATCCCTCCCGTTTCTTCAACCGCGGATCGAGCAGGTCGCGGGCGGTGTCGCCGAGGAGGTTGATCGACAGGATGCACAAGGAGAGCATCAGGCCCGGCCAGAAGATCAGCGACGGCTTGAGCTGGAAATAGATGCGCCCCTCGGCCATGATGTTGCCCCAGGTGGGTATCTCGGTCGAAACGCCGGCGCCCAGGAACGACAGGATGGCTTCGGTGAGAATGGCCGAGGCGCAGATATAGGTCGCCTGCACGATGAGCGGGGCCAGGGTGTTGGGCATCAGGTGCTGCCACAGGATCTTTGGCATGGAGGAGCCGAGCGCGATGGCCGCCTCCACGTAGGGCTCCTCGCGCACGGACAGCACCACGGAGCGGACCAGCCGCACCACGCGCGGTATCTCGGGAATGGTGATGGCGATGATCACCGACCAGATGCTGGGGCCGTTGAGCGCGACGAGCGCGATGGCCAGCAGGATCGACGGGATGGCCATCAGGCTGTCCATGATGCGCATGATGATGGCGTCGGCCAGCCGGAAGAAGCCGGAGACGAGGCCGATCATCAGGCCGATCAGGACCGAGACGAACGCCGCCCCGACCCCGATAAACAGCGAAACCCGCGCCCCGGTGACGACGCGCGAATAAAGGTCGCGTCCATAGGCATCGGTGCCTAAAAGATAGGTGTCGCTCGGCCCCTTCAGGCGCTGGAGTGCATCCATGGTCATGGGATCATGCGGCGAGATGAGCGGCGCGAAGATGGCGGCCAGCACGATCAGGCCGAGCACGGCGGCCGCGATGATCGGGCCGGCGCCCATGCGCCAGCCTCTGGGGAGGGCGACGGCGCCGAAGAGCCATTGCAGCCGGGCGGCGGGTTCGGGTGTCGCGGCCATCAGTAACGGATCCTCGGGTCGAAGAAGGTGTAGGACAGGTCGATGACGAGGTTGATGAAGACGTAGAGCGCGCTCGTCAGAAGGATCATAGCCTGGATCACCGGATAGTCGCGGGCGAGCACGGCATCGACCGTCAGCCGGCCGATGCCGGGAATGTTGAACACGCTTTCCGTCACCACCACGCCGCCGATCAGAAGGGCGAAGCCGGTGCCGATGATGGTCATGATGGGCACCGCCGCATTGCGCAGCGCGTGGCGGAAAAGAACGATCTGCTCTGCGACGCCCTTGGCGCGGGCGGTGCGGATATAGTCCTCGCCCAGCACCTCCAGCATGGAGGCGCGCGTCATGCGGGCGATCAGCGCCACATAGATGGTGGCCAGCGTCAGGCACGGCAGGATGGCCCGCGACAGGAATGCCCACAGACCCTCGGACGGCGCCTTGTATCCTTGGACGGGGAGCCAGCGCAGTTCGAGCGAAAAGACCTGGATGAAGATGTAGCCGATCACGAAGACCGGGATCGAAAAGCCCAGCACAGAGAAGGCCATGACGGCATAATCGGCCCATGTGCGATGCCGCCACGCGGCCAGCACCCCCATGGGAACGGCGATCAGCACCGACAGGACGATGGTGAGGACGGCGATGTTGAAGGTCGGCCAGATGCGTTGGCCGATCATGCTGGTCACCGGCGTGTTGGAGATCAGCGAAGTGCCGAGCTCGCCCTGCAGGAGCAGGCCGACCCAGGTGATGAACTGAACATGCAGCGGGTCGTTCAGCCCGAGGCTCGTGCGGATGCGCTCGAGCTGGGCGGGCGTTGCCATGTCGCCGGCAATGATCGCCGCCGGATCGCCCGGCGTCAGCCGCAGAAGCAGAAAGACGAAGACGGCGACGATGGCCATCACGGGGATGACCGCGAGAATGCGCCGGATGATGTAGCCTAGCATGGGTGCCGTGCCTCGGTTCTTCAGTGCCCGCGCCGTGCCCCGGCCCAACCGGGATAGGGGCGCCGACCTGTCGGCCAACGTTTTCTCGCCCCTCAAGGAGGGCAATCGCATACGGTTCTTGTTGCCGTCGATCCCGCCGTCGATCCCTCCCCTCAAGGGGGAGGGAAGAACAGGGCAGCGGCGGCCTGCCGGTATCGGGGGCAAACCGACCGCTGCCCGGCAATTCCGGGAGGGTGCCTTACTCCACCTTGTCGACGTTCCAGAAGACCGGAACCGGCGAGGCGATCATGCCGGTCAGCTTCGTGCTGCGGGCCTGGGGCATGATGTACTGGCCGAGCGGGATGTAGAGCACCTCTTCCATGTTGTGCGCCTGGATCCTGGCGGCCACTTCCTTCTGCTTCTCCGGCGTGTCGGCCTTGATGAACTCGGCGCGCAGTTCCTCGATCTTCTGATCCTCGGGCCAGCCGAACCAGGCATCGTCGCCGCGGCCATTCAGCATCGGGCTGATCAGCGGGGAGTTGATTTCCGGCACCATCCAGTTGGTGAAGAAGAGGTTCCAGCCGCCCTCCGAAGGTTTGGCCTGGCTGGCGCGGCGGGTCACGAGCGTCTGCCAGTCCATCGCCTGCATGTCGACATTGAAGCCGGCCTGGCGCAGCGCCTGCGCGGCGACCACGGGCTGGGCGGTGAGGCTGACGACGTCGGTCGGCTGCATCAGCACGACCGGCGTATTGTCGTAGCCGGCCTCCTCCAGCAGCTTCTTGGCGCCCTCGATATCGCCGCCGGAGGTTAGCGTTTCCGAGCCGGTCTCGTCGGCCAGCGGCGTGCCGCAGCCGAAGATCGCGCCGCATACCTTGTAATATTGCGGGTTGCCGATGAGCGTGGCGAGCACGTCCTCCTGGCTGAGCGCCATCATCGCCGCCTGGCGGACTTTCTTATTGTCGAAGGGAGGATACTTGAAGTTCATGCGGCCGATGGTCTGGTAGCCGAGATCGTCGCGGGTCTCCACCACCACGTCCTCGCTTGCCTCCAGAAGCGGCAGAAGGTCGATCTGCACCTGCTCGATATAGTCGATCTCGCCGGAAAGCAGCGCGTTGATGGCGGTCTGCGCGTCGGGCATTGTCACCCAGCGCACCGTGTCGACCTTCACCTCCTTGCCGCCGGCCATCCAGCTCGGCGCGCCTTCGCGCGGCACGTAGTCCTCGTTCTTCCTGTAGGTGACCGAGACGCCCGGCTGATACTCCTCCTCGACGAAGACGAAGGGACCGGAGCCGGTGTAGTCCGTCACCGCCTCGTCGGCGGAGCCGCTGGCCACACGCTCGGGCATAATGAAAGGCGGCAGGGCCGACTGCTTGCCAACCGTGTCGAGCAATGCCGGGAAAGGCTCCTTCAGCGTCCACACGATGGTCTTGTCGTCGGTGGCCTCCAGGCTTTCGGTCACGTCGAAGATGAGCTGGCCGCCCGAGTCTTTCTCGCCCCAGCGCTTGAGTGAGGCGACCGCATCGGCGGCGGTGACCGGAGCGCCGTCGTGAAACTTGAGCCCGTCGCGCAGGGTGAAGGTGTAGGTGAGATTGTCGTCGGAGATGGTCCAGTCGGCCATCTGCGGCTGCGGCTGGAAATTCTCGTCAACAGCCACCAGCACGTCGTAGATCATATAGCCGTGGTTGCGGCTGATATGGGCTGTCGTGATGATCGGGTCGAGCACCCGCAGGCCCGAATGCATGACCGCGGTGATGGTCTTTTCCTGAGCCAGCGCCTGGGTGGCCACGCCCGTTCCGGCGAGCAGCGCCGCGGCCATGATGCCGGTGACGGCGCCCCGCGTATGCCCGCGGAACTGATTCAAGGTTTTTTGAATTCGCAACATATCGTGTTCCCTTTTTTGGTTTCGATGGTTGGTTGGCGGTGGCGCCCTTGGGCACGGGTTCTCCCGCCGTGCCGCAGGGCGGTGGATCAGGCCTCCATGGTCTGGCGCTCCGGCCTGCGGTGAAAGACGGGACCGCCGGGCGAAAGCCGCATGCCGTCGGCAAGGCGCGTCCATGGCAGGTCGGCAGGGCTCAGCGGCATCGGGCCGGGCGCGGTGCACACGAGAACGGTTTCGGCGATAGGCTCGAAATCGGCACGGAAATGCACGGAGCTTTTGTTGACGAGGATCGCCATCTCGGTCGGCTCGATGCCGACGAAGCGGTACATCGCCTGGTCGGCCATCTGCGCCTTGTGGCTGGCAACGACGATGCGGACGTCATCGATGGTCAGGCAGGCGGAGGGCCCGACATTGATATGGGTTCCGCCATAATAGGGTCCGGTCGCATGAAGATCACCGTTCGACAGCTTGGCGACGCGGAAGGTCCCCTCATAAGGCGCATCGCCCTTGACGCCCGAGGTGCCGCCGAGGGCAATGGCGATCTCCGCGCCTTCGCCGGCCTCATGCGCCGCCCTGGCGGCGTTCGGGTCTACGATCATGCCGATGGCCGCCCGCCTGGCGCCGTTGCGCACCAGCGCGCCCAGCATTCCGGTCGTGTTGGAATCGCCTCCCGCGCCGGGGTTGTCCTGCGTGTCGGCGATCACGACAGGCTTCGATGCGCCGGCGGCGATGCGCATGGCCTCGCGCACCCCTTCATCCGGCGCGAAGGCGCGTCCGGCGAAGGCGCTCTCGGCGGCAAGCACCAGCTCGTAAATGCGGTCGGCCGCGCGGTCCGCTTCCGCCTGGTCCTCTCCATAGGCAAGGACCGTCGGCGCGCATTCGGGAAAATCGGCGGCAGGGAAGCCGGTGAACAGGGAGGTGCTGGCGACCGTGCCGGCTTCAAGGTCGGCGACCTCGCGATAAAGACCGCGCGCCGGCTCCATCGAGGTGCACTGCCAGGAAATGGGGATGAGATAGGGCAGGCGGCGGAAAGACTTGGCAAAGGGCCGCCCCCGCGCCATCAGCCGGTCGAGCTGGTCGGCCGCGCGCCAGCCGGTCTCGGCCATGTCGACATGCGGATAGGTGCGAAAGCCCACCAGCATATCGGCCTCATGGAACATGCGGCGGGTGATGTTGCCGTGGAGATCCAGGCTGACGGCGATCGGCACGTCCGGCCCGACCACCTGGCGAACACGGGCGATCAGCTCCCCCTCGCCGTCGTCCAGGTGCTCGGCCACCATGGCGCCGTGCAGATCCAGGTAGACGCCGTCGAGCGGGCCGGCATTGGCGATGCCCTCGACGATCTCTCCGGCGATGGCCTCATAGGCGGTGCGTTCGACGGCGGCGGACGGGATTGCGCCGCACCACAGGATGGGAACCATGTCCCAGTTTGCGGCGGCGGCCCGATCGACGGCGCCTGAAATGCCGAGATTGACGCCGGGGCAGAGCCGGAGGATTTCGTCGCCACGGCAGATCGGGAGATAGCCGCCGCCCTGCTCGAAATTCGCAAGCGTTGCGGGCGAGGGGGCAAACGTATTGGTTTCGTGAAGGAAGCCCGCCATGGCCACGCGTCTGCCCATCAGGCCACGCCTCCGTCTGTCATCCGGAGGCAAACGTCCGGGGCGGATGCGTCTTCAGGCGAAGGCATCGTCCGCCCGCGCACCGCAAAAAGCTGTTCGCCCGTCCCCGTCGCGTTCAACGTCAGACACCTGCCCTGTTCGTTCCCATAGAGCGCCGTGCGACCATTCGGACGCACAAGGCGCTTCAACTCCTTAAATCCACGCATCGTGCTTTTCTTCGATTTCTTGGGCCGATGCTGTAGACGAATTGCTGGTATTGCTGTGCGATACGACTGTATTAATTTCAGGATAGTTATGCTAGCGACTGGAAGTCAACGCATTTCTTGAAGCGGTCATGGGGAGAACCAGTTGCGGAGTATCTTGAGGGCGCAGAGCGGCGTCAGGTCGGAACAGGAACTGCATGCCGACGACCCGCTGTTCGTTCAGTCGATTGCCCGGGCGATGCAGGTTCTGTCGTCTTTTCACCAGGCGGGGCGGCCGCTTACGCTGAACGAGATCGCGGCCGCCGCGGGCATCGGTAAGAGCGCCGCCCAGCGCGTCGTGCACACGCTGAAGACTCTCGGTTATATCGAGCGCGACGCGGACGACAGGGGCTATGTGCCCGGCATACGAATCCTGGACCACACGCTCGACTATCTCAGGCTCAACCTCTTGATCGCGCGCGCCTCGCCCGTCCTTTTGGAGCTGCGGCGCAATGTGCGCGAGCGCGTCGACCTCAGCCTGCGCGACGATCTGCGCCTGGTCTATGCCTCGCGCCTGCAAAGCAAGCGGGAGACCTTCTTCGCCACGCTGGTGGGCCACTCTGTGCCGGTATTCTGCACCTCGGGAGGACGGGCGGTGATGGCGCATCTGAGCGACGGGGAAGTCGACGACATCATCACCCGCTCCGACAGGACGCCGTTTACCGCGAAGACCCTGACCGAACCCGAAGCCATCCGCGAAAAGGTGCGCGAGGCGCGCCAGAACGGCTATGCGGTGACGCTGGAGGAGGTTCTGCCGGGCGAGGTGGCGCTCGGCGTCGCCATTCTCGGCCCGGCCGGCGTGCCGCGCGGCGCGATCCATGTCGCCGGTTCGCTGGGCGAATGGCAGGCGGAAGACTTCTGCGCCCGCTTCGCCCCCCTGGCGGCGGAAGCCGCCCGCGCCATCAGCCGGTTCTGAGCGGCCGCAGCTCTCGCAACTCAGGATAGGCAAATCTTGTCCGCAGCTACCAAATGGGAGCTGCGGAACTGTCACGGAGTTCCCTACTCTTGTCCGGGAAACGATGCGGTGTCGCGGATCTGAAGGGGGAATAAAATGACCAAGCAAATGACGACACTAACGGTGCTGATGGCGGCGTCGGCGCTGGCGGGCTGTGGCGGCGGGACGGCCAAGCTTCTCAATCCGGCACCTTATGCCGACGTCTACAACGCGACCTATGCGAGCGCAGAGAAGGACGTAATGTCCAAGGTGCTGGCGAAAGCGGGGGACACCATCGAGGGTGGGGCGATATCGGCTCGGAACGGCTATTCCGACGCCTTGGACGCCGATGAGGTCGTTCTACAGGAACCGGAAGCGGTCAAGATCGAGAAGACAGCCGACGGCTATATCCTTCATGCATCTGGCGAAAAGGTCGCCTTTACGGCCGCAGAAGACAAAGGCGGATATTACGAACTCGTTGTGAAGAACCAGAATGGCCACGACCGCACAATCGGCTATTTCTATGCTGCCTTCGATGATCTTGCGGCCTTGCAAGCCAGCGACTCAAGTATGGTTCCGCTGGGTTATGGCATCAGAGTCAAAGACGGTGACGCGGCCGCCACCGCGGACGATGCGGACGGCTTTGTAAATGGCTTTACGATTGTCGGTCTCGAGACCAATCCGTCGGCAATGCCCAAGACGGGCACAGCAAGTTACCAGGGCGGAGCGCAAATCCAAGCGCATCCCAAGGTCGTCGACTACGACCCGGGTGCGCCCGATATGGTGGAACGGATCCGCTACCGCGGCGATGCCATGTTGTCCGCTGATTTCGGCGCTGGCACCGTCTCGGGCACTGTGGCGCTCAACGATCGGCGATTCTCGTACACGAAATCCCCGAACAGTTCCAACGATCCCACCGTCGCTGGTGCAGCCCTCACTCTTGAAACCGCCGACATCATAGGCAACGGGTTCTCTTCCGAACTCACGGCCAATGCCGCCGCCGCAACACAGATGGCGACCGACGGCATCAGCGCCGACACGCAAGCCACCGCAGTAGGCCGCTTTTACGGCACCGATGCCGGCCAGGTCGGCGCCATCGTGGGTGGCGAGGGAACGAGCCACGTCATCACGGGCGTCCTGGCCGGAGACCGCACGCCGTAAAGTCGACGATCGACTCTTGCGTCAGGACGCGCGGACCGCACAGCCGGTCCGCGCGGCGATTGGGGGCCGCGTGGCGACAATGATCATTCCGGTGGTGGCGCTTTTCCTGGCCGTCATGGTTTCGCCGGCGCATTCGCGGCCGGGCGAGGATATCGACCGGTATATCGTGGCGGGCCGGATCGGCGAGGCGGGAGCGCTGGCGGCGAGGTTGGCCGCCGATGACGCAGGGAACAGGTGGTTGCTTGCCTATGTGCGAGGCTATGCCTGTCTGGCGAGCGGCGATGCCAGTTGCTCGGAGGCGGAGGCGCGGCGCATGATCGCCAGTGAACCCGGCAATGCCCACGCCCGCCATCTCCTCATCAACGCGCTTCTCGCGCAGCGGCGCCACAAGGCGGCCGTCTTCCACATCCGCAGAAACCTCGCGCTGATCCGCGACCCGGCGGTCGAGCGGCAATACCGGGAAGCGCTGGCGGCGTACCGCAAGCGCAACCCCGATTTCGGCGCCTCAATATCGCTCACGGCGATGCCGTCCGACAACGTCAACCGGGGCACCGGCCAGGACACGATATATCTCAACGGCCTGCCGTTCCGGGTCGGCTCGTCGAGCCGCGAGGAGAGCGGCAGCACGGTTACCGGCTCGCTCACCGTCTATCGCAAGTTCGCCCTTGGCGAGGCGGTCGATCTGGTTATCGCCGGGTCCGGCACGGTGGAAAAGGCGGTGGAACACGAGGGTGAGGACGTCTACACGCTCGCCCCGAGCGCCCAGCTCCAGTTCGATGTCGGCCGGGCCCGTCTTTCGATGGGCCCCGTCGGCGAGGTGCAGTGGCGCGACGATGCGCTCTTCGCCTATCGCTGGGGCGGGGCGGCGTCGATGGCGCGGGGCATCTTCGACAATACGGACATCAATCTTTCGTTGCGCATGGAGGCCCAGCGTTTTCCGGACAGGCCCTACCTGGACGGGTGGCGGCTCATCGGCCGGGCCGGTATCCGCCATCAGGTTTCGCATGGGTTGTTCGCAAGCCTGGGGATCGAGGGAAGGCGCGAATCCACGGAGGCCGAACACCTGACCTACAATATGGCCGAGCTCAGCGCGGGGCTGGAGAAATACTGGAAGAACGGGTTCTACACCGACATACAGCTGGATCTCGGCATCAGGCGGTACGATGCCGCTGGCGTTCTTTCAGCCGATCCGCGGCGGGACCAGCTCTTTCGCATACAGGCCGGGGTGGCCCACGAGGCCATCAGCCTGTTCGGCATGATGCCCTATGTGGGCTACCGCTACACAAAAAACGATTCCAACTTATCGTTGTATTCCTACGAAAGTAGCGATCTTATTATCAGCGGCCGCAAACGTTTTTGACGCTGGGGCAGCGGGCTGGTCGGGAGCCCGCAAGCGGGGTAGGGGGAGTGGACCGGGACAGGATCAAGAAGGCGCTCGAAGGGTGTTATGATGCCTCGATCGATCCGGAGCTATGGCCGGGTGCGATGCATGAAATTGCTCTGGCCTTCGGCGCTGCTGCGTCGATGATTTTCCCCAAGGACGTCAACGAGGCCGCGGCGACCATGCCGGCATCGCCCGAGTACATCCCTTTCCTGGAGGAATATGTCAAGGAAGGCTGGTACGCCAACCATTATCGCGCCGAGCGTGGCTGGCCGCTTATGCGCCAGAAGCGCGTTGTGCTCGAACACGACCTTGCGACGGACGAGGAGCGCCGGAAACTACCTCACTACAACGACCTCTACCTGCGCTGGGGTTATTCCGGCTTTGCCGCGATCGCCTTCTATGTGGAAGGAGAGCCGTGGTGCGTTCCGTTGCTTCGCTCTACACGCCAGGGCTTCTTCTCGCCGGAAGATGCCAAGCAGATGGAGGGCCTTTCGGAACATTTCTCGCGCATGATGCGCCTGTCCCGTTTCGCGGAGGCGGCGCGCACGAACAGTGCGCTGGAGACGTTCGCCGCGCAGGCGAAGGCGGCGGTTCTGCTCGGCCGCAACAAGAAGGTGCTGGAGCTCAACAGGTCCGCCGAGGCGCTGCTGCCGCGCTGTGCGCCCGATCTGGTCATTCGGGGCGGCATGTTGCGCGCTGCCGAACCGCGCATCGACCAGCGGCTTCTGTCGTTCGCCGATGCCTGCCTTGCCGCCTCGTCAAGCCGCAGTCCGCTGGTTCAGCCGCCACTCATGCATGTTCCCCGGCGTACCGGCCGTCCCCTTATGCTCGAGGGCGTATCGCTGCCATTCATGGCGCCGACCATGCTGTCGCAGGCAGTTGCGCTCGTGGTGATCCACGATCTGGAGGCCAGGCCGCGCCTTCAGGTTGACCGGATCTCGAACCTGCTCGGTCTGACGGAGGCCGAGGCGCGGCTGTGCGAGGCGCTGATGACGGAGGCGCCGCTGCGGGAGGTGGCCGACCAGCTCGGGATAACCATCGGCACCGCGCGTCAACGGCTCAAATCCGTCTTTCACAAGACGGATACCCACCGGCAGAGCGAGCTTCTGCTACTCCTTTCCAAGATCCCGCAGAAATAGAACGGCCCGGCATCGCAGGATCGTCCCCGCCTCAGTGCGTTGCAGGGGCCGGCAAATTCATGCAGGACTCGGACAGCTGCGGATTCGCCCATGGCGGGCCCGTTGCCGCGGCGGCCCGGAGGAAGAAGGAAAAGCTCGCTCATGCGCATTCTCGACAAGCCGGAACTGGAAAAACGCCTGCCCTGGAACGCGTTGATCGATGCTATCGCTGAGGCGCTGCGGGAGGGGAAGGTGCAGTCGCCACAGCGGCAGGTGCTGCCGATCGCCATGCCCGACGGCCATACGGCCAACCTGCTGCTGATGCCGGCCTGGGTTTCCGGCGAGGCCATCGGCGTCAAGGCGGTGACCTATTTCCCGCAGAATCCCGAGAAGGGCCTGTCGTCGATCAATGCGGCCTATCTTCTGTTCGACGGGGCGACGGGCCAGTTGAAGGCTGTCGCGGAAGGCGATGCCCTGACCGAGCGGCGGACGGCGGCCGCCTCGGCGCTCGGCGCGCGCTATCTCGTGCGCCCGGATGCACGGCGCCTGCTCATCGTAGGCACGGGCCAGCTTTCCATACCCGTCGCCGAGGCCCATGCGGCGGTGCGCGACTACGCCGAAATTGCTGTCTGGGGGCGCAAGGCGGAAAAGGCCCAGGCTGTTGCCGATGCGCTGAAGGCAGCCGGCCTGCCGGCGACGACGGCCGACAACCTTGAAGCCGCCGTGCGGGCGGCCGACACCATCTCCTGCGTGACCAACACGACGGAGCCGCTGATCATGGGTGCATGGCTGTCGCCGGGCAGTCATCTCGATCTCATCGGTGCGTTTCGCGGGGATATGCGGGAGAGCGACGACGAGGCTGTGCGCAAGGCCGATATCTTCGTCGACACCCGCGAGGGCGCTACGCTGGCTGGCGACCTGGCACAGCCGCTGGATGCCGGCGTCATCGGCCTCCATGATATCCGGGCCGATCTTGCCGAACTGGCCACCGGCGCGCATCCGGGACGAACGGACGATGAGGCGGTCACATTGTTCAAATCCGCCGGATTTGCGCTGGAGGACCTGGCTGCGGCACGGCTTGCGGCCGGGTGAACCGCCGCCTTTCCGTCAGCCTGCGGCATTCCGCATAAATGCGAAAAAACAACAAGATGGAGCGTCCTTGCGTAGCGTCCGATGGACGCGCGGCGCTCTACTGCTCCAGCACCCGGCGGGCGGTTTCCTCGTCGGTGATGAAGACCGTGGGCTCGATCAGCGACATGGCGCCGATGAGCGCCGCGATCTTCTCGCTCCCGCCGGAGGTGAGCACGCGCAGCGGCGCCCGCCGCAGCCGATCGATATCGACCGACATGCCCAGATCGTTCACGGGATGGTCGACGAGACTGCCGTTCTTGTCGAAGAAGTGGAAAAGGAGGTCTCCCACCGCTCCCTTGGCCGCCAGCTCCTCGCGCTGGCCTTCGCTGAGATAGCCGCCGCGATAGAAGGTGGTGGCGGAGGCGATGCCGCCTACCGAAAGGATGACGGCGTCGAGCGCATCGGCCATGGCCAGCACCTCCTTGAGGCCGCATCGCTCGATCAGCGCGCGCTTGGTCTCGACGCTGTCGACCACGGCGGGGGCCGGGATGAGATAGCCGTCCCCCTGGAAGATCTGGGCAAAACGCCAGGCGAATTCCGGCGGGTTGAACTGGCGTGCGACGCCGACGCCGCCAAGCAGCGAGATGACCCGGAAGTCGGCGAGAGGGCGCGCCCTTATATAGGGCAGGGTGCTCGAAAGCGTGCGGCCCCAGCCGACGCCGACGGACATGCCCTGTGTCATCACTTCCGAAATGAAGCCGCCGGTGGCCGCGCCGATCACCGGAACGGGATCGGCCTGCGGGTCGGTCAACGGCGCGACGATGGCCTGGTCCAGACCGAAGCGCTTTTCCAGTGCACGCTCGATGCGCGTGATCTCGGCCAGCTCGCCCTCGATGCTGATCTTGACCTCGTTGCGGGCGCGCGCATCGGCCAGCATGCGCACAACGCTTACCCGGCCGATGCCCAGCACCTCGGCAATCTCGTTCTGGGTCATCTGCTCGACGAAATACATCCACGCCGCCCGGGTGCGGATGCGGTCGGTCTTGGAACTGCCTGTCACGCCCTGCCGGGAAATCTCGGCATCGTGATCGGCGAGTTTGGCTCGTCCGGAGGCATGCTTCCTGTTCCGGGCCTTGTTCATTCGCACACCCTGTACTTCCCCTCGGCAATGGACAGTGTAAAATCAACCTGCAAGTGAAGCGGAGCAAAGCAGTGATCCATCTAGCCGGTCAATGCTGTACACGCAAACAGCCTTTGAAGCGGAGCGATGCCATATGGTGATACCTGTCTCGGGTGAACGGCTTGCCGCCTTGCCCGGCGAAGCGGTGGCGGACACAAAGGATGGGCTCCGCGATGTGCGCGACTTTCTCCGCACACACAGGCACGACCGGCTGAACGACCGCCGCACGGCGATGTTGGGTTGGCCCCTGCGGGGGGTCATGGCACGCGCGGTCAGCCTCGTCGACGACACGCTGAACTTTGCCGAAGAGGCCGCGCGGTCCGTTCGCCCGCCGCATCTGCGCGAAGCAGACGGCCCGCGCGGGCTCGGCCACTATCTGGCCGACGACGGCATGGAACGGCTGACGGCCGAGCGCGATTTTCGCCGCGACATGTACGCGGCGACCAAGCGCAGCGCCGCCTTCTTCGGCCTGCGGGATGTCTCCCTGCGCGAGGCGATTTTCGCTCGGGCGCTCACCGCGCTACGCAAGCATGTCCGTGCCGGCACGGGTGATCTGCGGTCGCTGCCGGAGGCGGCAGCGATGGCAGCCATCATGCTGACGGAGATCGTGGCGGCAGACCGCCAGGCCGCCAGGTCCTCCAATCGCGATCTTGCAGGGTCGGTCCGGCTTTTTGCCCCGCCGGTCCTCGCCGTGGCGCTCGCCAGCCGGGCTCCCCACCTGGCGCGCGAGGTCGACCTGATGGAGGTCAGCCTCTACGCCGTCGAGGCGCGTGCCGAGAAGATCGCGTCGGCCCTTTCGGGCGAGGAGCCGCGCAAGGCTCTCACACGGGTTTTCGAGGCGCTTCTGCCGCATCTGCCGTAGGAGCAGCCGGTCGGCCGGTATCTACGGAGCCGCCGCCTTTTCCACTATTCCCGATACCTGCTTCTTCACGGCCAGGATCGAGGCCGGGCTCATGGAAAGCTCCGTCAGGCCCATTTCCAGGAAACGGGGAACGAGGTCGGCGCGGGCTGCGGCTTCGCCGCACATGCCGATCTCGATACCGGCTCTTTCCGCCGCCCTTGCCGCCTGCCCGATTGCTGCCATCACGGCGGGATGGCTGGCATCGTTCAGCGCCGACACCGAGGGGTTGAGCCGGTCGGCGGCCATCACATACTGGGTGAGGTCATTGGTGCCGACCGAGAAGAACGCGACCTCAGCGGCAAGCTCATCGGCGGCGAACACGGCCGCCGGCGTCTCGATCATGATGCCGAGGGCAAAATCGCCGTGCGCCGCGCCTTCCGCCGTCAGCTCCTTGCGGCATTCGGCGATCAGGGAGCGGGTGCGGCGCACCTCCCCGACATCGGAGACCATGGGCAGCATCACCTTCAGATTGCCGTTGACGGACGCCCTCAGCAGCGCGCGGAGCTGCGTCTTGAAGATGTCGGGACGGTCGAGGCACATGCGGATGCCGCGCCAGCCGAGGAAGGGATTGTCCTCCTCGGGAAATTCGATGCCGGCAATGGGCTTGTCGCCGCCAATGTCGAGCGTACGCACGATGACGGGGTAGGGCGCGAAAGCGGCGGCGAGTGTCCCGTAGGTCTCGGCCTGCATGTCCTCGGACGGCAGGTGCATGTGGCGCATGAAGAGCAGTTCCGTGCGGAACAAGCCGACGCCCATCGCGCCGGCCGCCTTGGCCGCGTCGATCTCATCCAGGGAACCGAGATTGGCGGCGATATGGATTAGCGTCCCGTCAGGGCGCCTCGGCTCCACGTCCCTGTATGATCGGAGCGCGGCGCGTTCACGGTCGGCCTCGGCGATACCGGCCTCAAGCTTCCTGCGGATTTCCGCGTCGGGATCGGGAAAAACAAGGCCCTTGCGCCCGTCGATGCCGATCTGCCGGGCCTGCCGCCAGTCATGGACCTTGTCGCCGGCGCCAAGCACGGCGGGAATCCCATGGGTGCGGGCGATGATGGCCACATGGGAGGTGGCGCCTCCATGGCCGCAGACGATGCCGCCGATGCGCTTCAACGGCGCGCGGGCAAGGTCCCAGGCGCCGATGTCCTCGGCAAGCAGGACCGCTCCATCGGCGATGTCGTCCAGCCTTGCCTCCTCCTCGCCCAGCAGCGCGAGGCAGATCTGCCGGGCGACGGATTCGACGTCCTCCGCCCGCGCCTTCAGATAGGCATCGTTCAGTTGTCGGAAATCATCGGCGATGCCGGAAGAGGCGGCGATGACGGCGGATATGGCGTCCAGACCACCGTCGATGGAGCGCTCAGTCGCCGCCTTCAATTCATCGTCGCCGACAATGTCGCGCAGCGCCTGGATGATACCGCGGTCGCTGGCAGGCACGTCGCCGGCGGCGAGCGAAGCATCCAGCCCGGCCTCGACGGCCGCAACCGCTTTGGCGAAGCGCCTCTTTTCGGCCGGTATCTGGTCGGCTGAAAGGGTCTTCTGTTCCGGCTCGATGCGTGCTGGGAAATGGGCAAAGACCGGGCCGAGCGCCATGCCCTCGCTGGCGCCTACCGCCTGGAACGCGCCCGCCGGCGGGCCATCAGCCGCTTGCGACGGGATTGCCGTGTCCATGGGAACAATATCCGTGGCGGCGGGCTCTGCGCCCTCCTCGGTGCCCGAAAGCGGGTTCTTCAGATAGGCCACCAAGGCTTCGACAGCCTCGGCGGCGTCTGCCCCCTCGGCGCTAACCGTCACTTCGTCGCCTTCCTTGACGCCGAGCAGCATAAGCTTGACCGAGCTCTTGGCGCTGACGGCCTTGCCGCCCTTGCGTATCTCCACGTCGCTTTCGAAGCTCTTGGCGAGCTTGACGAAGCGGGTGGCGGGGCGGGCGTGCAAGCCTTCGTGCACTCTGACGATGGTCGAGCGTTCCATGGATGCGATCTAGCTCATTTTTTCGGGCAAGTCCTGGCGCAACGCCGGGCTTTGCTTTTCCTGGGCCTGTTCCGGCTATTCGCCGATGGTGATCTCGGTGCCGCTGGACAGGGCGGCGACAAGGGCGGCGGTATCGACGACCCCGGCGCAGATTTCACCCGGCCGTTCGGCGGCGGCGGCACCGTTGAAGGAGATGACGACGTGTCCGATGTCGCGCACCTTTTTCCAGGCCGTTTCGCCGACGGCGGTAATCGTCGTGTCGAGTGCTCCGATGCGGATCGGGGTGCCGGCCTCCGGCTGATTGTCGGCCGGCCCGTCCAGGCTCTTGTGGAGGATCGAAACCTCGGCAAGTTCCTCCGGCGCGCCGTCGGCGAAGAGGATCACCACGCCCCCTTCGGCCAGATCGGCCACTTCGGGGCCGACGGCCGTTATGCGCGTCTTCAGATATACCGTCATGGTTACGCTCCACTATTCATGCTTGAAGTCGGGGCGGCGGCATCGCCGCCGCCCACACTTGTTCTAGAGTACGGCCAGGCTGACGGCCCAGGCAATCAGCACCGAGACCGGGCCCATGATCTGCCGGCTGATCAGTACCGCTGGGACACCGATCTCGATCGTCTTGGGCTTGGCCTCGCCCAGCGCCAGACCGACAGGCACGAAGTCGCAGCCGACCTGGGTGTTGTAGGCGAAGAGCGCCGGCAGGGCCATTGCCGGGGCAATGGTGCCGTTGGCGATCTGCGGGCCGATGATCGCCACGCCGATGACCTGCGCGATCACCGCGCCGGGTCCAAGCACCGGTGACAGGAAGGGCAGGCCGCAAATGGCCGAGATGACGAGGAGGCCGATGATGTTGTTGGCGAGCGGCCCCATCGGCTGCGCGAGCACGTCGCCGATGCCGGTATAGAGGATAAGGCCGATCAGCATGGTCACGAAGGCCATGAAGGGCAGCACGTTTCGGATAACCTGATCGATCGTCCGCCGGCCGGCATTGAAGAAGATGCCGACCACGCGGCCCATCACCCGGCCGATGCGGGAGATGAAGCCGACCAGCCCGCCTTCCTCGACTGCCGGGGCAAGCGGTGCGGATGCCGCCGCCTGGCCCGAAAGAGGCTCTTTCGTGCCCGCCGCCACCGCCTCGGCCGAGCCTTCGGCCAGCGCGATGTTTTCCGGTTTTACGCCGGAGACATAGATGTCCTCGGTGATGAACTGGGCAAGCGGCCCGGCCTGGCCGACCGGCGTCAGATTGACGGTGGGGATCCGCTTGCGCGGATAGACGCCGCAGCGGGCGGTGCCGCCGCAATCCACCACGACCACCGCCATCTCGCCTTCGACAGGGGGCGCCTTAAAGCCGTCAACGGCTTCGGCTCCGGTCATGTCGGCGATCTTCTGCGCGACCGGGTGGATGCCGCCGCCGGTGACGGAGACGATCTTGTTGCGCTCCATCGTCGGCTGGATGACGAGCGGGCCGCCCCAGCCGCCTGCGCCCTTGGAGATTTTTACCGGCTTGTATTCTTTTGTCATTTTTCCCTCCCGGCCTTAGAGCTCGACGCCCTGGCGGCGCGCCATGATTGCGGTGATGCGCTCGGTCAGGATGCCCTTGAGCAAGATGACGAGAAGACCCACCAGCGCGTACCAGATCGCTACCGTTATGTGGTAGCCGCCCGGCACCACGCCCCGGTTCTCAAGCTCCAGGAGCGCGACCAGGATGCCGCCCCAGACGAAATACTCGCCCGGATTGATGTGCGGGAAGAGACCCAGCGGCGGGTGAACGTAGGAGACCGCCGCGTCGTAAAAAGCCGGCTTGTGCTTTTCCTCCAGAAAGGTTCCGAACGTGTAGGCCATCGGGTTCGTCAGGAAGAAGACCGCCAGCACCGGCAGCACTGTATAACGCGTGAGCGCGATGCGGCCCGCGCTGCGGGCAAGGCCGTGGACCCGCTGCTCGCCGACCAGCTCGGTCACGGCGTAGAAGGCGGTCATCAGCACCACCAGCGTCGGGATGATGCCGGTCACGAAGCCGGCAAAGACCTCGCCGCCCTTCTGGAAGATGCCGATGAAATATTTGCCGGCTGTGGTCAGCCAGCCAAGCTGTTCTTCCTGCTGAACGTTTTGGAGCCTTTCGCGGAACTCCTCCACCGTGATGTCGCCGCCGGCCTGCGCCAGGACGATCAGGTCGTTGCCCGCTCCCTGCACCGCCTGTTTGCCATGCAGCGCCGCGTCCCCGGCCAGCGCGCCTGCCATTTGCAGGTTATGCGCCGCCAGATCGGCATGTTGCGCCAATAATGATACGAATGACATGTTCCCTCCTCTCGTCGCCCCCGCCCGGAGGGCCGTTGGACTTCCAGTTCACGCCGTGGCCTGGGCCATGGGCATGTTCAGCACGGGTTCCTCGCCCGCTTCGATACGCCGGTCGATCTGCTGGACCGCCTGGGTCACCGCTGCCCTCACGCCGGGGTTCTTTTCTCCGAAGATGGCCGGTTCGGCGCGCAGCCGATCGAGCGGCATGCCCTCGAAGCCTTCATTGCGCTGGAACTTCGTGAAAACCGACCAGCCCGACATGGTGAGCAGCCGGCGCACCTTGAGATCCGGCGAGACGACGACGATGACGATCGCGCCCTTCTTCAGCCGGCCGTGGAAGTTTCCCGTGCCGATATAGCCGTCATCGTATTTTCCGGTGATGCCTTTGAAGACGTCGGCGTAGTGGCGCATCTGCAGCCAAACGCCATAGGATTGGAGCGCCCAGACCACGCCCAGAAGCAGCAATCCCCATTGCCAAATTGCCATTAGGCACCTCCTCCCGAAGCCCCTTCAGATGTGTTCGTCATGTGACGGTCACATCAGGATTAAGAACATTTGTTTTTTCAAATGTCAATTTGTATAACAAGCCGTCTGCCGGTTTGTTGGATTCTTCCACCGGCATGATAGATTCGACGCGATAGCGAACGCTATGGCCTCTTGGGAGAAGCCTGTGGACCTGGATTTCAAGGATGAACTGGCGCTGATGCCGGACCTGCGGCACCGGCTGCGGCAATTGCGCTGGTTCAGGGCCACCTTTCGCGCCAACGCGCGCGCCGTCGCCGCCCATTACGGCGTACGCTATACGATCGACGAGGGACGGCTGAGTCGGGTCTTCTTCGATTGGGTGGAGCGGGTCGACGCGCGCAAGGAGTTCGCCCGGCTCGACCGGGCAGACTTCATCGTCTTCTCGGCCGGGCTGGCGCTGGCGGAACTGATCCGCAAGGCGCCGGCAACGGTCGTGCGCGGCGCCAATGATGTCCAGCGGCATGATCCGGCTGCCGAAATCGTGCGTTTCTGGCCGGAAGGCTTCCTCTACACCAATTACTGCGTCTGTGCGATTGCCGCGCTTTTCGAGCAGGAGTTCGGGGCCGCTCCCCGGCTCGACCGCTGCGCCGACGATTTGCGCACCTGGTGGTCCTATCGCGAGAATGTCGCGGAACTATCGTCCTATGCGACCGCCTATCTCGACCGGTTCCTGGGCGGCGAGCCCAATTGGGTCGCGCCGGACCTGGTCGAAAGCCGGGCGGCGATGAAGCAGGCCCGCGCCATACTCGACGCGGGCGGAAAGAATGGTCTGCCCGGCCTTGCCCATTCGGGATAAACGACTTCGCCGCTCCACCCACCCAACCTCTTCCGACAAAAGCGAGAACGCCATGGCCGAGCGCCTCATTATCTTTGACTGCGACGGTGTCCTCGTCGACAGCGAGCCCCTGGCAGCGGAGGCCTATGTCGAGGTGTACCGCCGGCACGGCCTGGGCATCGGGCCCGAGGCGGTGGCCGCATGCGTGGGCATGAAGCAGGCCGACATCATCGACAAGATCGGCGCGGAAACGGGCCAGCGGCTTCTGGCTGCCGGCGAGGCCGATCTGTGGCCGGTGACGAAGGAGCTGTTCACGCATAGGCTGAAGCCGGTCGCGGGCGTGATCGACTTCCTTAGCGTTCTTTCGGGACCGCGTTGCGTGGCGTCTTCATCGTCGCTGGAGCGGATCCACCATAGCCTTGCCGTCACCGCGCTGGCCGGGCTTGTTGGCGAGGGCATCTACTCCTCCTCCATGGTCGCGCGGGGAAAGCCGGCACCGGACCTTTTCCTGCACGCCGCAAGCAAGATGGGGTTCGATCCGGCCGATTGCGCGGTGATCGAGGACTCGCCTTTCGGCATCGAGGGAGCGGTCGCCGCCGGAATGACCGCCATCGGTCTGACCGCGGGCGGCCACAGCTATGAAGGACATGCCGAAATCCTGCGCGACGCCGGCGCCGACGCGGTCTGCCCGAGTTGGGAAGACGCCGCACGGGAACTGATGGCACGTGGGTTTGTGGCGGAGACGGTGCGGGCGGGGTAGGCCGTTAGCGGTGCTGTGGCCTTTGACACAACGGCTACCAGTGTCTCCCGAGTTGAGCGGAGGGCATATCAGGTCTGCAGGTCTGCCCAGAACTCATCATGCCATGAAACGCAACGGTGGCGCTAAACCAGCATCCCCATCGGGTTCTCGATCAGCTTCCTGAAGGCGGCCAGGAGTTCGGCCCCCAGAGCCCCGTCGACGGCGCGGTGGTCGGTCGACAGCGTCACCGACATCACATTGGCCACCGCCAGTTCGCCGTTCTTCACCACCGCCCGCTCACCGCCCGCGCCGACCGCCAGGATGGTGGCGTGCGGCGGGTTGATGACGGCGGAGAAGTCCTTGATGCCGAACATGCCGAGGTTCGACACCGCCGTGGTGCCGCCCTGATATTCCTCCGGCCTGAGCTTGCGGTTGCGGGCGCGCGCGGCCAGGTCCTTCATCTCGTTGGAGATCGCCGACAGGGTCTTTTCCTCGGCGCGCCTGACGATCGGCGTGATCAGCCCGCCGGGGATGGAGACGGCCACGCCCACATCGGCATGCCGGTGGCGCACCATGTTGGCCTCCGTCCACGACACATTGGCGTCCGGCACCGCCTTCAGCGCCAGCGCCATCGCCTTGATGATCATGTCGTTGACCGACAGCTTGTAGGCCGGCTTCCCGCCGTCTTCGCCCTTGACCATCGGCGCCGCCTCGTTGAGCTCCTTGCGCAGCTTCAGCAGCGCGTCGATCTCGCAGTCGAGGGTCAGGTAGAAATGCGGGATGGTGGTCTTGGCCTCGACCAGCCGCCGGGCGATGGTCTTGCGCATGCCGTCATGGGGAACCAGCTCGTAGGAGCCTTCCTCGAACAGCTTGAGCACGGCCTCGTCCGACATCGGCTTGGCGGCCGGAGCCGGCGCCTCGGCGGCCTTCGCCGCCGGCGCGGCGCCTGTCCCGGCGGCCTTTTCCACATCGGCCTTCACCACGCGGCCCTTCGGCCCCGAGCCGGCAATCGCCGACAGATCGAGCCCCGCCTCATTCGCAAGACGCCGGGCAAGCGGGGTGGCGCGGACGCCGGATGGTGCGGCGTCCCTTGAGGCGACCGCGGATTCTTCTTCCCGGCTCGCGGTTTGGTGATCTTCGGGCGGCGCCGGGGACGGGGCCTCCTGTTTTTCAGCTCCGGCCGTGGGCGCTTCGGCCGCGGGGGAGGGCGCCTCTGCCTCCCCTTCCTCATAGATGAATGCCACAACCTGACCGACCGGAATATCCACGCCGGTCTTTCCGGTGATGTTGCGCACGATGCCGGAGGCCGGGGCGTCGATCTCCATGGCCGCCTTGTCGGTCTCGATCTCGAACAGGAGATCGCCTTTTCTGACGGTCGCGCCTTCCTCGACGGCCCAGTTGGAAATCTGGCCGGTCGACATGTCCATGTCGACCTTGGGCAGGATCACCTCGACCGGCATCAGCGCACTCCCGTCGCAAGGTCGCGGGCAGCGGCGAATATGCCGTCGACCTGCGGAACCGTGGCCTTTTCAAGGTCGGGATTATATGGAATGGGCGTCTCCGCGCCGCCCAGCCGCACGATCGGCGCGTCGAGATAATCGAAGGCTTCGCTTTCGGCGATCATGGCCGAGATCTCAGCGCCTACACCCAGCGTCTTCACGGCCTCGTAGACGCATAAAAGGCGGCTTGTCTTGCAGACGCTCTCGATAATTGTCCGCCGGTCCATGGGGCGGATAGTGCGCAGGTCGATCACTTCGGCCTCGATGCCTTCGCCGGCCAGTTTCTCGGCGGCTTCCAGCGCCTTGTGGACCATGATCGACGTTGCGACTATGGTGAGGTCCGTGCCTGGCCTGCGGATGTCGGCCTTGCCGATGGGCGTCGTGTAATGACCCTCGGGCACGTGTCCCTTCATCTTGTAGAGCAGCTTGTGCTCGAAGACCATCACCGGGTCGGGATCCTCGATGGCGGCCAGAAGCAGGCCCTTGGCGTCCTCTGGCGTTGCCGGCTGGACGACCTTGAGGCCCGGCACGTGGCCGAGCCATGCCTCAAGGCTCTGGCTGTGCTGGGCCGCGGCCCCCGTGCCGGAGCCGGCCGGAAAGCGCATGACGAGCGGAACCGAAACCGCCCCGCCCAGCATGTAGCGCATCTTTGCCGCCTGGTTGACGATCTGCTCCATGGCGAGCGTTGCGAAGTCGGAGAACTGGAACTCAAAGATCGGCCTGAGGCCGGTGAGCGCGGCGCCCACGGCAACGCCGGCGCCGCCCAGCTCCGAAATGGGCGTATCCATCACGCGCTCGGAGCCGAAGCGCTCGACGAGGTCGCCGGTCACCTGGAAGGCGCCGCCATAGACGCCGATATCCTCACCCATGAGGAAGACGCGCTCGTCACGCTCCATGGCGATGGCCATCGCCTCCTGGATGGCCTGCGCGTAGGTGAGCTCGCGGGTTCCGGTTTGAAGCGTTTTGGTCGCCGCATCCATCAGGCAGGCTCCGTGTAGACGTATTTTTCGAGATTGGCGATTTCGGGAGCGGGGCTCTGCTTGGCGAATTCGATGCCTTCGGCGATCTCGCGCTCCACCTCGTCATGGATCGCCTCGATGCCGGCGCGATCGATGATGCCGAACTCCATCAGCTCGGCCTCGTAAAGGGCGATCGGGTCGCGCGAGTTCATCCACTCCTCGATCTCTTCCTTGGAGCGGTAGCGGTTGCGGTCGCTCTTGGAGTGGCCGCGATAGCGGTAGGTCTTGGACTCGATCAGTGTCGGCCCCTCGCCGGCGCGGGCGCGGTCGATGGCCTGCTGCGAGGCTTCCGCCACTTCCGACAGGGTGTTTCCGTCGACGATCACGCCGGGCATGTCGTAGGCCGCCGCCCGGTCGGCGATGTCCTTGACCGCCGTCGACCGCGCCACCGAGGTGGACATGCCGTAGCCGTTGTTTTCGCACACGAAGACGACGGGCAGCTTCCAGATCGCGGCCATGTTGAGCGCCTCGTGGAAGGCGCCTTCATTGTTGGCGCCGTCGCCGAAGAAGGACATGACCACATTGCCGGTCTTCAGCTTCTTCGCCGTCAGCGCGGCCCCGACGGCGATCGGAATGCCGCCGCCGACGATCCCGTTGGCGCCGAGGTTGCCGGTGGAGACGTCGGCGATATGCATCGAGCCGCCGCGCCCGCGGCAATAGCCGGTGGTCTTGCCGAAGAACTCGGCGAACATGCGCTTCACATCGGCCCCCTTGGCGATGCAATGGCCGTGGCCGCGATGGGTGGAGGTGATCTGGTCCTCATTGGTCAGGCCCATGCACATGCCGACCGCGCTTGCCTCCTGCCCGATGGAAAGGTGCATCGTGCCGTGAATGAGGCCGCGCATGTAGCTTTCCTCCGCGCCTTCCTCGAACTGGCGGATGAGATGCATCTTGCGCAAGGCCTCGCGCAATTGCGCATGGTCGTAGCGGCGGTAGATGAAGGGCAGATTCCGCCCGTTGGCGGAAGCAGTCCCCGCCTTGGCTTTTCCGGTCATTGTCTGGCTCCCTGCCGCATCGCGCCGAGACCTGTGGGCCGAGCGGCGCGATATGTGGTTATTCGGTCATGTTCCGTAGACCAGCTTGTCCTGACGCGCTCTGAGCTCCGCGATCCTGGAACCTGCGGGAGGCTTGGCATTGGCCGAGGTGATCAGCGCTCCCTTGGGTATGGCCGCGGTCACCTCGCCGCCCTGGAGCAGGCCGCAGGGGATGGCGCCGGCGGCGCGCGCTTCCTCGGCGGTCATGACCCAGGCGCGATAGGAATATTCGCCGATGGCGTCGAGCGTGTCGCCGGGCTTCAGATCCTTCTTGGCCACCGCGCACACTTCGGCAACGGGTTTTGCCAGGGGCACCATGTCGGCCTTGCCGTAAAGGACCACGCGCGCACAGGTCAGCGGCACCTCGAGCGATGTCAGGTGATAGGGCCGGTGGAAGGTGAAATAGGGACCTTTGCCCATTTTCAGGTCTTCCATCCGCTCATTGATGCGCGGATGCGACATGTCGGCGATGACGAAGACGCCGGGCGCGACGCCCTTGCCGATCGAATAATCGACCACGCCGACCCGTGAAAGCACGCCGCCGTCCTCCTTCGGGATCAGCGTCGAGGAAAGCTGGTCGAGGGTCGCCGACGGGCCGTGCATGCCCGGCTTGTCGGGCACCAGGCCGGTGGCATTGGCGATGGCCGCCATCTCGACCATGGTCTTCGACCCGTCCACGAACTCGACCAGCATGCGCACATTCATGTGCCGCCGCTCCGCCTCTTCGGCGTAGTCGTCGGGGATGGCGTCGATGTTGAGGGGATTGTTCTTGCCCTTGCCGGCCGCCACGATGGGATGCCCCATGGCCGAGACGAACTCGATCAGTTCCATGCAGGACGACGGCTCGTCGCCCGCGCCCAGCGAGTAGGTGACGCCCAGCCGGTCGGCCTCGCTCTTCAGATAGGCGCCGATGGTGACGTCGGCCTCGACATTCATCATGACGAGGTGCTTGCCCCGCTCCATGGCCTTGAGGCCGATTTCAGCGCCGACGGAGGGCACGCCCGTCGCGTCGATCACCACGTCTATGAGGTCGTTGCCGATGACGAGATCGGCATTGTCGGTCACGGCCACCTTGCCGGCTTCCATGGCGGCGGTCATCGCCTGGCTGCTGTCGACCTGGCGCGCGTGGCCCTCTTCCTGATAGGCGATGTCGACGGCCTTGGAGGCGGCGGGCAGGTTCAGCTCCGAAATCGCGCCGATCTCGATGCCGGACATGTGCGCGACCCGGGTCACGATGTCGGTACCCATCTCGCCGGAGCCGATAAGCCCGATGCGGATCGGTTTTCCCGACTTTCCGCGCTCGTCGAGATCGCGGGCCAGACCCGTCAGCGCGACATTGGCCACCATGAACACCTCCCTGAACTCACTGCATAGTGAGAGTTATTGAACATATGTTTCTCTGTCAATACGAATGTAGCAAGACCTTCGCATCACGTACAGGCTCGGAACGTTTTTCACATGCCGGCGATGCGCCTGCAATCGCCCCGCCACCACACCTTGGAAAATGAGCCGGTCATCTGTTGCTTTCCAGCGGAATGGGATATTTCATGAAGGCATCGTCATCCGACGTGTTGCCGGAAGTGCAGGGAGAACGGTTTGCAGAATCTCGCGACCCATCGGATTGCCGCGGAGAAAGCGGAAGGCAGACTGGCGCACACCGATCGCCTGCCTTCCAATCATTGGCCGCGCAATCCCGGCATGGGGCTCGATCTCGGTTGGGTGCTGGATACGCGCGTCAACCTGTCGGCGACGGAAAAGCGGGTGGCGACCCTTCCCGGGCGCCGCACGGTGAAGAAGGATGCGCAGGCCGCTTGGCTGTTGAAGGCGCTCACCTGCATCGACCTGACCACGCTCAATGGCGACGACACGACCGAACGCGTCAGGCGCCTCTGCGCCAAGGCGATGCGCCCGCTGCGTCCCGACCTGATCGACGCGCTCGGCATGGGCGGAAGACGCATCACGGCGGGCGCGATCTGCGTCTATCACCGCTTCGTCGCGACGGCGGTGGAGGCACTCGACGGGTCGGGCATTCCGGTGGCCGCCGTCTCCACAGGGTTTCCGGCGGGCCTTACGCCGCATCCGCTCAAGGTGAAGGAAATCGAGGCGTCGGTGGCCGACGGCGCCGAGGAAATCGACATCGTCATCACGCGCGAACATGTGCTGACCGGCAATTGGCAGGCGCTCTATGACGAGATGCGGGACTACCGCGCGGCCTGCGGCGATGCCCATGTCAAGGCGATCCTGGCGACCGGCGATCTGAAGACACTGCGCAATGTGGCCCGCGCCTCGCTGGTGTGCATGATGGCGGGCGCCGATTTCATCAAGACGTCGACCGGTAAGGAGGGCGTCAACGCGACGCTCGCCGTGACGCTCACCATGCTTCGCGCCATCCGCGCCTATGAAGAGCGCACCGGCTTCAAGGTCGGCTATAAGCCGGCGGGCGGCATTTCGACGGCCAAGGACGTGCTCAACTATCAGTTCCTGATGAAGGAGGAGCTGGGCCGCGAGTGGCTGGAGCCCGATCTCTTCCGCATCGGCGCTTCGAGCCTTCTGGCCGACATTGAGCGCCAGCTCGAGCACCACGTCACGGGCGCCTACTCGTCCTTCCACAGACACGCGATCGGATGAGCGGCCACATGGTGAGAGCATGAGCGTTGCGAATTACTTCGACACGATGAATTACGGCCCGGCCCCCGAATCCGACAATGAAGCGCGCGATTGGCTGGCCGGCCACGACGGCAGCTTCGGGCATTTCATCAATGGCGCCTTCGCGCCTTCCGCCGATGGCGCGAAATTCGAGACCTTCGAGCCGGCGACCGGCGCGCGCCTCGCCACGCTCGCCAGAGGCGGCAGGCAGGACGTCGATGCGGCGGTCGCCGCGGCCCGGAAGGCCCAGGGGCCATGGGCGAAACTTTCGGGCCACGAGCGGGCGCGGCATCTTTATGCGCTGGCCCGCGCAATACAGCGCAACGGCCGCGTCCTGGCCGTGATCGAGGCCATCGACAATGGCAAGCCGATCCGCGAGACGCGCGATCTCGACGTGCAGCTGGCTGCCCGCCACTTCTACCACCACGCCGGCTGGGCGCAGCTTCAGGAAAGCGCGTTTGCCGATCATGCGCCAGTGGGCGTCGTCGGCCAGATCATCCCATGGAATTTTCCTTTCCTGATGCTGGCGTGGAAGGTCGCGCCGGCGCTCGCGCTGGGCAATACGGTGGTGCTGAAGCCCGCCGAATTTACCTCGCTGACGGCGCTGCTCTTTGCCGAGATCGCGACCGCCGCCGGCCTGCCGGCCGGCGTGCTCAACATTGTCACCGGCGAGGGCGAGACGGGCGGGCTGATCGTCGACCACCCGGACGTCGACAAGATCGCCTTCACGGGCTCGACCGAGGTCGGCCGGCTGATCCGCGAGAAGACGGCGGGCAGCGGCAAGTCGCTGACGCTGGAGCTCGGCGGCAAGTCGCCCTTCATCGTATTTGACGATGCGGATATCGACGGAGCGGTGGAAGGCGTGGTCGACGCCATCTGGTTCAATCAGGGCCAAGTTTGCTGCGCCGGCTCGCGGCTTCTGGTGCAGGAGGGCGTCGCCCACCTGTTCCATGAAAGGCTCAAGCGCCGCATGGAAATGCTGCGCATGGGCCCACCGCTCGACAAGTGCATCGACATGGGCGCCATCGTCGCGCCCGTTCAGCTCCAGCGCATCGAGGCGCTGGTCAAAAAGGGCGTTGAGGAAGGCGCGGTGCTGCACCAGGCGAAGCTGGAGATGCCCAAGGGCGGCAGCTTCTATCCGCCCACGCTGCTGACCGGTGTGCAGCCGACCTCGACCGTCGCGGTGGAAGAAATTTTCGGGCCCGTCGCCGTTTCGATGACGTTCCGTACGCCCGAGGAGGCAGTGCAACTGGCCAACCACACCCGCTACGGCCTTGCCGCCAGCATCTGGAGCGAGACGATCGGCCTCGCGCTCGATGTCGCGGCGCGGCTGGAGGCGGGCGTTGTGTGGGTCAACGCTACCAATCTCTTTGATGCGGCAGCCGGTTTCGGCGGCAAGAAGGAATCGGGCTTCGGCCGCGAGGGCGGGCGCGAAGGCTGCTACGAATATCTGAAACCGAAGGCCTGGCAGGGGCTGAAGGAGCGGAAGACGGCGAAACTGCCGGAGCTCAAGCCGGTTGCGAACGACTTCGCCGCCCCGCCGGTCGACCGCACCGCCAAGAACTTCATCGGCGGCAAGCAGGCACGTCCCGACGGCAATTATTCCCGCGCCGTGGTCTCGGCCAAGGGCAAGCTCCTGGGCGAAGTGGGCGAGGGCAATCGCAAGGACATCCGCAATGCGGTCGCCGCCGCGCGCAAGGCTGCCGGCTGGGGCAAGGCCACGGCCCATAACAGGGCGCAGATACTTTACTATATAGGCGAGAACCTGAGTGCTCGGGCCGCAGAATTTGCTGAGCGTATTGCCGCCATGACCGGCGTGTCGGCGGCGAATGCCGGACGCGAGGTGGAGGCCTCGATCTCCCGCCTTTTCACATACGGCGCATGGGCCGACAAATATGACGGGCAGGTGCACAATCCGCCGCTGCGCGGCGTGGCGCTCGCCATGCCCGAGCCGCAAGGCGTCGTCGGCATCGTCTGCCCGCCAGAGGCGCCGCTGCTCGGCCTCGTCAGCCTTGTCGCGCCGCTGATTGCTATGGGCAACCGCGTCGTTGCCATTCCGAGCGAACCGCATCCGCTGTCGGCCACGGATTTCTATTCGGTGCTGGAGACCTCCGACGTGCCTGCCGGCGTCGTCAACATCGTCACCGGCTCGGCGGTGGAGCTCGGCCGGGTGCTGGCCGCCCACAACGATGTCGACGCCGTGTGGGCCTTTGGCGATGCGGAGCTTTCGGCGGAGGTCGAGAAGCTTTCGACCGGCAATCTGAAACGCACTTTCGTCGACTACGGCAAGGCCGTCGATTGGTACGATACGGCGGCGGCCGAAGGCCCGCTCTTCCTGCGGCGGGCGACGGACGTGAAAAACATCTGGATCCCCTACGGCGAATAGGGACGGTCTGTCTGGCATCGCCCGCCGCGAGGCGGCATTTGGGGGAGGGGCTTATGCTCAAGAACATCGACCCGACGCTCAATGCCGAGGTGCTTTACGCGCTGCGCTCCATGGGCCATGGCGATACGCTGGTCGTCTCGGACACCAACTTTCCCTCGGACGCCATCGCCCGGCAGACCGCGTTTGGCGAACTGTTGCGCATCGACAATGTTTCAGCCGCCCGCGCGATGGAGGCCATCCTTTCCGTTCTGCCGCTCGATTCGGGTCTGCAGAACTCGGTCGGCCGCATGGAAGTGATGGGCGCGCCGGACGAGATCACGCCGGTCCAGGCCGAGGTGCAGAAGATCGTCGACAAGGCCGAGGGCAAGCCGAGCCCCATGTATGGCATCGAGCGCTTCGCCTTCTACGAAAAGGCAAAGCAAGCCTATTGCGTGATCACCACGGGCGAGACCCGCTTCTACGGCTGCTTTCTGCTCACCAAAGGCGTTATTCCGCCCGATGGTTGAGCGGCAACGGGGCTGAACGAACAGGCAGAGGGACGGTGGGAACCGCTGGTTGCGAAGCGGCGCTTCAGCCTGCTCCGCCGCCATATCCGGTATCCGGGAATGGGAAAAGGAGGGCGCGCCGTTGGCGCGCCCTCGTATGGTCAGAACGGGCTGTCGGGGAAGTAGAACTGCTCCGCATTCTCCGGCGTGACCAGCTGAGAGCCGATGATGAAACGGCCTGTGACCGGAGCGTCGGACACGAGCCCGAGCGCGGTCAGCTCAATGGCTGTCGAGATTTGCGCTGGCGGATAGGTCACGTTGACCGGAAGCTGCGGGTCGCCATCCATGATGCGCTTGATGATCTCCTTCATGCCGGCACCGCCGACCACCCACATCTCGTCTTCGCGGCCGGCCTGGGCGATGGCTTCCATGACGCCGATCGCCATGTCGTCATCGGCTGCCCAAACGGCGTCGATGTCGTCGTATTTGGACAGGAAGTCCTGCATGACGTTGAAAGCGTCGTCGCGGTTCCAGTTGCCGTGCTGCATGTCGAGCACGTTGATGCCGGAGCCCTCGATGGCGGCCGTGAAGGCTTCCACCCGCTCGTTGTCGAGGGTGGTTGGAATACCGCGCAGCACGACGATGTTGTCGCCTTCGTCCAGGTTCTCGCGGAAATATTCGCCCGCCATGCGGCCGAAGCCGGGATTGTCACCGGCGACGTAAAGATCCTCGATGCCCGGCTGGGACAGACCGCGGTCGACAACGGTGACCCAGATGCCCTGGTCGGCGACGGCCTTGACCGGGGAGGTCAGCGGCTCGCTCTCGAACGGCAGCACCACGAGCGCGTCGATGTCGCGGGTCGCCACCATGTCCTCGATATCGTTGACCATCTTGCCGGCATTACCGGCCGTGGCCAATACGAAATCCAGCTGGGGGTAGGTCTCTTCCAGGCGCTTGATCGTCTCTTGCGCGTGATAGTTCAGGCCGCCCATGAAGCCATGCGTGGCCGAAGGAATGGCAACGCCAATCGTCTTGGTGTCGTCCTGTGCGAAGGCCGCCGTCGAGGCGGCAAGCGCCCCGGCAAGTGCCGCGCCTTTCAGGAAATTTCTGCGTTTCATGGTCTCTCTCCCTTGGTTGTCGTTCAGTCTGCCGACTTGTTTTCTCGCTGCAGAACCACCGCGAGTATGACGATCACGCCCTGTATCGCGCCGTTGAGATAGGGGCTGACGATCGATGCGAGATTAAGAATATTGTCGATGAGGCTGAGGATCAGGACGCCGACGACGGTGCCCCAGACGCGGCCGTAGCCACCCTTGAGGACGGTGCCGCCGATGATCACTGCGGCGATCGCTTCCAGCTCCCAAAGCACGCCGGTGGAGCCGGAGGCCGAGCCCAGCCGAGGCACGTACATGATGGTGGCGACGCCCACGAGCATGCCGAGCAGCACGTAGGTTGCCATGCGCGCCCGGTCGACCTTGACGGCGGAATAGCGCGCCACCTGCTCGTTGGCGCCGATTGCCGCGCAATGGCGGCCGAAGGCGGTGTGGCGCATGACGAGTTCGCCGAGAATGGCGACGATCGCAAAGACGATGATCGGCCAGCTTACGCCGAGAAGGCCGTCATAATAGACCGGGCGGTAAAGGCTGCGGAGCTCGAAATCGAGCGACAGCGTGCCGCCGTCGGCGAGCCAGGTGACGAGGCTGCGATAGATGCCCATCGATCCGAGCGTGACGATGAAGGCCTCTATATTCACCTTGCTGATGAGAAAGCCGTTCATCCAGCCGGCCGCAAAGCCGGTAATGATCGCCACGGCCATGCCGGCCATGATCAGGGGTATGCCGATGCCCATATATGGGATCAGCGAGTTCATGAAGAGGATCATGACGCCGGCAACGAAGGCCGCCATCGAGCCGACCGACAGATCGATGCCGCCCGCCGTTATGACGAAAGTCATTCCCACGGCTATGATGCCGATGAAGGCCGAACGCGCCAGGACGTTGGTCACGTTGCCATAGCTCAGGAAGTTGGGGTTAAGCATGGCGCCGAGGATGATCAGGACGATCAGGGCCAGAAGAGGTCCCAGCACGTGGAAATTCAGCCGGCGCAGCTTGGCCTTGTCGAGTGCGCCCAGTGTTGCTTCGGTCATACTGCCTCCGCCCTTCGTTCCGAAAGGCCCATTGCCAGACGCAGGATGGCGTCCTCGGTGATTTTGGCGCCCTCGACCTCGCCGGCTATGCGGCCGGATGCCATGACGACGACGCGTGATGCCAGCCCGATCACTTCGGGCAGTTCGGACGAGATCACGATGACGCTCTTGCCCTGTGCGGCGAGCCTGCTGATGAAGCCGTAGATCTGCTGCTTGGTGCCGATGTCGATGCCGCGCGTGGGCTCGTCGATGATGACGATGTCGGGTTCGGCCAGCATGGTCTTGGCCAGGAGAAGCTTCTGCTGATTGCCGCCCGACAGATTGCCCGCCATCATCCGCCGGTCTCCGGCGCGGATGTCGAACTCCTCGATGGCGCGGCTGAGCGCCCGCTCCTCGGCGCGCGAATCGATGGTCACGCCCGTGAAGCGGTCGAGCGCCAAAAGCGTCAGGTTCTCGCGCAGCGACTTGCCCAGGAGCAGGCCCTTCTCCTTGCGGTCCTCGGTCAGGTAGACGAGGCCGGCCTGGCGCGCGGCCTGCACGGAACCCGGCTTTAAAACCTTGCCGCCGACCCTGACGAGGCCGGTCGACGGACGGAGGCCGACGATGCCTTCCATCAATTCGGTGCGGCCCGATCCCACCAGCCCGGCGAAACCAAGCACCTCGCCCCGGCGCAGCTTGAACGAGGCGTCCTTTACATGTCCGGGCACCGTCAGGCCCTCGACTTCGAGCACCGTCTCGTCCTGCGGGGTTGCCTTTGCGGGGAAAAGCCCGCTCAGTTCGCGGCCGACCATGGCCTCTGCCATGCTGTGCTCCGTAAGCTGGCTCGCGTCGGCCTGCAGCACGCGATGGCCGTCGCGCAGAACGGTGACGCGGTCGGCGATGCGCTTGACCTCGTCGAGCTTGTGGGAGGTGTAGAGGATCGCAGTGCCGGCGGCGCGCAGCCTTTCGATCTGCTCCAGCAGGACGTCGGTTTCCCGGTTGGTCAGGACCGCGGTCGGCTCGTCCATGATGAGGATGCGGGCATTGCGGCCGAGCGCCTTGGCGATCTCGACCATCTGCCGGCTGGGCACGGAGATCTCGGAGACCTTCTTGCTCGGATCGAGCGGGCAGTTCAGACGCTCCAGCAGCGTTCTGCTTTGCGCCTGCATCGCCTTGTGATCCAGGAGCGGGCCGCGCCATATCTCCCGTCCGAGGAAGATGTTCTCCTCGACCGTGAGCTGGAGGGCCAGGTTGAACTCCTGATGGATCATGATGATGCCGGCCGCTTCGGCGTCGCGCAGGGATGTGAACCTGACGGGCTGGCCGTCGAGAAGCACATTGCCTTCACTCGGCTCGAGATAGCCGCCCAGGATCTTCATCATGGTCGACTTGCCGGCGCCGTTCTCGCCGATCAGCGCATGGACCTCGCCCGGCCGCAGACCGAAATCGACGTCGAAAAGCACCTGAATCGTGCCGAATCGATGCGAGACGCCGTCAAGCGACAGCACGGCATCCGTCATCGCGTCCTTGCCCGTGCCCTCTTGTGCCGCGGCGGGTCGATAGCCACCCCACCGCGCACCTCCTCCTTTATCGTCAAGACATCTCCTCCCCAGGTGATGGTTGCGCCCGTTACAGGATCGTTCTGTAGAACGCCCCTTAAGAGAACGCCCATTATGTAATCGATTGCACGGCCATTCTAAGCGTTGGCGGGGTGATTACAACAGATTTCGTCGGCTTCGACGATCCCAGGCGTGCCCCGGAGCCTTCCCCGCTTCTTCCGCGGCCACCCTGCGGGATTCCCGGATGAACGAGGGCCTGACGGGGCCGGTAGTTGCTCGTTGTGTAAAAGTGGCAAATAGTTGGACTGGTGGCGGGCGAAAACGTTCGGCCTCAAGAAGGAAAGACAGCGAATGAGCAAGAGTGGCAGCCTGTTGCTGGGAACCGCGCCAATTGACGAGGGAAATCCGACGCCGCGCTATATGCAGCTGGCCAACCATCTGAGGACGCTCATCAACGCAGGCAGCCTGAAATCGGGCGAGGCGCTGCCTTCGGAGCGGGCCATAGTGGCGGCGACGAACCTGTCGCGCGTGACCATCCGCAAGGCCCTGGAACTGCTGGTGCAGGAGGGATTGCTGCAGCAGCGCCACGGCTCGGGCACCTATGTAAGCGGCGGTGAGCGGATCCAGCAATCGCTGTCCATGCTGACCGGGTTCAGCCAGGACATGGTCTCCCTGGGGCATGTTCCCCGCCATCGCTGGCTGGAAAGGGGCTATGCGCGCGCAAGTTCCGACGAGGCCATGGCGCTCGGTCTGGCGCCGGGAGAGAGCGTGCTGAGGCTGCACCGCCTGCGCCTTGCCGACGATCTGCCGCTGGCGGTCGAGCTGGCGGTGGTGCCGGCGAGCCTGCTCGGATCCATCGAAGAAGTGGGCGAGTCCCTGTACGCCTCGCTGCGGGCGGCGGGCGCGTGTCCCGAAAAGGCGCTGCAACGCATGCGCGCCTGTGCCCTGCCGGC
>NZ_CP030942.1:42500-317553 GCF_036621415.1 Nitratireductor thuwali
TCGCGCAGCGTCGACACGTCCATCATCGACTCCGCCAGAAGCTTCTTCAGGCGCGCATTCTCCTCCTCCAGCGCCCTCAGCCGCTTGGCCTCCGAGACCTCCATGCCGCCATACTTCTTGCGCCAGGTGTAGAACGTCGCGTCGCTGATCCCGTATTTGCGGCACAGCTCCGTCGCCGATAGCCCGGCCTGGTGCTCCTTCAGAATGCCGATGATCTGCTCGTCCGAAAAGCGCGATCGCTTCATTGCCAGTCTCCTCTCTCCAAAGAGAGACTAACCACAAAGCGAGGACATTTCAGGGGAGCACGTCAGGAGCAGGCTGGAAACGTACCGGCGAGAAGGCCGGTGATTACGTCGCACTGCTGTTCGACGATGCGAGGTGCCGGGTATGATGCTTTCTTGCTGTTCAAAAGCGAGGATATGTATTGGCTCACCGGTCTGGACACCGATGGCTTTTATGTCCTCCACGCGATGCTTGTTACTGCCGATGGCAAAGTCGACTATCTCGGCCGTCAGGCTGACTACAACAACGTTTTTTATAGCTCGATCCTGGAAGGTTGCAGGGTTTTCGATGAACTGGCCGGTTCCAGCCGTGGGCAGGCTATCAAAACGTTGCTCCAGGACCACGGTCTAGCAGGAGGCCGGATCGGAATTCAGTACAATACGATGGGTCACCGTGCCGATCTCTACGTCGACGTCGTCGCCGCCCTTGAAGGCTGGTGCAGCTTCTCTGATGCCTCGCCGACGATTGACAGGCTTCGCCTAGTGAAGTCTCCGGCAGAAATCGAGATGATGCGCAAGTCCGCGAACATCGTCCAACTGATGACGGAAACTGCTATCGCGGAGACCAGGGCCGGCGTTTTCGAAGGGAAGATCTTCGGAGCCCTTGCCCAGACGATCTATGAGAACGACGGCGATCCATGCGCGCTACGCTATCCAATCGGATGCGGGCCGGCATCCAAGCTCGGCCGCTACACGTCGGGCCGACACCATGTGGCCGACACAGATCAGTTCATGTTCGAGATCGGATGCGGATACAGACACTATCATACCGCCATCTACTTCCACGTCCTCGTTGGTGATGCCCCGCGGCAAAGGTTGTGCGGCAGACGAAAAGTATCAGAAAGGGTACGAACGACAGTCCGGCGACAAGTTGCATGTCCGCGCTGTCTGGCAGCAGTCGAACGAACATGCCCGCCATCGGGCTCAACACGGAAGCGAGCAGCATGGCCGGAACGGCCAAGGCTCCACCCGTACGCCTGAAACGCCGGAAGTCCTGGACCGTTGCCAATTTCATTGGACTGCCCCGACTGCCTCCGGGCGCACCGGAAGTTCATGCGCGAACGCCCGGTACCAGGCGTCGAGAGCACACAGGTTCCAAGCGCGGTGTACAGCCGGTCTGGCTGCAGAGACCGACAGTTCATGGATGGCATCGCCAATGCAATCGGCGTTGAGGACGGCCCCGATCGGCCCTGGTCGCTCGCGCTGGATAGCGCCAAGCCGACCGACCAGCCATTCGATCATCGCGCTGTCGTAGCGGAGCTGTTGAATGCCCTTTGGGCGCTCGGCGATCTCGCGAGGCAGTATCTGCGCAGCTGCTTGCCGCAGGATGATTTTGTTGCGGCTTTCGTCGAGCTTCTGGTCATCTGGTATAGAAAGGGCAAGAGTGATCAGGCGCGAAGCGGTGAATGGCATAAGCGCCTTCATATCGAACCGCTGCGCGAATCTCTCCTGCGCACTCAGCCTTTCGTCGCGCGCGAGCAGCGCCTTTTGAAGGGCGGCTGACAGGATGCGGCCACCCGTGCCCGTACCGTGGCGACCGCCGATTGGATAGCAGTCGCGCCAAATGGCACGATGCGAGTCCATTCCGGCAAACAGGGTGTCGGACATATTGCCGGAGAACAATATGTCGACTTTGCCGGCAGCGGCCTCGTGGGCAGCAAAGAGGCAGGGGTATTCATCATGTCCGCCAAGCGTTTCCATCGCCAGAATCGCAGCCGGCAGAAGCCGATCGAGATCACCTGGTGAGACGAACACATCGTGATGCGTAAAGTTTAGGGCTGCCGCAGTCGCACGTGCGCCGATGATCTCAGGATCGTCTTCGCCATACCCGACGGTGAAGGAATGAATTTGGGCTTCGGGTAGGCGCTGACGGAGTGTTCCGCCGATCAGTGCCGAATCGATTCCGCCGCTCAGCATGATCCCCACCCGTTGGTCGGTTTTTGCACCGAACAAGGCTGCAACGCTTTCTTCAAGCGCCCGTGTAATGTCGCGCGGGCTGGCTGCAACCGCCTCGTGCGAGGCCTCCCACGGCGTTTGGCGGTGCATTCTGATCGTGCCCGAAGCTTCACGGACCAACAAATATCCCGGTGGAACAGGCCGAATGCTTTGGAAAAAAGTCCTGTGAGCAGGGGTCCAACCGTCATCGAGAAAGCGTTGCATGGCGCCGGCGTCCAAGGACCGGTCGATGCCATGCTGCATGAGAAGCAATTTGCATTCGCTGGCGAAGAATAGTTCGGTCGGGCTGGCGGCGTAGTAGAGTGGTGTGATTCCGATGGCGTCGCGGCACAGCAAAAGCCGATCGGCGACGTCGTCATAAAGGCCAATAGCGAAATGACCGTCAAAGCGGGACGTATCGAGCGTTCCATCGCGGCGATACTGGTCTGCAATGTCTCTTGCGGTGATTTTTTTGCCTGCCTGCAAGCAAATTCCACTCAGCGCGACCATGACGCCGCCGCCTTCATGCAGCTCGTCATCATCACAATGGGCGGCCATCGAGCAGCCGTTCCGATTGAGTCTGCGCTCGTGCGTGGCACGTAGCCAGGATGCCGGCCTTTCGAATTGTGAGTACCCTTTCCCGGATACACCCGCTATCTGGCCCATTTCCAGCCTCCTCCTCTCATCGCCCTCACACACAGTGGGGGTGAGGCGCGCCGTGATACTCGGGGAAGAAACCCAGATGGAGCAGCTCGCGCTGAATCGTCTGTACTGAACGACTGTGGTAGCGCCACTCCGGTCTCAGGATGATGCCGATCATCCGACCGCTATGGGCAACCTGCAGCCCAGGAGCTTTCGCGTCACGAACGATTTCCAGAATTTCATCGAAGTGCGGCTGTGGGAGATGGCGCTGATTGATGATCGAGCTTCGCGTCGCCACTTCCGCGAGCAAGGCAAGATCCTGCTTTTTGAAGGCGCGGCGCAGCAATGCGCGGAGCACTTGAAATTCATCGATCTCGTCATCGCTGTAGCGCGCTGCGGTGTAGTCCAAAGTATCCACCGGATCATTCGGAGCGGCATTGAAGCTCAGCAGGGAAAAGCGGGGCAATCGCCATTTGTAGCGTTCGAGCACCCTGCCTTCGCGCTGGCAGACAAGATGCGGCCACTTGAGAAACATAATTCCGTCGCTGGCGGTTTCTGCTTGTACAGCAAGCCGGAACAGGTCCCTCGATTTGACCGACGCGCCGAGCAGGCGGGCTGTTGCACCAACGCTCGACACAATATCGGCGGTCGAGGATCCAAGGCCAAAGCCCTCGGGGATATTTGACTTGATCGTCACATGGATGCCGGTTGCGCCCCGGTTCGCCCTTTCGAGGAACATCTTGATCGCTTGGAGCGCCTTCCGCTTGTGTTTAGGCTCGATCTCGACGGTTGCACTATTGGTGCTTCTAGCCAGCGCGATACTGTGGCGCGGGACGAACGGCAGCGTGACCAATCCACGATGCAAACGATCCTCCCCGTCGCGGAACACGCCCTGGATGATCTCGCCGTGATGGCCTATCGACGATGCGCTTGCATACATTGTAGCTCCTCCCTTCCGCCGGAGAATTAGGCATTCGCTGCCCACTGCTCCGCGGCTTGCAGGTCAATCGGTCGGTCAATCTCGAAAGCGGCGATCCCTTGATCTTCGATTGCGACGTCTGCAATCGTGTAGGTGTCACGCAGAACGCCTGACAGGACATCTTCGTAGTAAAGTGACGTCTCGCGGTTGGCGACTGTGCGACCGATCTCGCGGAAAAATATCTTGATGAGGTCAGAGGAGAACAACAGGTACAGGCTGATTGTCTTGCGGTCGCCAGCTCTCGCCTCTGACGGCTGGCGCAGGACCTTCAGCCGCCATCTGCCGTTCTGCATGCGCAAAACGGTGCCTGCTTCATCGCGGGCCAACGCACGAGTCGGAATGACGATGTCGGAACCCGTTTCCCGGAGCCAATCGTGAGGCAGCCGCGAAAGGAACACATCGCAATCGGATATGGCAACAGGGGCAGTTGGGCAGGGGGCGACCGCCAGAGACGCGATATTGTTTGTGCTCGCGTAGTTGGCGGCGTGCACATAACTCACCTGCATACCGCCGGCGTTGGTGCCGAGCGCGTCACGGATCTGGTCACCCCGATAGCCGAGAACGACAGTAAGATTCTTTACGCCCGCTTGCGAAAGCTGCTTCGCCAGCCTTGGCAATAGCGGCTCGCCATTGACGGCAACAAGCGCCTTGGGGCATTCGCGGGTGAGGGTACCGAGGCGTGCTCCCAGTCCCGCAGCGGAGACGATGGCGCTCGTGACAGGGCCCACGCTCGATCCGGATTCGGTGGAGGATTTCCGAGCTTCCTGACGTGCTTTTGCTTCATTGTCAGACGGATTTTTGACGGACATGTCGATCGCTCCTAGGGGCGGCTGAGTCATAGGAAAGTCGCAAGGGACAGGCCGAGGGCGAGGATCAGCGTCACCACAACCGCGCCCATGTTCATCTTGGGGAAAGGAAAGGGTGCCACGTGCAGAAATGCTGTCAAAATCGCCGCCGATCCAACAAGAACAGGCTGTGCTTGCGGTGCAACAAGAAGCGAGGCCCAATAGGTTGCCGTCAGCACCAGGATGTTGTGCGGCAGAGGGAGCCCCAGGAAAGCGCCGTCCTTGAGGCCATGCACGTTGAAATAGCTCAAGCGCAGCAGTCCGGCCGCGCATAGGAGGAAGCCGCCCGCAAGGGCGATGGGGTCGCCCTTTCCCAGTACGATGAGAAAAATCAGCGGAAAGCCGCTCCCGGCGAGAAAATCGGCATGGGAATCCATCTGCTTGCCGATTTGTTGCATCTCTGGAGTCCTGCCCGGTTGCCGCCGGGCAAGAAGGCCGTCAAAGGAATCCGCGACATGAGCCCAAAGCGCGAATGTAAGCGCTGCGGCTAGAGCTCCGTTCAGCGCACAGTAGCAGGCCGCCATTGCAGCCAGTGCGCCTGCGAAAGTCATGAGGTTCGGCCCGTCTTCCAAGGAGCCGAGGATGGGCAGAGCGTTTCTCAGTTGCATCACATAAGGTCCGCTGCACTCGTTTCCGGGGATAACCAAAGAGATGTCATAAAACTGTCATTTGATTAAGAAATAAAAATCTGTACAGAGCAAGCAAATAATTCCAATAGAAAATACGCATACATCAGACAAAAAATAAAATAATCTACGCGCTGCATATTGTGATCGTATATTCATAAATTTCATTCAGCCATTCGGTTAATCTATAGTTTCATTGTTCGCGACCTCGTAACGGGAAAGCGCGGAGTGGTTTCTGCGATCTGTGAGAGGCAAGAGGCGGGGCGCGCTACGGCGATTCGCTACCTGTCGTGACTTCTCCACATAATCACAAGTGCCACCAAAGATTGTCACATCGCTGAAGCATTAGGCTCCTAATGTCCGCCCCTGAAATAAGGGGATGTGTGGGATGTTGAGACTTACTGCGGCCAGCAGGCAGCAAGCGTTGGCCGAAATGATCGGTGCCGGGACGGGTATTACGATCAGCGATGTCGCCGAGAGCTATGGTGTTTCCACCGAGACCATCCGGCGCGATTTGCTCCAACTGGAGAAGAACGGCCTCATCAAACGCGTTCATGGCGGCGCAATGCCTGTCGGCCGGGAGGCACCGGTCGCCTTGCGTATGCAGGAAAATGCAGTGGAGAAGCGCCGAATTGCGAAACTCGTGCCTCCGCTGCTTACGACCGATCAGTGGGTCTTCATCACCGGCGGAAGCACCACACTGGAAGTCGCCAAAGAGCTGAGCTACGGGCCGTCGCTTTCGGTACTCACCAACATGCCGGCAATCGCCGAAGCGCTGCAGGGGCCGGCCCGACACAAGGTTGTTTTGACTGGTGGGGAGTATGCCAGTGAGGACGGCGCGCTGATAGGTTCTCAGGTCCTCGACGCCATCGATGAGTGCGTCTTCGACGCGTCGATTATCGGCGTCTACGGCTTCGACGAGTCCTATGGCTTGTTGGAAGCGGAGAAATATTATCAGCGGCTGAAACAGCGCATCGTGGCCCGTTCCAGGAAAGCCATTTTTGTCGCCGATCGCAGCAAATTCGGCTCCTCGGGAAAGTACTGCAGTGTCCCGCTTGATCGGATCGGGACACTGGTCACGGATGCCGCGCCGCCTGCTTCGCTGGCTGCCCGCCTGAGAGAGGCCGGCGTGCGCACCATCCACCATGAAGTTGCGCGCCGCCAAGAAGCCGATGCGCCGGAACACACAGGCATGGAAGGCGGGCAAAATGACTAGGCCGGAGCGCGTCATTCTCTTTGGTATAGACGGGTTGCGGCCTGATATGGTGACCGAAGCGTCCATGCCGAACCTGACAGCGTTGCGTAGTTGTGGCGTGTGGTGCGGCAATCATCGCACGGTTTTTCCGAGTGAAACGCGGGGAGCCTTGACGGCGCTGGCAACAGGCACGCAGCCGGCTGTCAACGGCGTGCTTGGCAATCAGTTTCACGCGCGCGGCGGGCACATGGGGCAGACCTTCACGCACGCTGTCCAGCATTGGCGAACTGCTGACGCAATGCTGCCCGGGGGTATGGTCAATGCGCCTGGCCTGGCGGAGATCCTTGCGCGCGAAGGACGGTCCTTGGCCGTGGTTACCTCGAGCGGGCAGGGCTCTCTGGCTGCGTTGAACTGGAAGGGAGCCATTCACGGGCAAACCGGCTTCAATGTCAGGCATCCGCAATTTTCCTTTCCAGCCGGGGCCGCTGCTGCGATCCGTGAGCGGCATGGCATTCCACTTGATGGATGCGCTGAGGGCTCCGAGGGTAAGGCCGTGGAGACGTTTATTGACACGATTTGGCCGGATGTGAGGCCCGATGTCTCCATTATCTGGCTAACGGAAGCCGACAGCGCGGCGCATGTGCACGGCCTCGGCGCAGAAGAGCATCTGGCGGCGATGCGCCGATGCGACCAAGCTTTGGGGCGCCTCGTCGCCTGGCGGGATGCACTCCCCGAGCGCGAAGAGATATCCCTGATGGTCACATCCGACCATGGTCACGTCACCATCTCCGACCATATATCGGTAGGGAGCGTGCTCGTGGCGGCCGGGTTCAACGCCGATGATACCTTCGAAGGCGGTGCGGACATTCTGGTCGGCGCCGGTCGCGCAGCGGGGCTGTGGTTCAGGAAGCCCGAACTTTCCCTGATGCAGGACGTTTTCGACTGTCTCGGTGAGCAGCCATGGTTCGGGGGCGGATTTAGCACTCCGGCCGATCCAACCAGCCATCTCGGCCAGGTGGAGGGAACACTGTCGCTCAACCTCATAGGCGTCGGCCATAGGCGCGCACCCGATCTTTACATCAACCTGGCTGGCAACAATGGCAGTAACCGCAACGGCATTGCCGGCGGCGCCTGGTGCGACGTCAGCAACTATAACATCGCCGTCGGCGGCGGCACACATGGTGGCCTGCATCGCCTTGAATTGGCATCGGTCTTGCTGGCGGAGGGACCGCGTTTCGCGACCGGGGCGATAAGTCATCTGCCCACGGGCATCTGTGATCTCGCTCCGACAATCCTGCACCTGCTGGGTTGCGAGTTGCCCCGGTCTGCAAGCGGTCGGCCGCTAACAGAGATCATGCGCGGCGGTGCGCCGTCCGAAGAGCCGTGTCTGCACGAATACATGGCGAGCCGTGGTGGATCCGCCACGTATCTGACCGTTTCTCGGTTCCTGGCGGTCAATTATCTCGGCGAGGCATGGTCCGCAGTCGAGCGATCCCGTGAGGCGGCCAGAACCGACGAAGCCGCGTAGCGGCGAAAATACATCATCCGGTCGGACCGCGATGGTCCGGACACAACGACGACAGGAGGCAGGCGTGAACGATAAGCATCTTACAAGTCATTTTGAACTGCTAGGCAGAATTTCAGGTGGCTTCGCCGCTGCAGCTCTTTTCTTGTCGGCGATGCCGGTGCAGGCGCAGCAAGTAGCCGACAGACCGCGGCTCACGGTCGCGGTGCAGGAACTGCCCGACAGTCTGGAACCGGTCATGAAGACACGAACATCTGCATTCCAGGTCGTCCCAAGCATCTTCGATTTCCTTATCGAGACCGACTACAGCGACAATTTCGACAGGAAGCCGGGTCTTGCAACGAACTGGAAGCGCATCGACGAGAGGACGATGGAGGTGGACCTGCGCCCCGGCGTGGTCATGCATGACGGGCGCGTGATGACCGCGGAGGACGTGGCGTTTTCCTTCGGGCCGCAGCGGGTCAGCGGCGAAGATGCGCCCGCCTATGGCCCCAGCCGCGCCTATCTGAAGACAATCGAGCGTGTCGAGGTGGTGGACGAGGACACGGTCCGCTTCGTCACCTCCAAGCCGGACCCGGTCCTCGAAGCCCGCTTGTCGGGATGGATGTCCCAGGTCGTCAGCAAGAAGGCGTTCCAGGAGGCGGAGAGTTTTTCCGATTGGGAGCGTGCACCCGTTTCGACAGGACCCTACAAGGTGCAATCGTTCAAGACCAAGGACGAACTGGTGCTTGCGGCGCATGACGATTATTGGGACGGTACGCCGCCCTACAGCACCATCAGATATGTCGAAGTTCCTGAGCAGTCCTCCCGCATCGCGGGGCTTGTTGCTGGCGATTATGACATCATAACGGATATTGATCCCGACCAGTTGGAACTGGTCGAAAGCTACGGCGATCTGGAGGTGGTTGGCGGCGATACGATCATGACCCGGTCCATCCGCTTCAGCACAAACCATCCGGTTTTGAAGGATCCTCGCATACGGCTTGCCCTGTCGCTTGCCATCGACCGGCAGGCGATCGTCGATAGCCTGTGGGATGGCCGCGTCGGTCTCACCAATGGCTTTCAGTTTCCGTACTACGGGGAACTCTATATCGAGGAGCATAAGGGGCCAGGCTACGACCCCGACAGGGCAAGGGAGCTGATGGCTGAGGCGGATTATGACGGTTCGCCCATCCCGTATCGGGTGCTCGAACACTGGTATCCGGTGGAGTTGCCAACCTCAGAGGCGATCGCTGCAATGTGGGAGGCAGTCGGCTTCAACATCGACATGCAGGTACAGGCAAGCTGGGATACGATTCTTGTCGAGAACCCCGCATTTATCCACAACGGCGCCACATTGATGAACATTCCCGATCCGGTTGGCGGTCTCTGGAGGGTTTACGGGGAGGGGAGCAGCATTGATCGCCGCAATCAGTGGCGCAACGAGGAGTTCAACAAGCTGGGGAACGTTCTGGAGACGAGCCTCGATCCGCAAGCGCGGCGCGATGCCTTCAAACGCATGCTGCAGATCGTCGATTGGGAAGACGTGCCGGCGACGGAACTGCATATGCGTGGCGCTTTCTACGGCAAGCGTGCCGGGATTGATTGGCAACCGACACCTGCTCCTTATCTGGATTTCGGACCGACCGATACGGGAGTGAATTAGTGGCGGCGGCCGAATACCCGGAAAGCCTATCGCTAGCGACCGCTACGCGCCGCCGGGTTGAGCACCCGCCGGCGGCTCGTTCCGACGATGTCTTGCTGAGGGTGCGGGGCTTCGGCGTGACGTTTCAGACAGCGCGAGGTGAAGTCCGCGCCGTAGAGAATGTTTCCATCGATATCGAGCGCGGCGCTACATATGCATTTGTCGGCGAGAGTGGCAGCGGCAAAACGGCAACCTGCCTCGGGCTTGCGCGGCTTCTGCAAAGCAGGCACCGCCTGACCGGTTCGGCTGCCTTTGACGGGTTCGATCTTGCCACCGCGGATGAGCGCACCTTGGCTGCCATTCACGGCCGGCGGATCGGGTTTGTCTTTCAGGATGCCGCCGGAAGGCTCGACCCCTTGCGCAATGTCAAAAGCCATTTCCTTACGACGACAAGGCGGCTCCTCGGCCTGCGCGGACCTGCCGCGCTTGCCCGCATCCTTGAAAGCCTCCGCAATGTGGGGCTATTCGATGTCGAGGCGGTCCTTGCGAAGTTTCCGCACGAACTGTCGGGCGGCATGGCACAGCGGGTGATGATTGCACTGGCCCTTGTCGGCAATCCGGACCTCATCATTGCGGACGAGCCGACCACGGCGCTTGATGCAGGTAACCGGCTGACCATTCTCTCGCTGCTGACGCGCCTCGCGCGACAGCATAGCGCGTCGCTTATATTGGTGACCCATGACCTTAAGGCGGCTTCGTTCTGCGACGTGCTCGCGGTGTTCTACGCCGGCCAGGTCGTCGAGATCGCCCGGATCGACCACGGCTATGACATGCTGCGTCACCCATACAGCAGGGCCCTGCTGCGAGCCGCGCCGCACCTTGCTGAAGAATGGCCGGCCCGTCCCATTCCCGGCACGATGCCAGCGCATGGCGAGCGCGGCTCCGTTTGCCGCTTTGCACCGCGCTGCAGTGCCCGCCGTATCGCCTGCATGAACGAGCCACTGACTTTCAAGGAAGATCGACAGGGGGGCGTTCTCTGCCAATTCCCTATGGTCGAGGAAAGCTTCGACGAGGCCACAGAGCTGATATCGGCCGGCGAAACGCGTGGCGCTGCGCGGCCGGTTCTATCGGAGCCGGTGCTCGAACTCGATCGTGTTTCCAAGGCATTCCACGCAAGATCCTTATTCGGCTTTGGTCGGAAGCGGTTGGGCGGCCATGCATTGCTGGACGTTTCCCTGGTGGTGCACAAGGGAGAGTGTCTGGCCCTCGTCGGGGAAAGTGGCAGCGGAAAATCGACAATATGCAATCTCGTGCTAGGGATGTGCCAGCCAAGCGCGGGCCGGGTCAACCTTCGTATCGACGGGGAAGAACCCTTCGCCGGCGCAGCGCGAAAATCCGTGCCGCGCGTACAGATGATCTTTCAGGACCCGCAATCGGCGTTCGATCCTCGCATACCGATCGGCGAGCAGGTCGCCGAGCCTTTGCGGGTGAATGGGATTGGCACTGCAGCAAGCCGCCTTCGGGAGGCACGCGCCATGTTCGATACGGTGCGGCTGGAACACGACTTCCTTTCGGCGCGTCCCCGGCAATTGAGCGGCGGACAATTGCAGCGCGCTGCCATCGCCCGCGCCTTGATCCTGCGTCCGCAGTTGCTTGTATGCGACGAGCCGACCTCCGCCCTCGATGTTTCCGTGCAATGTGAGATCGTCAACCTGTTCGGCGAATTGAAGCGATCGATGGGCCTGGCGATGCTGTTTGTAACGCACGATCTTGCCGCCATACGGCCAATTGCCGACCGCATCGCCGTGATGCGGGCCGGTGAAATCGTCGAGGAAGGCAGTACCGCGCAAATCATTGCAGAGCCCCGCCACCCCTACACACAAAACCTCATTGACCTGAGCGGCGGTCTTTCGCTTGGCCGGGCGGATGCCCAGGACCGAGGCCGGCAACCAGATTTGTGGCCGCTCGGACATGACGTGAGGGAAGGCGTTGTGGCGTGACAGCCGTCTTCATCCTGACGAAGCTGTTCCGTTCAGCGCTGACGGTCGTCCTCGCCCTGGCGTTCACCTTTGTGCTTCTGCGTTTCGCTGGCGATCCAGCGCTGGCTGTCCTGGGCGTCGATGCGGCGCCGGAGGCGCTCGAACATTTCCGCACACGCTATGGGCTCGATCACAGCGTTGCGCATCAGTTCGTCTTCTACCTCTCGAATCTTATGAGCGGCGATTTCGGAACATCCTTGCGCGACGGGCGTCCGGTCGTCGACGTCGTCTTTGAGGCGTTGCCGAAAACACTGCAACTGATGGGCATCGGTTTCCTTCTGGCAATGGCCATCGGCATTCCGGCGGGCCTTTTGGCCGCCTTGAAGCAGGGACGGTTTCTCGATCGCCTGGTGATGTCGCTGTCGGTCATAGGCTTCAGCCTGCCGAACTTCTTTCTTGGCCTCCTCTTGATACTGATTTTCACGCTGTGGCTTCGCCTCCTTCCGGCAGGCGGCTCGTCGTCCCCGTTGCACTTCGTGATGCCGGTCATCACGCTTGCTACGGCCTATATCGGGATCGTTGCCCGCTATGCGCGCGCGTCGATGCTGACGGTTCTCGAAAAGCCATATCTCGTGGCAGCGCGCGCGCGCGGCGCGTCGACGATCACCATCGTTATACGACATGCCCTGCCGAACGCCGCTATTCCGATCGTAACGATCTGCGGCCTTGTCTTCGGCAGCCTGCTTGGCGGGGCCGCCGTCATCGAAACAGTTTTTGCCTGGCCGGGCATGGGCCGGCTCTTGGTGAACTCGGTGTTGGCGAAGGACCTGCCGGTCGTGCAGTTCATCGTGATCATGCTGACCGTCGTTATGGTTGTCACCAATCTCTGCATTGATTTGGCCTACCGCCTGTTGGACCCGCGTATCGCTTCCTCGCCTGCAGGAAGCCAAAGGAAAGGCGCGTGAGTGTGAGGACGTCGCCATCCCGCCAAGAGATTCAGCCTTTCCGCCCGCCAATCGCAGCAGGCCTGGCGCTGGGGTGGATACTGGCTCTCCTATCCCTGGGCCTGGTCGTCCCGCTTCTCGCCCCGCTTGATGCCAATCAAGTGGATCTGTCCGCCCGACTCCTGCCGCCGGCTGGCTTTGGCGGATCGCTCGAACATCCTTTCGGGACGGATCAGTTGGGCCGCGACTTGTTCGCGCGCGTTTGCTCGGCCATTCGCATCAGCCTGCTTTTGGCATTGGTCGGAACCGTCGCCGGCGCATGCCTGGGCATTGCGCTCGGCTTCGCCGCCGCGCATTTCGGCGGTCTCGTTGACGATCTCGTTACGACCCTGATCGATTTTCAGGCAGCGTTGCCATTTCTCGTACTGGCCATCGCCAGCATCGCTTTCCTGGGAACCAACATTTATGTCTTGCTGCTCCTCGTCAGCCTTTACGGCTGGGAGCGCTATGCACGCCTGGCGCGCGGGCTCGCCTTGTCGCATAGAAACAACCGCTATGTCACCGCGGCGCGAACCTATGGCGCAAGCTGGCCGACTATCTACTGGCGTCATATCCTGCCGAACGTCTCGGGCATTCTGGCGGTCAATGCCACCTTGAACTTTCCCGAATCCCTTCTTCTGGAAACGACCTTGAGCTTTCTGGGCCTCGGCGTGCAGCCACCCAATGCAAGCCTGGGCTCAATCATGAATGCCGGGCGCGATCATCTTTTCTCGGCATGGTGGATTGCGGTGGTTCCGGGGCTGCTGATTTTTTTCACCACATTCTCTCTGAGCGTTCTGGGCGACATGCTGAATAGCGGGGACATGGCGGAGCGTGTTGCTTAGGAGTGTCATTTCACCTCGTTCAACCGCGCCACTCCCGACAGATGTTCCAGGAAATCGTTGACCAACACGGGACGGGATCCGTGCTTCGGCAGCGCCGCATAGGTTGTGAACGGTATGCGAGGACGAAACGGCCTTACGACGATATCAAGTGACTGGTGCCGGTCCATCGCGGTGACCGGATCGACGATGGATACGCCCATGCCATCTTTGACGAACGCGCAGGCTGTCGCGGACAGCCCTGTTTCGATGACGATCCTGCGGGCGATGTCCGCTTCCTCGAATACGCGATCGACATGGTGGCGGAAGGCTGAGTCCGGTCCCAGCGAGATGAAGTGTTCTCCCGCCAGGTCTGCGGGTTCAATGGCTGTTTTTTCCGTCAAGGGATGACCCAGCGGAAGGATGCAGACGCCCGCCAGCGATTGAAAGGGCTGCAGTTCCACGCCGGCATTTGCCGCGATGTCGGAGGCAAAGCCGAGATCTGCGTGACGGCCTGCGATCCATTCCACCACCCGGCTTGCCGCCCTTGCATTCAGCTCTACCGTTATGTCGGGGCGCCTCTTCATGAAGGAAGCCACAGCACGCGGAAGATAGTCGAGCACCAGCGCCGGAATGGCCACGATGCGCAGGTGGCCCGACTGGCCGCGCGCCAACTGACGCGCATTGCGATCAAGATCGTCGATCGCGGTAAACACACGGTCGATCTGCTGAAGCAGCGTCTGCGCTTCCGTGGTTGGTAGAAGGCGACCGTGAGAACGCTCGAAAAGCGTTAGTCCCGTTCCCAACTCGAGATCGGCTATCAGCTTGCTGACGGTCGGCTGCGTGAGGCGAAGGAGTTCGCCCGCGCCCGTTACAGTGCCAGCCAGCATCACCGCTCGAAAAGCTTCAAGTTGCCTCATATTCATCAGCGTCCGCCCTAATGCATGCATTCTATGAATACGGTAGAGGAAAATTTGAATTTGAATCTATATTCTGCTGTCGATAAGTTTGTCAAATTAATGTCATAAAGAGACAAGGGGAACTGAATGCGTCACATTCTCAAATCGCCCGGGATACAGCTTGTGATCCTCTCGCTCGGGGGTGCCTGCGCGGCCGTCATGCCCTCACAGGCCGAAGAGGTCCTGTATTTGGCCGCTTATGGAGGGTCTTCCGAAACGGTCCTGCGCGAGATGATCTTGCCGCCGTTTGAAGAGGAGTACGATGTCAGGGTCAAATACGTGGCTGGCGCTTCGACCAACAATTTGGCGCGGCTTCAGGCCCAGCGCAACAATCCCGAAATCGACGTGGCCATTCTCGATGATGGCCCCATGCAACAAGCCGTCGGGTTAGGGCTTTGCGCGCCGATTGCTGAAGCCCCCATTCTGGATGAGATTTACGATCTCGCCAAGCAAAACGGCGATGGGAAATCGATCGGAGTAGGCATCGTTGCAACGGGGATTGCCTACAACACCGACGTCTTCGGGGCCGAGGGCTGGCCGGCACCGGCGTCGTGGCTTGATCTTGCCGACCCGCGCTTCAAGGGACGGCTGACTGTTCCAGCCATCACCAATACCTATGGCCTGCACACGCTCCTTGCCATAAACAGCATAAAGGGTGGCGATCTCGAAAACATCGATCCTGGCTTTTCCTTTATTTCCGAGCACATCGCGCCGAGCGTGCGGAGCTTCGAGACGTCGTCAAGCAAGATCTCCGAGCTGTTCCAGACCGGAGAAGTGGCGGTTGGGGTCTGGGGTAGCGGGCGTGTTGCCTCCCTCGCCGCTGCAGGGTTTCCAATTGAACTCGTGCAGCCCCGAGAGGGGGCCATGGCCCTCCTGACGACGATCTGCCCTGTCGAGGGGAGCGATCAACCAGAGCTGCAGCAGACCCTCATCCAGCACTTCTTGTCGCCGCAGGTCCAGGCAATTCTGGCTCAACACAAAGGATGGGGGCCAACGAACAAGACCGTCGATCTACCTGAAGCCGTCGCCGAAATGGTTCCATATGGACCGGACGCAGTGGAAAAGCTCGTCAGCGTCGACTGGGCGAGCGTCAACGAGAACCGGTCGGAATGGACAAGGCGGTGGACGCGTGAGGTCGAACAGTGACCGCTGCCGCCCTTTTCGACTACGCGCCGCATGGAGGGATTTGAGATGGCATTCCTCGAACTGCACGGCCTTTCCAGGATGTTCGGCAGTGTCGTTGCTGTGGAGAATATCAATATCGATGTCGCGAAAGGCGAATTCGTCTCCCTTCTCGGACCTTCGGGCTGCGGAAAAACAACAACTCTTAACATGATCGCGGGGTTTCTGGAGCCCAGCTCAGGCCGCATCCGCCTCGACGGCACGATGCTCGATCAGATCAGGCCGTGTGATCGCGGACTCGGCGTCGTGTTCCAGAATTACGCGCTGTTTCCGCATATGACGGTGGCCGAAAACGTGGCCTTTGGACTGGAGATGAAGCGCGTCCCGCAACAAGAGGCCAATCGCCGTGTGGCGGACATCCTCGAGCTTGTGCGCCTCGATGGGCTAGCGGCCCGTTATCCCGCACAGCTTTCCGGCGGCCAGCAGCAACGTGTCGCTGTTGCCCGCGCATTGGTGATTGAGCCGCCGCTGCTGCTGCTGGACGAGCCTTTGTCCAATCTCGACGCCAAGCTGCGCGAAGAGATGCAAGTTGAGCTTCGCCGAATCCAGCGCACGGTTGGGACTACGACGATCATGGTGACACATGATCAGGCGGAGGCGATGGCGCTCAGCGATCGCATCGCCGTGATGAACCGCGGCCGTCTTGAGCAAACGGGCAGCCCACAGGACGTCTATGACCGCCCAGTCACGGCTTTTGTCTCCAGTTTTCTTGGCAAGACCAATCTCCTGCAGGCACGGCTGTTCAAAAACGACCGGGATGTATGCCGGATCGACATCGCCGGGCACTGCTTCTCAATAGCCGGATCGCAATGTTCCGGCTTTGCAGATGGAACGGTGCAGGTTTCGCTTCGTCCCGAGAGAATCCGTGTTGTCACCGGGCGCGCCGCCGGTGCTGCCTCTGTTGCAGGACAGATACGCAGCCGAGTTTTCCTGGGTGACCGTTGGGTCTACGAAATTGAGAGCGCACTGGGCCCACTGCTCGTCCACCAGCCCAATTCGAGCACAACCGTTGCCGAAGGAGATGCGGTGGCGCTTGCCTGGGACACGTCCGACCTGCGTATCGTCGAGGCCGGCCATGCGTAATGCCTCTCTGCCATACTGGCTAAGCGCGCCGGCCCTGACCTTCTATGCACTATGCGTGGCCGCGCCGCTGGCGGCGACATTTCTTCTGAGCCTGAATGGTTATCAGGATGGCATCGGCGTCCTACCGGTCCTCGGGCTCGGCAATTACGCCCAAATTCTGTCGGACCCCTACTTCCACCTCATCTTCGGCCGCACCTTCGTCTTGGCGTTGGCAGTAACCGCGTTGTGCATCTTGCTCGGAGCTCCCGAAGCCTACATCCTCTATCGCATGGAGGCGCCATGGCGCGGCCTGTTCCTGACGATCATCCTCGGGCCGCTGCTGATCGCCGTCGTTGTCCGCACGCTCGGCTGGGCCCTACTATTCGGCAGCCATGGTGCGATCAGTCAGACGCTGCAGATGCTGGAACTGGCTGATCGGCCAATATCGCTCATGTATACCATGACGGGCATGGTGATCGCACTGGTCCATGTGCTGGTGCCCTTTGTGGTGATTGCCGTATGGGCTTCGCTGCAGCGGCTGGACCGCAACATCGAACTTGCAGGAGAGTCGCTTGGCGCGAGCCAGTTGACGATCTTGCGGCGCTTGGTCCTTCCGCAAGTTATCCCCGCGATCGTGTCGGGCTCCATCATTGTTTTTTCGCTGGCAGCGACAGCTTTCGCCACGCCCTCCATCATTGGAGGGCGGCGCCTGAAGGTGGTGGCAACGCTTGTCTATGATGAATTTCTCACCACGTTGAACTGGCCGTTGGGCGCGGCTATCGCGGTCTTGATGCTGATCGCCAATATCGCGCTCATCCTCACCTATAGCCGCCTGATGGAACGGCGGCGCGTGGAGCGCCAGAAGGCGGTGTCGGTTGCTTTTCAGGAGAAGGTCGCATGAGACGTAACGGACCACTGGCGCTGGTATTCCATGCCGCCTTCGTGATGTTCATCGCGGCACCTCTCGTCGCTGTCGGATTGGTGTCGTTTACGGACAAGGCTTATCTCTCAATGCCGTTCGATGGCGTTTCCCTGCGCTGGTATGCTGCTCTGCTCGATGCGCCTGCGTTCCTGCAGGCGTTCCAGATCAGTCTGGTTCTGGGGGCCGCATCCGCGACTATCGCCACCATTCTGGCTGTTCCGGCGGCGCTGGCTCTTGCCAGACTGGATTTTCGCGGTAGGGAAGCCATCAACGCCCTGCTTCTTTCGCCACTGCTCATCCCGCATGTTGTGCTTGGCGTCGCGTTTTTACGCTTCTTCGCGGGCATTGGCCTGTACGGCACATTGGCCGGCCTCATCATGGCCCATGTGGTGATCATCCTCCCCTATGCGTTGCGGCTGACCATTGCGACGGCAAGTGCCATGGATCCTCGGCTGGAGCAGGCGGCAGCCTCGCTCGGCGCGGGCCCGTTTCCGGTGTTCCGCCGGGTGACCCTGCCGATCATTCTGCCAGGCGTCGCCAGTGGCTGGATATTGGCGTTTCTCACAAGCTTCGACGAACTGACGATGACGGCCTTCTTGGCATCGCCGTCGACGGTCACGCTTCCGGTGCGGCTCTACCTGCACATTGAGGAGACTATCGACCCGATGGTGGCCTCCGTATCAACGCTGCTGATCGTCGGCGCTCTCGCGCTCATGATGGTGCTTGATCGGGTCTACGGGCTTGATCGGGTGTTCATCGGAAAGGCTTGAGATGGCGGTATTCGAATTCGTATCACATGCCGGGTTCACTGCGGCGAGCCAAAAGGCGCGGGTTACCATCACTGTGGACGGCGAGCTTGTACAAACGGCTGAGTGCACACGCATCGCCGCCGTCCTGCTCAGCCTGGATGAGCACGCGTTCCGGCGCTCTCCGATCTCCGATGCGCCGCGCTCGGCCTATTGCATGATGGGCATATGCTTCGAGTGCCTGGTCGAGATCGACGGTCGTCCGAACCGGCAGGCGTGTCTTGCCTTTGCACAGGACGGCATGGAGGTTCGCCGTGGCCTTGACTCACAGGCGCAGGCAGAGCGATGAGCGGCGTCTATGACGTGGCCGTCGTCGGTGCCGGTCCGGCCGGCATGACGGTCGCAACTCATGCTGCGGCTCAGGGACTTTCCGTCATTGTCTTGGATGAGCAGGGCGGGCCGGGCGGGCAGATCTACAACAGCGTTGAGCAAAGCCCGTTGCGGGGCCATCCCGCGCTGGGCAAGGACTACGCGCGCGGCCTCGACCTGGCCCGAGAGTTGCGTGGTTGCGGCGCGGAATATGTCTGCGGAGCAAATGTCTGGCAGGCCGAAGCAGGCGGCGCGTTGTGGCAAGTTGTGTTCTCCAGGCAGGCGCGAGCCAGGCGCATCGAAGCGCGCCAACTGGTACTCGCCACGGGCGCGTATGAGCGCCCCTTTCCGATACCCGGCTGGGAGCTGCCGGGAGTCATGTCGGCGGGGGGGGCACAGATACTGCTAAAGTCGGTGGGGCTTGCAAAGCCCAATGCCATCTTCGCAGGCAGCGGACCACTCCTTTATCTCGTTGCGCTTCAATATTTGCGAGCCGGTATTCCGGTACGCGCCATTCTCGATACCACCCACAACGCGAACTACCGTCGAAGCCTGAAGATGATACCCGGTGCCCTTGGCCGGTTCTCCACATTGTTCAAAGGCATGCGAATGCTGCTTGCGCTGCGTTCAAGCCGCACTGCCTTCATAGGCGGCGTAAGTGCGCTTGCGGCGGAGGGGGAAAGGCGTTGTCGGTCAGTGTCCTGCCGTGCGAATGGGAAGGTCTATCGGTTCGAAAGTGCAGAGATGCTGTTTCTGCATCACGGCGTCGTTCCCAACGTTCAACTGGCACTTGCCACCGGTTGCGAGCAGCACTGGGACGCACAGCAACACACATGGTGCATTACCTGCGACCCTTGGGGACGGACTTCGCGGCCGGGCCTCTATGTCACCGGCGATGCTGCCGGCATCTTGGGGGCTGACGCGGCGCGCCTGCGTGCGCAACTGACGGTATTGGCGGTGTCCGCCAAGATCGGGCGCATCGAAAAAGAACAGTTCCATTCGGAAAGCCGCCGACTGCAAGCGCAGTTGCGCAAGGAGGAGGCCTTGCGCCGCTTCCTTGATGCGCTCTATGAGCCACCTGAGCAGTTCCGCATCCCTTCCGATGCCACATTCGCGTGCCGGTGCGAGGAAGTCACTGCCGGCGCGATCAGGGAATGCGTGCGTGCCGGTGATGGCGACCCCAACCGCATCAAGAGCTTGTTGCGCTGCGGGATGGGGCCGTGCCAAGGGCGGATGTGCTCGATCACGGTTTCACAGATCGTTGCCAGAGAGAAGCGACTCTTTCCGGGAGACATCGGGCAGTTTCGTTCGCGCCCGCCGGCAAGGCCCGTCCACCTCGATGAGCTTGCCTCGCTTGCGATGGAAGAGGATACTGGTGTGCCCGCATGACCGTATCGAGTGATGTCATCGTGATTGGTGGCGGGTTGCACGGCTGTTCCGCAGCTTTCCATCTCGGCAGCCGAGGTTACAAGACACATGTGCTCGAGAAGGATTACTCCGGCCGGCACGCCTCCGGGGTCAATGCTGGTGGGGTGCGCACGCTGGGCCGCCACAAAGCAGAATTGCCCCTCGCTGTCGCCGCTAAGAAGCTCTGGGCCAACATTGAAGAGATTGTGGGGGAGGATTGCGGTTTCCGGCCGGTCGGAGGGGTTCGTGTCGCCGAGAATGCTGAGGAAATGCGCCGTCTGAGCCTTCGCAGCAGCTCGGTAGCGCGACTCGGCCTTGAGCATGAGGAAAGGCTGATCGATGCCGATGAACTGCGCGCCCTTTTGCCCGCGATCAGCCGTGCCTGCGTGGGTGGGCTGTATGTTGCAGGCGATGGTTTCGCCAATCCTTTCCGGACAACCGAAGCCTTGCGGCGGCGTGCGATCGAACGTGGCGCGGCCGTGTTCGAGGGCGTTGAACTGGCGCGTCTTTGCTACAAGCAAGGTGTCTGGCATGCCGTTTCGGAATGCGGGCGGGAGTTTCAGGCGCCCATTCTGATCAATTGTGCCGGTGCATGGGGGGATCGCGTTGCCGCACTGGTGGGCGACCGAGTGCCCCTGTCAGCGAACGGCTCAATGATGATGATAACGAGCCGCCTGCCTCGCATCGTCAAGCCAGTTGTCGGCGCAGCTGGGCGATCTCTTTCGCTGAAGCAGTTTGACAACGGAACCATCCTGATCGGGGGAGGGCACAGGGCGCCGGTCAATCGCGACAAGAACGAAACCACTTTGAACGTCAACAAGCTCGCCCTTGCCGCACAAACGGTCGCCGAGCTCTTTCCTGCGCTGAGACAGGTGCAGATCCTGCGCTTCTGGTCGGGTATCGAAGGGTTTACGCCCGACATGCTTCCAATCGTCGGTGCAAGCAAGAACGCGCCGTCTGCTTTTCACGCATTTGGATTTTCTGCCCACGGATTCCAGCTTGGACCGATCGTCGGACAGGTTCTCGCCGACCTTGTGGAAAAGGGCGAAACGGATTTGCCGATAGCGGCGTTCAGCCCCTGCCGTTTCAACAGTAAAGCCGCTGCATGAGGGCCGGGCCGCTGCCCTACGCCCAGGAGGTATCCTACTGCCTCTCACTCGCGTCGAAACGGTCGGAATTCCTCGGAAGCGAAGCGCCAAGTCTCAGAAAGAGGGTGCCTGCAAGAACTGCGGCGGCAGAGAGGAAGGCGGTCCGAACACCCGCATGTTGCGCTAGGCTTCCCCACAGGAGGCTGCCTATCATCAATCCGCCGAAGGCGCAGGTCATGTAGGCCGAAAGAGCCCGGCCGCGAAAGGCATTGCTGGCATTGAGCTGAACGGCCGTGTTCAGCGTCGTCAGCATGACGACCCACGCAAACCCGCCGAGCGCTACCGCGGCCGCCGCCAGCGGCAATATCTCGGCCTGCGCCAGCAGAAAGAGCGACAGCGCAAGAGCCAGGGATGCGCCGGATAGCAGACTCTCAGGGTGCCGGTTCTTTCTCCAATGGGCCAGTGCGAAGGCGCTTACCATAGCCCCCAGGCCAAAGAACCCCAGCAGCAACCCATACTCCATCGATGTGCCGGAAAACCGTTGGTTAGTCAGGACGGGGAGGAGGGCAAGTATCGCGCTTGAAGGAATGCCCACCGCCGCTGCTCTGATCAACACGATGCACATCAGCCGGCTCGAAAGCACATAGGAGGCGCCTGATCGCAGATCTCCAACGAGTTTGGTGAAGGATGGATTGGCCCTTTTCGGGAGATCCTTCGGCATACGCAAGAGAACGAAAATGAGCGCCAGCGAAGCCAGCATGTTGAAGATGAAAGCGCCCATGGGAGCATAAATAGCGACAACCAACCCGCCAATCGCCGGACCGGCGATACGCGAAAAATTAAATCCTACGCTGCTGAGCGTCACTGCCGCCGGCACCTGCTCGTTGGACACGAGATCGCGAATGGAAGCCTGCCATGCAGGCGCTCGCAAGGCAGTCCCCACCCCGACAACGAATGTCAGTAGGAGCACGAGCATTGGATCCGCCAAACCCGACGCACAGATCACCACAAAGATGGTGGCGCCAAAGAGAACCCAAACCTGGGCGCGAAGCTGCAGCGAGCGGCGTTCGCATGTGTCCGCTAAAGCGCCCGCCAGGAAGGAGAGTAATAAAACCGGCGCGCTATTTGCAGCCTGGACATAGGCAACGAGATCGGCCCGATTGACAAGCTCGAGCATGAGCCAGGCAGCGCCGACTGCCTGCGCCCATGCGCCCATTCCGGCCAGCACCGTCGCCACCCAAAGATTTCTGAATGCCGGCACACGCAAAGGTGCGAACACGATTTCGACGGTCGAGGAGGAGGGTTGCGACATGCCAATGTTCCAGCGCTGCCTGGCTTACGCCGCTCCGGCGGTGCTCGCTTCTTGCCGTTGCCTGTCTTCGAATACGTGTTGGGCGACATAAAGATCTAGGACCGGCAGTCCAACGCAGGTTACAAGAGCAGGTTTGCGGAACGCGACGCGCGGACTGCGCGAAAGCGACCAGAGATTGCCGATCTGGTAGTTGGGGGCCTGTTCGGAAAGCTTGAGCCCGCGTGACTTGAAATAGAGCGACACGCTTTGCGAGGCCCTGTGGCAAACCGCATCGACGTCATCACAGAAAACGGTTCCCTGCTCCAGCGTACGGCGAATGTAGGCTCCAGGAGTCTCGTCGCCTCCAAGATGCAGAACCACCGCGTCATGCGCCAGCGCGTTGGCGTCGAACACGGGAGCGGCGGCATTCGATGCCGTGATCACGTAGGCACAGGCACCCAGTCTATCCATACCCTTGGCCGCAACGACCGGAAAAGGCAGGTTTTGATACGCCCTTGTCAGGGTCTCCGCACCCTCCGGAGACCTGCTTTTGACATATACCATTTCGATACGGTCACCATGATGCGCGGCCAGATCCGCCACCACCTTCTCGGCGACCCTTCCGGCACCGATGAGGAAGACGCTGAATGTGTCGTAATCAGGCAAGAAGTGATCAGCCACGATCGAGGCGTAGGCGCCTGTTCGGGCGGCTGAAATTTCGGTGCCATCCATGATGGTGAGGGGCTGCATGGTCAACTTGTCGAAGAGCAGGATCGTTGATTGTGAGCGCGGCAGGTGGCGGACGCGGTTATAGGCGTTCGATCCGACGATCTTGACTGCGCCATATCGGTCATTGACGCTGACCAGGGCGCTGAGTTTCCAGTTCAATCTTTCATCAGCCAGGTCAACGCTTGTATCGGCCGAGCCCAATAGTTCAAGAAGCTCGCATTCCCTGGGTTGAACGGCGACTTTTGCACCATAGGCAACGCCGCTCGCCATGGCTGCTAGTGCCTTTCTCGCAATTTCTCCCACCAATAGCGATGCGTGGCTGTCAAGCGCGTACCCTCCGCTATTGCTGTCTTCGGAGCCGTCCCGGGCATGCGAAGCCACTGGACGAGCTGCGGATTTGGCTCGGCATTCGGGAAGATTGAGGCAAGTGCCGATGCCAGCCGCTGTGTATCCTTGCGTGCGGGAACGCGACATAGGGGAACCTCCAAGTTTACATGCGGTAGCGCAAGTTCACGTGCAGACGGAAAACATTGAAAGGGTCCGGCGGGCGCTGTGTGTGCCTTGAGTAGCGCCTGCTTGTTGCAGGGAAATGACGAGTACGTGTACCTCTTTGGGAAAATATGCTGTTTCTTGGAAAAGCTCCGTGCAGGTGTTTGAAACGGAGGGGACAGCAAACTCCGCGCTCATGGGATCGCAACTGTTCCCCGTATATTGAGCGGGTTTAAGCGATGGTCACACCATGCAGAAGGTGGAGGTCGCGGTAAGTATCCGAAAGTGCGGAACGGCACGGCCTGGACATTGCCTCTCATGCCGCGGCGTGTTGGTAAGCCCGGAGAGTATCGGATATTTTTGCGTGAGGCCGATTTCGTCACTGGCTGACGAACCTTTCGCCGAATGGGACGGCGAACTGCGTCTTGGCCCTGAACCACTCGCATGGCGGCCGTTCCCATTCCGCAACCGCGTGATTGAGCACCAGATATAACAGCCTCATCGTCGCCTCGCTGCTGGGAAATTGGCCGCAGGTGGGAGCGGCCCGGCGCAGCTTCGAGTTCAGCGCCTCGATCGCATTGGTCGCGTATATGATCTAGCGCACGCTTTCAGGGAAGGCGAAGAAGGGAATGACGTGTTCTCAATTGCGCCTATCTCGATGCTCCGCCGGTCCTCGAAGTGATAGCAAGAACATCAATCTGGTGGGTGATGTTGGCGATGGGAAGAGCACAAAAGTCGCCAACCAGATCATCGTCGCACTGACAATCGGCGCGCTGTCTGAAGGCCTTCTCTTCGAAACGGGGGCTGACCCGGCGAAGGTGTGTGCCGCGCTGGGTAACTTCGCTTCGTCGAGGTTTGGAGTTGCACGGTCAGCGAATGACCGATCGGAATTTCGAGCCGGGATTCCGTATTTCGCTGCACCAGAAAGTCATCGAGAGCGCTCTCGATGCAGCGCGCAGTATCAACATGTCGCCGCCCTCGACAGCAAACTTGGACTATGTTGGCCCATCACGCCGCTGCCTGGAAAAGGCACTGCTGACATCGACGGTTGCGCGCCCCCGCAACCAAAAAATCACCATGGCCTGCTGCCGGTTTCGTGGACACCGAGATAAGGTGCTTTGACGAAACCGGAGTTTGTGAATGCAGAGAAGGAAGTTCAGCCGCGAGTTCGAGGTTGAGGCGGTGAGGTTGGTCAAGGAACGAGGCGTGTCGGTCGCCCAGGCTGCCCGCGATCTTGATCTCCATGAGAATGTGCTGCGCAAATGGGTCAGGGAACTGGGCGCTGATCCGCAGCATGCGTTTCCCGGTCATGGGCAGATGAAGCCGGAGCAGCTCGAGATCGACCGGCTGCGCAAGGAGGTCGCGAAGCTCAAGGCGGAGCGTGACATCCTAAAAAACCACCCCGGGCCACTGCTCGCCTGCGCGCGGTAGAAACCGCCCTGTGCTACTCTCGATCCGTGAGGGCAGCGGCCGTTAGCTTATTGGTGGGATCGACCCCGTTAAAAAACGTGGCCCATGGGTTCATGCGCACTTGAGAGTGGTGACGCCGGCTGTCCGCGCGATCCCGATTAGGAAGATGAAGGACTGGCATAACCCACGCCCTCCAACCCGAACGGAGGAGATGCCATGACGAAGATCACGACCGGCGGCCACCCGGACATGAAGATGGTCAATTCACATGCCGCGGCGGTGGACATCGGTTCGACGATGCACATGGCGGCGGTAAATCCCGATGTCTGCGAGACGCCTGTACGTGCTTTTGGAACCTTCACGCGGGATCTGCACGATCTGGCGACGTGGTTCCGATCCTGCGGTGTGACGAGTGTCGCAATGGAATCGACCGGCGTCTACTGGATACCCGCCTTCGAGATCCTCGAGCAGCACGGGTTCGAGGTGATCCTGGTGAATGCGCGTTACGCCAAGAACGTGCCGGGACGGAAGACAGATGTCAGCGATGCCGCCTGGCTGCGGCAACTGCATTCATACGGCCTGCTACGTGGCAGCTTTCGCCCCGAGGCGGAGATAGCTGCGCTGCGGTCCTATCTGCGCCAGAGGGAACGGCTCGTCGAATACGCAGCGGCCCATATCCAGCACATGCAAAAGGCGCTGATGGAGATGAACCTTCAACTCCATCATGTTGTCTCCGATATCACCGGAGTAACCGGCATGCGGATCATCCGGGCTCTTGTAGCCGGAGAGCGAGACCCAGACGCGTTGGCCGCTTACCGGGACGTGCGCTGTCAGTCGTCCATCGACAAGATCCGGTCGGCACTGATTGGGAATGACCGCGACGAACACATCTTCGCGCTGGCTCAATCCCTGGACCTCTACGATGCCTATCAGGCAAAGATTGCCGAATGCGATCAAAAGCTGGAAGCGTCCGTCGAAGTGCTGACCATCCGTAACGCGAACCCGGCCCCGTTGCCGAAGCCGCGCTTCCGTCAGAAGCCAGCCGGCGCACCGGCGTTCGATGTCCGAGCAGCCCTGCACGGCGTCCTCGGCGTGGATCTGACCCAGATACACGGCATCGGACCATCTTTGGCACTGAAGCTCGTCGCGGAATGCGGAACGGATCTACGAGCATGGCCCAGTTCGAAGCACTTTACATCCTGGCTTTGCCTTGCGCCTGGCAACAAGATCTCAGGCGGAAAGCTCCTCTCATCACGGACGCGACGATCCTCAAGTCGGGCGGCGGCCCTGTTGCGGCTGGCCGCGATCACGCTTGGACGCAGCGACACGGCGTTGGGAGCATTCTATCGACGGCTGTCGTCCCGCATCGGCAAACAGAAGGCGGTGACCGCCACTGCACGCAAGATCGCCGTGCTCTTCTATAACACGCTCCGCTTCGGCATGACCTATAGCGACCCGGGTGCGGCAGCCTATGACGAGCGGCATCGAACACGCGTTCTTGCCAACCTCCAGCGTCGAGCCCGATCTCTCGGCTACGAACTGGCTCCCGCGCCAGCAGCAGCGAGTGTTTCTTAGGAAGGCCGCAGCCTACTTTGCAAAGGACGCGATATGAGGTTCGCATTCATTGCGAAGCACCGTTCGATCTGGCCGGTGGCATGGCTGTGCGAGGCGCTGGATGTGTCACGGTCGGGCTTCCATGCCTGGCTCAACCGCAGCCCCAGCAACCGCTCGCGGCAGGATGAGGAACTGGTGACGGCGATCGATCGCAGCTTCAAAAGCAGCGACCGCACCTATGGCGCCCGCCGCGTCTGGCACGACGTTCTGGCCGAGGGTCTTTCCTGCGGCTTACATCGTGTCGAGAGGCTCATGCGCCAGAACGGGCTTCGTGCCCGGCCTCGGCGCCGTGGGTTGCCAAAGGACACCGGCGAGCGAGCGGCTGTGTCGGACAACCTCCTCGACCGTGCCTTCGAGGCGTCGGCGCCGAACCAGAAGTGGATTGCCGACTTCACCTACATCTGGACCGCCGAAGGATGGCTCTACGTTGCCGCAGTCATCGACCTGTTCTCCCGCCGTGTGGTCGGCTGGGCCATGAAGGCGGAGATGACGGCGCAGCTCGTCACCGACGCCCTCATCATGGCGATCTGGCGCCGAGGCAAGCCCGACAGTCTGCTGCATCATTCGGACCAGGGCAGCCAATACACGAGCGAGCAGTTCCAGCGCCTGATGGCCGACCACGGCATCACCTGTTCGATGAGCCGGTCGGGCAACGTCTGGGACAATGCTGCGATGGAGAGCTTCTTCTCGTCGCTCAAAACCGAACGCACCGCGCGCAAGGTCTACAGGACGAGGGATGACGCAAGGGCCGACGTGTTCGATTACATCGAGCGCTTCTACAATCCGCGGCGCAGGCACTCGACACTGGGCTATCTGAGCCCCGTGGAGTTCGAGGAACGAGCTATGTTAGCTTAACCTCGTGTCCGAAAAACCGGCAGCAGGCCAAGCCGATCCAGCTTTTCAGTAGTTTTGTCATCCACCTCGTATAGCTCACCGATGATCTGGCACCCGACACCCGGTTCGTTGAGCATCATCGGCGCGAACCACGGTCCGGCGACGAGGAGGGGATAACGCTTCCGGGTCCTGTGTCCTCCCAGAAACTTCGCTCCCGACAGTCCCTGCTCGTGAAGCGGGAAGCTCGTCTTTAGTGTCCCGAAGACAAATACCTTTTGCACCATGCGTTTTGGCTCCTTGCGATGCGGCGAGCTTCGGAACGTCCACAATAAGTCGTCAGCGAACGGCCGCTTCCCAGAGCTGTTTCATGACGCCTTGGTCCGAGTGCCTCTGATCGCGACGGATCAGTGGCAGGTCGCCGCCAGGAACTTGTCCAGGGCTGGCTGGGTCATGGCGTCATGATAAGTGACCAAATAGCGATGGTCGAACCAGCCGAGGCCTCGCGCGCGTGTGGCTGCGCTCGGGCACTTACTGTCTCCAACATTGCCGATTTCGACTGAATGAGCACTACGACGCATTCGCTACTGCGGCTCGAGGTTTATCGTGCGACTGCCGGCATCGTAGCTAACGCGCCGTTTTGATGCTCAGGCCGCGTGCAATTAGTTCTCGCCGTTTCCATTCGGCCTCGACCAGTTCGCGGCGGCGACTGCAACAAAACTGCCTTTCGCGTGTTTCCTCTTATGGCCTTGCACGGGCCCGATAAGAGGAGGATCCGATATGAGATTGGTGATGATCGCAAGCGCCTTGGGCCTCGCGGCAGGCACCGCGTTCGCGCAAGATTTCGGCGGACAGGAGGACCAGGATTACGCCCGGCAGCTCTGGCAGAACATGGAGGAGCGCAACCTGGCGGGGGAGGGCGCTGTTCAAGCCTTTCCGTACCCAGGGACGGATCCGCACGGCGTGATGCTGGAGACGTTCTATACGGACGCTACGGTCGACGGTCACACGGGAGCGCTGGTGATCAAGCGCAACTATGGTCCGGAAGGCGTTACTGTCGATCAGGTGCTGGACAACCGCGGCGACCATCTTGCCGCCGTGACGGTCATGTTCCGCCGAGTAGAAGGTTATGCGCCCGAGTCCGGCAATTGGTTCTGGGCCAAATACCTGCCCGACGGCTCCCTCGATGAGACCCCGGAGGGCACGCCCATAGCGGGGATGGCTCAGGGCTGCATCAGCTGCCACTCCACGGCAGAAGGCGAAAATTATTTGTTCACGACCAACGCAGATCTCAACTGATCGAGGTCGGGAACAAGGGCACGTGCCAACCCGGCACACCGACCGCCTTTTGCGCGGCCGCCGGCCGCAGCGGTAGCGTCCTGCCCCTGGAGCAAGACCGGCTCTTCGAGCTGCGTCTGTTCCCTTCGGCCGGAGTTCGCCGCGCGAGCGTGCTCCATTCGGATGCCGGCGGCATTGGTGCGGAAGGCCGCGTCGACACGTTCCTGCTGGAAATGTCGGATGGCAAGCTGGCCCTTCGGAGGTCGTTCACCGGCAAAGACCCCTGTCCCTACGAAGCGGTCCGGCTCTCCCTCCCGAGAGCCGGGAACTGGGAGTGCGATGTGGACGGGCAACGGGTCCCTGCGGAGGCGGAAGGCTGGACCGTCCGGCGCGACTTCCACGCGGCACAACTCCTGCCGCCGGCCACGAATGAACGGTTGTCGAACTGAAGCGGCAAACGAACGGGGGAGGGCTTTACGCTGGCTGGCGCGCCGCTTGCTAAGGCTGCCGCCATCCTCAGCGGCGAAGGGCCAATGTCATCATCTTTTGCAAGTCTACGATCGAGAAAGGCTTGCCAAGCACGGGATGGCCGGTGAATTCGCGCGGCAGGCCATTGATCCCGTACCCGGTGCTGAACACCAGCGGTATCTGGCGTTCGCGAAGGATCTCGGCGACGGGAAAGACAGGCTGGCCGTCCAGGTTCACGTCCAGTATCGCAAGATCGATCTCTGCCGTGGCCGCAATCTCGCGCGCACTGGCGAGCCTCGCCACCGATGCAGCTATCTCACAGCCCATTTCCTGGAGCATGTCCTCGATCATAAGCGCCACGAAGCCCTCATCCTCGACGACGAAGACCCTCAGACCTGAAAGCCCGGTCATGCCCTTGCCGGTCCCATGGGTGCCGATCCTGCCAAAGCCGACGGCCCCACAGGAATTGAGATGCGGCAGCATACGCCCGTTGGTTCGAAGACGAGGTCGAACTGGCCCCCGAGATCGCGTTCGATGCAGCGCTCCATCAGGCGGCTGCCGACCCCACGCCGCATCGGCGGTTTTACCGGCGGCCCGCCTTGCTCGCGCCACTCGAGGTTGAGCATCGTCTGATCCGACCTCGCCTCCAGGCGCCAGGCCACCGAAAGCGTTCCGCACTCCGACAGCAGCGCTCCATATTTGACGGCGTTCGTTGCAAGCTCGTTCAGGGCCATCGTGAAGCTCAGGGCGGCCCGGGGATTGAGATGTACGGAAGGCCCGTCGATCGCGATGCGTTCGGCTGCCTCGCCGGCCAGAGGCGTCAGCACCTCACGGGCAAGCAAATCCAGCGGAGCATCATCCCAGTGCCGCTTGGTCAGCAGATCGTGAGCCCGGGAAAGAGCCAGCAGCCGGGCCTCGAACCGCTGAGAAAAATCTTCCAGGCTCTCTGCATGACGCGCAGTCTGCCCGACGAGAGACTGTACGGTGGCGAGCGTATTCTTGACCCGGTGATTGAGCTCGTCGATCAGGGTCCTTTGCCTGCTTTCGGCCTGCTTGCGCTCGGTAATATCGATAAGCATGTTAATGGCGCCGACGAGGTTCCCTTCGGCATCATGCAGGGGCGTGGGGTAGGGGATGAACGGGATGCGCCTGCCATCGGGCCTTTCGGCTATGGCCTCCACGCCGCGCACGGCGCGGTTTTCCCTCAATGCCACCGCCATGGGACACTCGTTGTGCGGCAGGGGTGTGCCGTCGGGATTGTAGAGACGCCAGGTGACGCACCATAGATCGCCGACTTGAGGCGTCCGCCCGGACATCTCGGCGGCCGCTTTGTTGTAGAAGGTAATGTGCCCTTCCGCGTCGGTCGTATAAACTGCGGCCGGTAGCGCCTCGAGCAGGTCGCGCATATGCTGCTGGTTCTCGCGTATCCGATCCTCCATCAGCTTCGCCGCGGTGACGTCCTGTATCACCCGAACGCCGTAAAGAAAGACGCCGGACGCATCCCGCACGGACGAGCTGTGGATGTCGAGGTATACCATTGTGCCGTCGGGCCGAACCGCCCGCTTGCGCAGTGCATAGCTGTCGAGTTCGCCGCGGATCTGACGCGCGTAAAGCGCGCGGTCATCCTCGCGATCGTCTTCCAGCGTATAGTCGAAGAAGGTCACGGTCAGGAGTTCTTCGCGGGAGCGTCCCAGCATTTTGCAGATGGCATCGTTCACGCGAAGCAGGCGCCCATCCGCATCGGCTTCGGCAATCCCGATGGTGGCCGCCTCGTAGGTCGCCGCCAGGCGATCCTCGCTCTCGCGACGGGCACTTTCTGCTTCGTAGAGGTCGGTAACGTCGGTCGTGAAGCAGCGTGTGTTGACGAACCTGCCGTCTTCAAAGCGGCTGTTGGATGTAATCAGCACATGTTTGATGGAGCCGTCCCTGGCGCGAAGGCGTGCGGGATAACGGTGCAACTTTTCACCGCAAGACAGTTTCCGGAGGATATCGCTGATAACCGGTACATCTGCATGGAACTCCCCTATGTGCCGACCGACATATTCTTCGGCGGTGTAGCCGAGAAGGGAGAGTTCGGCCTTGTTCGCGCGCTGGATCATTCCATCGCCGTCCACGATGTGGAGGCCGATCGCGCTGTTCTCGAAGAAATCTTCCAAGTCGGCGCTCTTCCGGCGTATTTCCTTCTCCATGGCCTTATGAGCGGAAATGTCCTGAAAGCAGTTAATCGCCCCTTGGATCTTGCCTTGGTGGTCTCTTAGTGCACGGATGTTGACCAGCGCGACAAAGCGCGAGCCGTCCGGCCTCTCCATGACGATTTCGCCGTTGCGCGTCGGCGCGCCGGTCAAGACTGCCGTCGCCATCGGGCAATCTTCGTGGGCCAGGGGAGTGCCGTCCGGGAGAAAAAGGCGATGCGAGCCGCAGAAGCGCACGCGCTCCTTGCCGAGCGAGGGGGCACGTCTCCAGCGGTCGGCCGCCTCCCTGTTGTACCGAACGAGCCAGCCTTCGTGGTCGCAAAGATAGACCGCCCCGGGGATGGCATCGAGCGCGCTTGGCGCGGCCGCCACGAGCGCATCGTATTCACTCAGCCTGCGGGCCGCTACGGGAAATTCCTCTACACTCGACATTGGCAATCCTGAGCTCTTTAACCTCGCCGGCACCGCATCGACGCCGGCACCCAGAGTCCCGCGCGCAAACACCGGCCCCCGGAGGTCGAGCAGGGAAGGAAGTGAAACGTCCGACGCCACGTGTAGTTCCATTCCTGTCGCTCGAATACGCGCTGCATTAAAACCGGGAAAGCTGCCGGCTGCTACACTGCCACCCGACCGCACGGTTGTAGCGCATGGCCTGATGGCACATTATCTCTATAAGCTTGAAGAAATCGAAGCCAATCGTGAGGCCCTTGCCGGGCGCGGCGAGGTGGTGGCGGCACAGCCCGTCCGGCGGCTGGCGCCGGCAGGCCGTGCTTCGCGAAGCCCGGTGCGAGTGTCCGGCTCGACCGCACGAGAACGAGCACGCCGGAACAAGAGCCAGCAGGGAGCTTTCCGAATGAGCAACCACATGTTCGACGCCATAAGGGATGCGGCCGATCCGGGCACCACCTTCATCGAGACGCTCGATGGGCGGGTATGGACATATGGTGACATGCTCGCCTTCTCCGGCCGCCTCGCGGCCACGCTGGAGAAGTTGTCGGTAGAGCCCGGCGACCGGGTCGCCGTGCAGGTGGAAAAGAGCCCCGAGGCGCTGATGCTCTATCTGGCCTGCCTGCGCGCCGGCGCTGTGTATCTGCCGCTCAACACGGGCTATACGACGGCCGAACTCGACTATTTCATCGGCGATGCGGCGCCGCGGCTGATAGTCTCGACGCCCGCTGCGGCCGACGGCATCCGCGCGATCGCGGCCAAGCACGGAGCACGCGTCGAAACGCTGGACGACAAGGGCGGCGGGACGCTGTTGCAGCGCGCGCGGGGCGAGGGCGCCCATTTCGGCGATGCGCCGCGCGGGCCCGATGATCTGGCGGCGATCCTCTACACCTCCGGTACGACGGGCCGCTCGAAGGGAGCGATGCTCACGCATGACAATCTCCTGTCGAACGCGCTGACATTGCGCGACTACTGGCGGTTCACCGAGACCGACCGTCTGATCCACGCTCTGCCGATCTTCCACACGCATGGGCTTTTTGTCGCCTCCAACGTCATCCTCCTGTCCGGCGCATCAATGCACTTTCTGCCGAAATTCGACGCCGACGAGGTGTTGCGGCTGATGCCGAAGGCGACCGCGTTGATGGGGGTGCCGACCTTCTATGTGCGACTGCTGCAGCATGCGGGGCTGAACCGTGAGGCAGCGTCCGGCATGCGCCTTTTCGTCTCCGGCTCGGCACCGCTGCTTGCCGAGACCCACAAGCGGTTCCGCGAGAGGACGGGCCACGCCATTCTCGAACGCTACGGCATGACCGAAACGAATATGAACACGTCGAACCCCTATGACGGAGAGCGCGTCGCCGGCACTGTCGGTTTTCCCCTTCCGGGGGTTTCGCTGCGCATCACGGACCCCGAGACGGGCAGCCCGCTCGGCACGGAAGAGACGGGCATGATCGAGGTGAAGGGCCCCAATGTCTTCAAGGGCTATTGGCGCATGCCGGAAAAGACGGAGGCCGAATTCCGCCCGGACGGATACTTCATCACCGGCGATCTCGGCAAGATCGACGCGGACGGCTATGTTCACATCGTGGGGCGCGGCAAGGATCTCGTGATCTCCGGCGGATACAACATCTATCCCAAGGAGGTCGAGACCGAGATCGACCTGCTTACCGGCGTGGTCGAAAGCGCGGTCATCGGCGTGCCGCATCCCGATTTCGGCGAGGGCGTCACGGCGATTGTCGTGCGCAAGCCGGAGGCCGGCATAGACGAGAACACAGTGCTCGGCGGCCTCAAGGACAGGCTCGCGCGCTACAAGCAGCCCAAGCGGGTGATCTTTGTCGACGACTTGCCGCGCAACACTATGGGCAAGATGCAGAAGAACGTCCTGCGCGAGACCTACAAGTCGCTTTACGGGAATGGCTGAGCAGGAAATCTCATTCCGGCGGCGAGAACTCCTCATGGACGTCAATTAGGGCGCAGTGGACCTTAAGCGCCCTGGCCCGTGGCGCTGCTAGAAATCGAGCAGCGCCCCGTCCACCACCTCCTTCATGACAAAGAAGGTTCGCGTCTGGCGCACGCCGGGCAGGGCGATCAGCCGGCTGCCGTGCAGGCGATTGAAATCGGCCATGTCGCGTACGCGGATCTTGAGAAAATAATCGAAGTCGCCGGCAACCAGATGGCAATCGAGGATGAACGGCAGTTTCCTGACCGCGGTCTCGAAGGCTGCAAAGCTCTCCGGCGTCGAGCGGTCGAGAACCACGCCGACCATCACCAGTGCTCCACGCTCGACACGCCCGGGGGCGACCGCGGCGTGGACACCGCGAATATAGCCGGCTTTGAACAGCCGCTCGGTGCGGCGGTGGCAGGTGGCCGGGCTGACATCGACCAGCCTGGCCAGATCCGCGTTCGTTAACCGGCCGTCGCGCTGCAATTGCCGCAGGATCTTCCGGTCGATCCTGTCCAGCGCCTGCTTCTCGGAAGATTCTTTCATATATCCGGCCATGAGCTATGATTTCGGTCGAAGCAGGAACATCTACAGCTATTTCTGAGGAGATCAAAAGCAAAGTTTGAAAGCACCTTCCGCAGGTGATGCGCTAGTTTTCGGCATTCTCCCGTTCATCCGGAAAGGCTGCCCATGCTGGAAAAATTCGAGCGCTACCCGCTCACCTTCGGACCCACCCATATCGAGAAACTGGAGCGCCTGACGGCCCATCTGGGCGGCGAGGTGGAGCTTTACGCGAAGCGCGAGGACTGCAATTCGGGCCTTGCCTTCGGCGGCAACAAGCTGCGCAAGCTGGAGTATATCGTGCCCGACGCCATCGCCTCCGGCGCCGACACGCTGGTGTCGATCGGCGGCGTGCAATCGAACCACACGCGCATGGTGGCGGCGACGGCGGCCAGGATCGGCTTCAAATGCCGCCTGGTGCAGGAAAGCTGGGTGCCGCATGAGGACGCCGTCTACGACCGGGTCGGCAACATCCTGTTGAGCCGAGTCATGGGCGCGGATGTGGAACTGGTCGACGAAGGCTTCGATATCGGCATCCGCGAGAGCTGGGAAAATGCGCTGAAGGACGTGGAGGCAAAGGGCGGCAAGCCCTATCCCATCCCCGCGGGCGCCTCGGTGCATAAATATGGCGGGCTGGGCTATGTGGGCTTCGCAGAGGAGGTGCGCGCGCAGGAAAAGGAGCTCGGCTTCAAGTTCGACTATATCGTGGTCTGCACGGTGACCGGCTCGACGCATGCCGGCATGCTGGTCGGTTTTGCTGCGGACGGTCGGGCGCGCAACGTCATCGGCATCGACGCCTCGGCAACGCCGGCGCAGACCAAGGCTCAAGTGCTCGACATCGCGCAGAAGACGGCGGCGCTTGTGGAACTGGGTCGCGCGATCGAGGAAGACGACGTGGTGCTCAATGAGGACTACGCCTATCCCGTCTATGGCGTGCCATCGCAGGAAACCAAAGAGGCGATCCGCCTTTGCGCGCGGCTGGAAGGCATGATCACCGACCCCGTCTATGAGGGAAAATCCATGCAGGGCATGATCGACCTGGTGAAAAAGGGGTTCTTCCCGGAGGGCTCGAACGTGCTCTACGCGCATCTGGGCGGCGTGCCGGCGATCAATGGCTACAGCTACGCCTTCCGCAACGGCTGAAGGCATTCCAGAAAGTGGATTACGGGCGTTCGAGGCAAGTCGACAAAACGATATAGCTCTTGGTGCTCTCCGCGCTCGGGGCCGCATGGAGACGCACGAGAAGGCTTCACGCGCGCGACCTTGAGGCGCAGCGCACCTTGACCGACATGCTCGTGTCGCCCGTTACCGGTGAACTTCTTCCACCTCCGGCAAGCCGGCGATCGACATGAGCTCCTTCGTCGCCCCCCAGCCGACGGTATCGATATGAACAACGGCTGGGAGCGGCTTGCCGGTTGCAGGCCCATCGAGCAGCGCCGCCGTTCGGCGCGCGCAAAGCCCGCCGCACACAGCTTCTTCACTCGGTCGTGAACCGCGGGAGCCGAGAGGCCAACCGTCTGCCCAAGCTCTGCAAAGCTGATCCCGGCGCCAACGGTCAGCGCGCCTAATATCTTTCGGTCGAATGCATCGAGCATGGACCTTGGCGTAGGCTCCGGCCGAATGGTGTCTGTTTTTTTCGCACTCGGCGCCGACATCCTTCCTTTGAATGACGTTCTGCGATTATATCATTCTGCCGAACAGAGTTAGAGCGAATCGATGCTCCTGCGCAGGATGGAGAACCGGCCCATCCGAAGTGACTCTTACTCGCCGGAACAACGAACACCCACGATCCGCTGCTGGCGAAGTCCAAGCCCAAGGAGAGAAAGATGGGAAAGCTGACATACGGGATGATGATGTCGCTCGACGGCTTCGTCGCCGATCCGTCGGCCCATTTCGACGATGAGGTCCTTGCGTTCATCAACGATGAGATGCGCAAGACCGGTACGGAAATTTACGGACGGCGGATGTACGAATCCATGGTCTTCTGGGAAACCTACGACGAACAAAAGAGCGGGTCCGAACACGCGAAGGAATTTGCTCGTCTCTGGAAGGGGCTCGACAAGCTGGTCGTCTCGTCGACGCTGGAACGGGCGTCGAGTGACAAAACGCGGATCGCGCGCGCGTTCCGGCCGGAGGAAATCCGGCGCCTCAAGGCGGGAGCGTCCAAGGACATCGCAGTCGCCGGTCCAACGCTGGCCGCGCATTTCATCAAGGCAGGACTGATAGACGAATACGCGCTCTACTTTGTTCCGGTGGTAATCGGCGCCGGCAATCCGGTCTTCAAAGGTATCGAGGGGCGACTGGATCTCGATCTTGTCGAAGAGCGCAGATTTTCCACGGGCATGGTGTTCCTGCGCTATGCGCCGCGAAACCCCGGAATGTCCGCATGACCTTCAATCGCGCTGATTTCTATGACGCCGAACTGCGCCGCCACAACGAACATCTGCGATCTGCCTTCAAGATCGGCATGCGGGACCACGTGCTCGATGTTGGCTGCGGCGCAGGACAATCCACGCGAGACGCCGCCCGCATCTCTCGGGAAGGGAGCGTTCTTGGCGTCGACGTTTCGGACGCGCTGCTGCAGGTCGCCCGCCGGCGCAGCAAGCAAGAAGGACTGCGCAACATCGCGTTCGAACTGGGTGATGCACAGACCAAGGCGTTCCCTGCCGCGCATTTCGATGTCTGCATCAGCCGTTTCGGTGTAATGTTCTTTGCCGACCCCATCGCCGCTTTCACCAACATTGGCCAGGCAATGCGCCCCGGAGCGCGCCTTGTGCTCATGGTGTGGCAGTCTGCCGACCGCAATGAATGGGCCACCGCCATTCCGAACACGCTGTTTCCAGGGACAGATCCATCCGGCGCCGCCACATTCTCGCTCGCTGACCCGGGAGTGACGAGGTCCATTCTGGCAAAGGCCGGTTTTGCTTCGGTCGAATTTGCCGAAGTGCGTGAGCCCGTCTTCTATGGTCCCGATATCGATGCTGCCTATGACGCCGTGACCAGCCTATTCATGGCGTCGGATGACCAGAAGAGCGCCGAGCCTGAGGACGCCTCTCGGCGACTGCGCGCCTTGCTGGCGTCGCATCTGACTTCGGACGGCGTGCTATTCGATTCGCGCGCCTGGATAATTACAGCGCACAAACCGTAACATGGAAACCGGCCAACGTCGGGGGACGCGCCGGGCAATTGAACTCTCTCTATATCCGGCAGATCGCGTAATCTATCTTATGGAACCATGCGATCGCGGCTTTCGTCAGAGTATCGGCCGGCAGCACCCATTCGCCAGATTTTTATCAGGAGATCGAGGCAACGGCTTCCTTCAACCTGCACAGGAAGCGGTAGGTGGCTTCCTGTGCATCCCCGGCCTCATCATCCGTCAGCATGGTAATGCCCCATCGGGCGAGGACCGCCTCTTCCACGGAATTGCGGCGCGGCATGAAAACGTAGGACTGCGGCCGGTCATCCTCACGGCCGGACCAGTGCCATGTCTGCCACAGGCGATGGAGGAGAAGCCGGATGTTCATGTCGGAGAGGCTGTAGCCGATGAACAGAACCGTGTTGCCGAGGGCGTCGGCGCGGAACTTCACATCCAGCGGCGAGTCGAAGGCCAATCTGTCGAAATAGTCCGTCTCCGTGAGCACCAGAGAAGCATCATCGTCGAAGTCGCCGTGGAACTTGACGATCTGCGTCACGTCCGGACCCGCCTGCGCGATGTCGCGTGCATTGACCACCTTGGCGAAAGGCTTGCCGTGGATCTCGAATGCCACCTCCAGATTGCGATCGTAGTTCGTGGTGCAGATGGCCGGGAAGTCGAGCTCCACGATCAGCCTGTGCAACGGTGAATCCCGCACCTTGTCGCGCGAGACCATCCAGTGCCTGTCCATCCAGCTCCTGAGCGGGCCGAGGCTGCCGAACTTCAGCCTGTAGTATTCGGCCAATGTCTGGTAGCCGCCTTGCCTTCGCTCAACCACCTCAGGACCGACCTCGAGTTCGCGTTCCATGTGCTCGATCAGGCTGTCCCAGGAGGGCAGGCCCACGCTCATCGAGATACCGGCGCCGACAAACAGTATGGAGCGGCGTTCGCGGATGGAGCGCGCAAGATCCTCGATTTCTCTGGCCTGGCCGGACATTCGGACGGAAGAAGCTCCCTTGACGGCGCCCTAACCCTCGGTAGAGTTGGACGTTCCGGCCTCCGCGCCGAAAAGCTCGGGGCGACGCAGTCTCATCGCGAGGACGAGGGTCAGCGTTTTCATGTCGAGGATCCGGCGGCTGTCGGCAAGCGTTGCCAAAGGAAGCTCCACCACCGTTATGTTCTCGTTCTCACCATCAAGCCCGCCGCCTTCGCCATTTCTGCTGTCAGGCGAATAGGTCGCAAGATACAGCGCCACCCGCTCGGTCGACACACCGGGCGTGCTCCAGACGGTAGCGACATGCTCGACGCGGTTGGGCGTGAGGCCGGTTTCCTCGAGAAGCTCGCGCCGCGCCGCCTCCGCAGCCCCCTCGCCTGGATCGATCACTCCGGCGGGAGCTTCAAGCAACTCCTCCTGGAGCCCCCGCAGCAAAACAGGGGCCCGCAACAGCCGCACCAGTGTCGCCACCTTGCGCTCGGGATCGAAAGGCAGGATCGCGGCGGCATCGGCTTGATCGACGATCTCGCGCTCGATTTCCCGATCGCCAGTCAGGATATTGTTCTTCGATACCGTGACATATCCGGAGTAGACGACTTTCCGCCCGGCAATACGCGTCTTCATTTTGCCTTTCCCTTCCTCGCCATATAGTTCGCCGCCGCCCGCGAGCGCGGTGCTACTCTTTCACGTCTTCCGCGCCGAGGCTGTTGTGGATGGCGGTCGCGGCGGTAGCCGCCTGACCGAACGCCACCGCTATCTGGTTCAACGAATGCACCACGTCCCCGGCGGCGAAGATCCCGTCGACGCTCGCCCGCTGATGCGGCCCCACCAGGATATGACCAGCCTCATCGCGTTGAACACCGACCGCAACGGCCAATTCCGACCGCACATTGCAGCCAAGCGCGGGGTAGATGACGTCGAACGGTCTTTTCTCCCCGTCTCGGAGCAAGGCTTCGTAGCCTCCGCTGCCGGATTGGATGTCGCCGGCATTGTCGCAGATGCCGATCCCGGCCTTCCCTGCCCCGGCACGGATATGAGCCGGAACCTGATCGGGATCATTCGCCAGAAGCGTCACGTTCGGGGAGTATGTCCTGAGGAAGACCGCTTCCCGGAGCGCATGATCGCTGATGCCGAACACGGCGATCTTCTTGTCGACGGCCTCAAAGCCATCGCAGACGGGGCAGAGGCGAAGCGTTCCGCGGTCGATATTCTTGTCGATCTCCGGAAGATCGGGAATGAGATCGACGACCCCCGTGGCAAGAAGCAGACGCGGCGCCCTCAGCCTTGCGGCTCCGCAGTCGGCTGCGAAGCCGGCCTCGGTGCGTTCTATGCTTTCGACCGCACGGTCGAAGAACCGCGCGCCATAAAGGGCAGCTTGCTCGCGCAATCTGGCCAGCAGATCACGGCCGCTGATCCCATCGGGAAAGCCGGGGCAGTTGTTGATACGGGGAATTCTCCGCGCACGGCTGTCCCCTGCGTCGGCGACCACCACCCGGCGGCGGTACCGCCCCAGATAGGTGGCCGCGAGCAGACCGGCGGGGCCCGCGCCGACCACGATGCAGTCGAACGCGTCGGGATACTTCGCTCGGGCACTCATGACGCCGACCGTATGGCGATGAAGGCCGGCACCAGCGAGGGCAGACGACGCGATCGGGCTGCCGCGCCAGTTCGCACAGCGACGGCGTCACCCCTGCGAAACATCGGCGGCTCCTGCGGCTGCGCATCCCGTCGCGGCGACGGAAAGGAGGAAGGCGCCCGAAGAGCCAATGATGCGCCTTTCCCTACTTTCTCTTCCTGGCATTCCCGCTCGCCTTGCCGGCCGTTTGCCCGCCTGCGCTCCCGATTGATCCAACGCCGGAGCCGGGGCTCGCTTTGCCTGGGACCGTGCCTCCCGGCTGCAGCCCGCTCGAAAGCCCGCCAGCGCTTGAATCGCCTCTGCCGCTCTCGGCGAGGGATCGATCTTCGCTGTCGATCTGTTCGCTGGCTTGCTGCCAATGCTCGATGTCGCGGCCCTCGGGCCGGCCTTCGCTCACCCACAGATCGTAGGCACGACGTCTGATTCTATCTTCCCGGTCCACCTGTTCTCTCCGCCATCGACAATCGCTATTCGAACTGCTGGTCTTTCCGGTTGTTCCCGGCGGTTGTTTCGATTCAGGCCTCGTCGACCAGCCATTGCGTGAGCGCTTGCGCAGCGCCGGTTGCCGGCCGGTGTGGCACCAGCCAATAGCCGAAATCCTTGCGCTGCACCTCCGGGGCAATTGCGACGAGAGTACCGGCCGCCAGGAAGGCATCCACCAGACCGATCCAACCGAGGGCGATGCCTTGCTCCGCAAGGGCTGCCTGGACTACGAAGCTGTAGGTATTGAGCCCTAGGTCGCCCTGTGCGGGTTCGCGTGTCACGCCCTGCGCGGCAAGCCAGGTCGTCCAGGTGAGCCAGCGCGGTCTGCCGGATGTTTCAAGATGAAGCAGCGGCGCCTTGGCGAGCGCGGCAGCCTCCTCGAAGGGGCCGAACCGGGCGAGGAAGCCGGGAGTGCAAACCGGCACGACACGCTCCGGCATCAGGAGCCGGGCCGTATCGGGAAAATCGTCCTTCCCGCCGAACAGCACCGCCGCATCGGCATTTTCCTCCAGATCGTCCTCCAGGCTTTGCGAGGCGACGATATGCACTTCCACCTGCGGGTGCAGGCGGCGGAAATCGGCCACGCGCGGCATCAACCAGAACGCGGCGAAACCATAGTCGGTGAAGATCCGGATGGCCGGCGCCCTCGCCTTCCGCCGGATGTCGCGTGCTGCCTCGTCGATGCGCTCCAACCCGGAATGGACGGCGCGGAAGAGCGCCTCTCCCGGCTCTGAAAGCCGGCTCCCGCCCTGCGAGCGATGGAAAAGCTGGACCCCGAGTTGGTCCTCGACGCGCCTGATCTGATAGGTCACCGCCGGCTGCGAAAGGCCCAGTTCCTGCGCAGCCCGTGTCAGGCTGCCCAGTCTGCCGACCGCATCGAAGATGCGCAGCCAGCCCACGTCCAATAATCGGTCTTTCATAAAGAATCTCTATGGCCTTGATCAAAAAACAGCGGCTTTAAAGATATGCCCATATGCAGGTTTAATTGAAGCAGCTCGGTACACGTCAAATGCAAATAAGGGGAATCCGCCATGGCACACCGTCGCTTCTGCCTTGCAGTCGCCGCTATCCTTTCTCTCAGCGCCCCGGCTCTGGCCGCCGACCCGGAGAGCTGCAAGACCATCCGCCTCTCCGACCCCGGATGGACGGACATCAGCTCGACCAACGCCATTGCCTCCGTCCTCCTCGAAGGCCTTGGCTACGCACCTGAGGTCCAGACCCTATCGGTGCTCGTCGGATACCAGTCCCTGAAGAACCAGGACATTGACGTGTTTCTCGGCAATTGGATGCCGGCACAGCAGAAATTCGTCGACGACCTCAACGCCGCCAATGCCGCCGAGGTGCTGGTCAAGAACCTTACCGGAGCGAAGTTCACCCTGGCGGTGCCGAATTATGTGGCCGAGATGGGCGTGCGTGACTTCAGCGATCTCGATGCCCATGCCGACGCTTTCGACCGGGAGATCTACGGCATCGAGCCCGGCGCCCCCGCCAATGAGAACATCCAGCGCATGATCGCGGCCGACGATTTCGGCCTCGGAGACTGGAGCGTCGTGGAATCGAGCGAGGCGGGAATGCTCGCCCAGGTGGCGCGCGCCGAAAGGGCACAGGAGCCGATCGTGTTCCTCGCCTGGGCGCCGCATCCGATGAACCAGAACTTCGACATCACCTATCTGGCGGGAGGCGACGACTATTTCGGGCCGGACTATGGCGGCGCGGAGGTGTTCACGCTGGCACGCTCCGGCTGGTCCGAGCAATGCCCCAACGCCGCGCAATTCTTCCGCAACCTCGTTTTCACCATCGAAATGGAGAACGAGATGATGGGCAAGATCCTGGACGAGGGGAAGGATCCGAAGGCTGCCGCCGCCGAATTCCTCAAGGCTCATCCAGAGGTGCTCGAACCGTGGCTCGCGGAGGTCGCAACGCTCGAGGGCGAGCCCGGCCTTCCGGCGGTAAAAGCGTCCCTCGGCCTATAGGCATTGCACCGGCGCGCGCGGCTGTGCCTGCCGCGCCGGCCCACCTCTTCATCATCTCCCCGGGAGCACCCGCGCACCATGAAGCGCCCGAACATCCTCATCCTGATGGCCGATCAGCTTAACGGAACCCTGTTCCCCGACGGTCCGGCCGAATTCCTGCACGCGCCCAACCTTGCCGCCCTTGCCGGGCGGTCCGCCCGCTTCGCCAACACCTATACGGCAAGCCCGCTCTGCGCTCCCGGACGCGCATCCTTCATGTCCGGCCAACTGCCGGGCCGCACGCGCGTCTACGACAATGCTGCCGAGTTCGCCTCCGACATTCCCACCTATGCGCACCACCTGCGCCGCGCCGGCTATCACACCTGCCTTTCCGGCAAGATGCATTTCGTCGGCCCGGACCAGCTCCATGGCTATGAGGAGCGGCTGACGACGGACATCTATCCAGCGGATTTCGGCTGGACGCCCGACTACACCCGTCCCGGCGAGCGCATCGACTGGTGGTACCACAACCTCGGCTCAGTGACCGGCGCCGGCGTAGCCGAGATCACCAACCAGCTCGAATATGACGACGAGGTCGCCTATAACGCCACCCACAAGCTCTACGATCTGGCGCGCGGGCAAGACCCCCGACCCTGGTGCCTGACGGTGAGCTTCACCCACCCGCACGACCCATACGTGGCCCGCCGCCGTTTCTGGGACCTCTACGAGAACTGTCCCGCCCTCGATCCGGCCGTCCTCCCCATCCCCTTCGAAGAGCAGGACCCGCATTCCAGGCGGCTTATGCTTGCCAGCGACCACGCCGCCTACGAGATAACGCCGGAAGACGTGCGCCGCTCCCGCCGGGCCTATTTCGCCAACATCTCCTATCTTGACGAGAAGATCGGGGAGATCCTCGACGTCCTCGAGCGCACGCACCAGGCGGATAATACCATCGTCGTCTTCCTCTCCGACCATGGGGACATGCTCGGCGAGCGCGGCATGTGGTTCAAGATGAGCTTTTTTGAGGGATCGGCCCGCGTGCCGCTGATGATCGCCGCGCCGGGCCTGCCGGCCGCGCGCGTCGATGCACCGGTTTCCACGCTGGATGTCGTGCCCACGCTCGCCGCTCTTGCCGGCGTCGATCTGGCCGAGGTGCTGCCCTGGACCGACGGCGAAAGCCTTGTGGAGGTGGCGTCGGGCAACCATCGGCGCGCGCCGGTGCCGATGGAATATGCGGCCGAGGGTTCTCACGCGCCGCTCGTGGCGCTCCGCGAGGGATGCTTCAAGCTCGTGCTGTGCGAACTCGATCCGCCTCAGCTCTTCGACCTGGAGGCGGACCCGCGGGAGCTTTCCAACCTCGCCGTCCAGCCGGCCCATGCCGAAACGCTCGCCGCGATGACCAAGGCGGCGAGGGAGCGTTGGGATCTCGATCGTTTCGATGCCGAGATCCGCGCCAGCCAGGCGCGCCGGCACGTGGTTTACGGGGCGCTGCGCAACGGGGCCTACTACCCCTGGGACTACCAGCCGCTGCAGCGCGCTTCGGAACGCTACATGCGAAACCACATGGACCTCAACGTGCTGGAAGAGGAGAAGCGCTTTCCGCGCGGCGAGTAGAAGCGGCGCGAACTAAGCGCCCCGCTTGTACATCCGCCGGGGACGGGTAGCGCCAACGGCGCTTGCTTGCCATTGCGCATCGATACGGTCCAGTCCGCTTGGTATCCGGCCCAGCCCGCACATCCCGCAGCTCATTGGCCGACGGCTCGGAAATCCGCCAGCTGATTTGATCGCAACGTCAGACAACGGGTCGGCCCGCAGGGCCCGTCCTGCTCGTCGGCCTGCCGGCTGGTCTATTTTTGCAGGCGGAGGGAACACCGCGCGCGGATGAAGGTTCAGCAGCCGTGAATAAGCAGTACCTCAAACTCGATCGGGAGAATCTAACCATGAAAAAACTTCTCATGACCTCGGTTGGCGCAGTTGCGCTGACAGTAGGGGCCGGCGTCGCGCTGGCGCAAACGGACAGCGGCGCTTCGGCAAACGGAATGGGCATGTCGCCTGACACCATTACCTGTGCGCAGATCGTGGAATTGGAGACTGAGGACCAGGAGCGCACGCTGTATTTCATCGCCGGCTATCAATTAGCGCACGGATCCGACACCTCGGCCGCGGCCTCCGGGACGGCCACGACAGGTGATACTACCGCTTCGGCGGAGACCGGCACGACCGGCGGCGCGGCCGGCACGACCGAACCGTCCGACACGACAGCCGAGGCCGATACCGACGCTACCGGCGACGCCGCGGGCACCGATACCGCAGCCACGGCTGAAACGGACGCGACGGGCACGACTGCCAGTACCGACACGACGACCACTGCCGGCACGACCGGTGACATGGGAGCCGGGGGCACCATGCCCGAAATCGACGTCGAGACCGTCATGACCACCTGCCGGGAGGGTCCGGACCGGATCGTTGTCGATGTCCTCGGTGAACAGGGCGGCACCATGCAGTAGCCCGGCTCGCCGGCCGGAATGCCTGCCGCCCTTTCGGGCGGCGGGCGCCCGCAAGCCTTTGCGGATCGCGCGATTGCCGCGAGCACGGAAATGCACGTGGGCGGCTGTCTCCTCGGGGTCCTCCTGTTTCAGGCGGCGGCTACACGAACGACCGCTTCTGCCGCATCTCGAAAGGCGTCACGCCGTAGGCATCCCTGAAGTGGACGTAGAACTGGCTTTGTGAGGAAAAGCCGGACTGGTAGGCCACATTGGCGATCGACAGATTGCCTTCGAACAGCAGCGCCCGCGTCCGGATAAGCCTCATCCGGATGATGAAGCGGCGCATGGGCGTGCGCATCACGCGCGTAAACAGGTTGAGCGCGTAATTGGGATGCAGACCGACGACCCTGGCAATGTCCTTTGCCGCGATCGGCTCTGTCAGATGTTCATGGATATGGCGCACCATCGAGACGACATATTGCAGCGGCGTAGCCGTGCGTGGTCCTGGCTCCAATGCGTCTACCCATGGCGGCAGGCATTCATCCCATCCGACAAGGGCGGCGCGCCGCAGCATGGTGGTGATTTCCTGCTTCAATATATCCGCCCGCTCGGCATCGCCGCTGCGGTAGTCCCGGTACCATCTTTGAAGAAGGCGGTCGTCCACAGCGTCGGTCGGCAGCAAAATGACGCCGCCGCCGATCATGGTCTCCGTCAACCGGCCAAGGCCCGTCATGCATAGAAATGCATCGAGCGGCAGGTAGATGTTGCATTGGAGGGCGTGCGCGTCGGCCCCGCGGTCGATATTTACCGCTTGATGCGGAATGCCGGCCCAGAACATCGCAAGCCGTCGCGGCGGGATTTCGACGGAACGGCCGTCGAAGCGATAGGCCATTGCGCCTTTCGTCAGCCAGTTGAACTCGATATGGCCGTGCCAGTGCTCGGTCTCCATCGGCCGGGATGCAAACCAGCGCATGCCAAACCGGCCAAACGCCTTGCTGCCGGCGTAAAACCGCCGGTCGGGCCGGGGCAATGGCTTTGCCTTTTCCTGGCCGGCTGAACCTGCTGTTTGCGGCACGCTCACTGCCCTCCTCGCCCACTCGTCTTTAAAAACCGGAACAGATGCTTAGAGAACCGGATTGCGCGCAATGGCGCAAGAGGTACGCTTCGCCCTGACATTGCCGCCTGAATTTCGGAGCCAACGGAATGGCACAGCCAAGAATCGCCTTTATCGGCGCCGGCTCGACCGTCTTCATGAAGAACATCATCGGAGACGTGTTGCAGCGCCCCGCTCTCGGCGGAGCGACCGTAGCGCTGATGGATGTCGACCCGCAGCGCCTGGACGAAAGCGCCCTCGTCGCCGGCAAGCTCGCCGCCACGCTCGGCGTCTCCGCCAAGGTGGAAACCTATACGGACCGGCGCGCCGCCCTTGAGGGCGCCGACTTCGTCATCGTCGCCTTTCAGATCGGCGGCTATCAGCCGTCGACCGTGATCGACTTCGAGGTGCCGAAGAAATACGGCCTGCGGCAGACCATCGCCGACACGATTGGCGTGGGCGGCATCATGCGCGGCATCCGTACCGTGCCGCATCTGTGGAAAGTGTGCGAGGACATGCTGGAGGTCTGCCCCCAAGCCATCCTCCTGCAATATGTGAACCCGATGGCCATCAACACCTGGGCAATCGCGGAAAAGTTTCCGCAGATCAGGCAGGTGGGCCTGTGCCATTCGGTTCAGGGCACGGCCTGCGAGCTCGCGCGCGAGCTCGGGATTGCGGTCGGCAACGTCCGATACCGCGCCGCCGGCATCAACCACATGGCCTTCTACCTCACTTTCGAGGAGAAGATGGCGGACGGCAGCTTCCGCGACCTTTATCCCGACCTCTTGAAGGGATATCTGGAAGGCCGGCTCCCGAAACACCGGTCCATGCCGCGCTGCCCGAACAAGGTACGCTTCGAAATGCTGCTGCGCCTCGGTTATTTCGTGACCGAAAGCTCGGAGCATTTCGCCGAATACACGCCCTGGTTCATCAAGCGCGACCGGCCGGACCTGATCGAAAAATTCGCAATCCCGCTCGATGAGTATCCCAGGCGCTGCATCGAGCAGATCGAGAGCTGGAAGGCGCAGGCGGAGCGGTACAAGACGACCGACCGCATGAAGGTGGAGGCCAGCCACGAATATGCCTCCTCCATTGTCAACGCCGTGTGGACGGGCGAGCCTTCGGTCATCTATGGCAACGTGCCGAACGACGGCTACATCACCTCGCTGCCTCGAGGCTGCGCCGTCGAAGTGCCCTGCCTGGTCGATGCGAATGGCATCCAGCCGACCGTCGTGGGCAAGCTGCCCCCGCAACTGACGGCGATGATGCGCTCGAACATCAGCGTGCAGGAGCTGACGGTCGCCGCCCTCATGTCGGAGAACCGCGAGCACATCTACCACGCTGCGATGATGGATCCGCACACCGCCGCGGAGCTCGACCTCGAGCAGATCTGGAATCTCGTCGACGAGCTTATCGCCGCCCATGGCGGCATGCTTCCCGAATGGACGCGCGCGGAGGCGAAGCGACAGGTCTCCTAGTTGGGTTTCCTCCCAACTTGCGCCCTGTCTTTGCGGCCGGGCGTCTTTTTGGGTTTGCCCCCCTCACGGCTCAGCCGGAACCTATGTCAGCGGTTCCAGTTGGGGGCGAACCGGCAGCGCCGGCTGCAGGTTCCCCCAAGCCAAGGAGACCTACATGTTCTTTCGGACCAACAAGTATCAGTACAATGCTAAACCGGAGCGACCGGATCCCGTATACGCGAAGAAGCTTCAGGAAGTCCTGGGCGGCCAGTGGGGCGAGATCAGCGTCATGATGACCTATCTCTTCCAAGGTTGGAACTGTCGCGCTCCTGAAAAGTACCGCGACATGATCCTCGATATCGGTACCGAAGAGATCGCTCATGTTGAGATGCTGGCCACCATGATCGCGCGGCTGCTCGAGACCTCGCCAGTGGAAGCGCGCGAGGACGCCGCCAAGAACTCGGCCATTGGCGCAGTGCTCGGCGGCACTCGCATGGAGGATGTGCTCGTCTCCGGGATGAACCCTCAGCACGCCATAGTTTCAGGCCAGGGAGCGACCCCTACCGACAGTGTCGGCTATCCCTGGAACGCCCGCTACACCATATCCTCGGGCAATCTTCTTGCCGACTTCCGTTTCAACGTTACCGCCGAATCGCAGGGACGGCTTCAGGTCTGCCGGCTCTACGAGATGACCGACGACCCGGGCGTGCGGGACATGCTCTCATTCCTGATCGCTCGGGACACCATGCACCAGAACCAATGGCTCGCCGCCATCGCCGAGCTCGAGGCGGACGGGCTGGATATGACGCCTGCTCCCGCTACGTTCCCGCAGGAGCGAGAGAAGTCCGAGGTGGCGTATCAGTTCTGGAACTGCTCTGACGGCACCGCGAGCGAGCAAGGCCGCTGGGCCAAAGGTCCCACTCCGGACGGCAAGGGCAAGTTCGAATATCTGGCCGACCCTCAGCCCTTGGGCGAAACGGTCGAAGAGCTCGCGGCGGGCGATCCGCGCCTCCACGGCACGCCTAAGAAGCCGAAGCCGCCGGTCGCGTCGTAACAATTTCAGCTCCCACCAGGAGCCGGTAGCGCACTGGTGGGAGTTGCCGCATGTCGCCTCCCCCGATGGGCTGGTACAGACGAAGATGGCGAGGTCCAACGCCTCCTTCTCGGGAGCGCCGCGCAATGAGTCGATGCGTTGCCGCCGGCGGGAGACGGATTGAGTTCTTGATCGGCGGCCAATCAGCCTCCATATTGTGCGAGCGCCTCTTTGTTTTCGAGAGTGCCTGTACTTTCGGATGCTGCCCCAGGAAGGCATTTCGGCATCCGCCCCACATCGACCGACATCTATCGGATTTCCGCTCGGCCGATCCACTATTTGGAGGCAAAATGGCTACTGCAACGCCCTTTGCGCTGCCAGAGGCAGTGTCCAATGCGATATCAGCGGGGACGAGCATCGTCCGTGCTTACCGGGAACATCTCGGCTACACTATAGAGGACGTGGCCGTCACGAGCGGCCTGACCGCCGAAGAGATAGAACAGATCGAAGCCGGCCACCGCTTCGACAAGGGCTACCGGGAGCGGATCGCCCGGGCGCTGTCGCTGCCAGATGGCGTGTTCGATCTGGAATCGGACATATCTGACGCAGCGTGAGAGCTGAACGCCGATGGCCGCAGCTCGCAAGGTGTCCAGCCACGCAATGGTCAAGCCGAGAAGGATGGCGGTGCGATGACGGCCTCTGCGACTGCGGCCGGGTGACGGACCGCGCCAGGGGCCGAACAAGCCACTGTGAGCCAGGGCCGCAATGCCGAAGATCAAGATTGCGGCACCAGGAAAGATGGAAATCACCCGTCTCAGTTCGAAAGCGAGCGCGGCAGAGCGCGCGGGTTTTTCTCCGGAAGATCGATAGCATTACCTGAACCAGTCCCCAAAGGGCCCCGAATCCAGCTCGTGTCGCAAACGGCATTGAGCAATCCAGGAAAAGTGGAAGCGGTTTTCGTCCGGACCTTCGCAAGATCAAGTCGATGGAATCACCTGGCGTCCCGCATGGATGCGGAAAGCGCCGTGGGTCCGGAGCCATGGGATTGAGGGCCGCCGGCAAAAGCTAAAAAATCCGGTGGTTCTGTCGAATACACGTCCAGCCGATCGTCCTTGGATCGCAAATGACGCCAAAAGGCGCAGATGCCGCCGCTTGGCCGGCGATTGTTGATCGAAACAGGGAGCAACCGGGGATGGACGATTCGTACCGCTGGGTAATCATCGGCGCGGGCGCGCTTATGGGCTGTGTCGCCATGGGGGCGATGTTTTCGCTGGCGGTCTTCCTGGACCCGATGTCCGCGGCAACCGGCTGGTCGCGTACAGGCATTTCCAGCGCGATGACGGTCAATTTCCTGGCCATGGCCCTCGGCAATTTCGGCTGGGGCGCGGCAAGCGACCGCTTCGGCACCCGCATCGTCGTGCTCATCGGCGCGGTGTTGCTCGGGCTCGCGCTGGTGCTGGCGAGCCGGGCCCAATCGCAACTCGAGTTCCAACTGACTTACGGCATTCTCGTCGGGCTGTCGGCAAGCGCCTTCTTTGCACCCATGATTGCAGCGGCCACGGGCTGGTTCGACAAGAACCGCAGCCTTGCGGTCTCGCTCGTCTCGGTGGGCATGGGCGTGGCGCCGATGACGATCTCGCCCTTCGCGCGATGGCTGATCTCGACCTATGATTGGCGCACGGCGATGCTGGCCATCGGCCTTACCGCCTGGGCGCTGCTGATACCGGCCGCCTTGCTGGTGCGCCGCCCACCTGCGCCGGTCGCAGCCGACGCCGCGTCCGGTCTCGCCGCCGGCGCCCACGGCGTTTCGGTGGGGACGGCGCTCCGGTCTCCCCAGTTCCTGGTTCTTGGTCTCACCTTCCTTGCCTGCTGCGCCGCGCATTCCGGGCCGATCTTCCACATGATCAGCTATGCCATGGTTTGCGGCGTGGCGCCGATGGCGGCGGTGAGCATCTACAGCGTCGAGGGCCTGGCGGGGCTCGGCGGCCGCGTTCTTTTCGGCGTCCTTGGTGATCGCTTCGGCGCCAAGCCGGTCCTGATCGCCGGGCTGCTGGTGCAGGCCCTGGCGATCGGGGCCTATACCGCCGTCAATCAGCTTGAGGAGTTCTATGTGCTCGCCGTGATCTTCGGCGCGACCTATGGCGGCGTCATGCCGCTCTACGCCGTGCTTGCCCGCGACTATTTCGGGCAGGCCGTGATGGGAACCGTGTTCGGTGCCGCGACCATGCTGTCGAGCATTGGCATGGCGTTCGGTCCGCTGGCGGGCGGCTGGGTGTTCGACGCTTTCGGCGCCTATGGCTGGCTGTTCATAGGATCCTCTGCCGTGGGCTTCGGCGCACTGGCGGTGGCCTTCGCCTTTCCGGCGCAGCCGCGCGAGCAGCTACGGCCGGCATAGCGCCGGCAGCACGGTTGCCAGAACTTTTGTTCGAGAGATGGAGGAAAAGTTGACGACGACGACAAGCATCTCTGACAGGCGGGCAGTCACGGAGCGGCGAGCGGATCTGGTTATTCTTGCCCTGTTGTTCCTGCTGACCGGGCTCTGCCCGTCCGCCGCGGCGTCGGCGGCGAAATGGAATGCCGCGACATGCGATGGCGAGGCCGACCCCGACTTCATCTGCGGCCCGGCCAATGCCGAGGATCTGGTCAGGATTCCGGGCACGCACTGGGTGCTGGCGAGCCACATGGCCGGTCCCGGCGAAACCCGAGGCATGTTCTATCTCTTGAATGCCGCCGACCACTCCTGGCGCAGCCTTGAAATCGATGCGATCCAGGCGGAACCCGACAGCGCCGCCTATCCCGATTGCCCCGGCCGGCCCGCCTCGGCCTCGTTCCATGGCCAGGGTCTGGCGCTCGCTGAGCGGGAGGACGGTCTGAGGCTGCTCGCTGTGGGACATGGCGGGCGAGAGGCAGTGGAGATCTTCGACATCGTGCTGGAGGCCGACAAGGAGCCGTCGCTCGTCTGGAGGGGCTGTGTGCCGGCGCCCGACGGTGCGCAGTTGAACAGCGTCGCGGCGTTGCCCGACGGAGCTTTCGCCGTGACCAAATTCTTCGACGAGAACGACACCGGATGGACGGAGAAGCTGACGGCCGGGAAAGCCACCGGAGCCGTGCTCGAATGGTCGCCTGGTAACGGCTGGGAGGAGGTCGAGGGAACCGCCATGTCGGGACCCAATGGCATCCTCGCAACGCCCGATGGCAGCGCCTATTTCGTCGCCGAATGGAGAGCCCGCAGGGTGCACAGGATCGAGCGCAGTGCTGTTTCGCCGCGGCGGCAATCGGTCGATATCGGCGTGTTTGCCGACAATCTGCAGTGGGATGAGGCAGGCCGCGTGCTGGTGACCGGGCAGCGCGCGGAGAATGTCGAGGCGTTCGCCGAATGCCCGATGAGCGACGCCCGCGTCTGCCACGGAGCCTTCGACGTGCTGCGCATCGATCCCGAGACCCTCAAGGCCGAGACGATTGTGCGCGATCCCGGATCCAAGGAGTTCGGATCAGGCACGACGGCGCTCGATCTCGGATCCGAATACTGGATCGGCACCTTCCGAGGCAACCGCATCGCCCGCATCTCCAAAACTGGGCCGTGATGCCGCGCATCGGCGCGCACGGGGGAAAGGTGCCACGGTTTTTCCGATCTTAGACCCGCCGCCCCGTTTCGGCGTCGAAGAGGTGCACCGAGCCGCGGTCGATGGCCAGCGGGAGCGTGTCTCCGGGGGCCACTTTGACGCTGCCGGGAAGCCGGGCGATGAGCCCGCTGCCGGCGCCGTTGGCGCCGCTCAGGTTGCCATGGGCGAGCGTGTCGGCGCCAAGCGTCTCAACCGCCGTTACGGAAAGCTCGAGCACCGCCTCGTCCGATGCGGCCAGTTTCAGATGTTCCGGGCGTATGCCGAGCAGAACCGGGCGCTCGGTTTCCGCCAGTTCCGCATCGCCGAATGTTAGCCTTCCGCCCCCTTCCAGCGCGAATACCGGGCCTTTGGCGGTGCCTTCCAGCATGTTCATCGCCGGTGAGCCGATGAAACCGGCGACGAAGCGCGTGGTGGGCCGTTCATAGACCGCCATCGGCGTGTCGATCTGCTCGGCAATCCCGCCATTCATCACCACCAGCCGGTCGGCCAGCGTCATCGCCTCCACCTGATCGTGCGTGACATAAAGCGACGTCGTGCCAACCGAGCGCTGGAGCTGCTTGATCTCGAGCCGCATCTGCACGCGCAGCTTGGCGTCGAGATTGGACAGCGGCTCGTCGAAGAGGAAGACCGCCGGGTCGCGCACCAGTGCCCGGCCCATGGCGACACGCTGTCGCTGCCCGCCGGATAGTTCGCGCGGCTTGCGGTCCAGATAGGGCTGGAGCTGCAGCATGGCCGCCGCCTTGTCGACGCGCGCGCGGATTTCCTCCTTCGACTGGCCGGCGATCTTCAGCCCATAAGCCATATTGTCGAAAACGCTCATATGCGGGTAAAGCGCGTAGTTCTGGAACACCATCGCGATGTTGCGTTCGCGCGGCTCCAGATCGTTGACCACGCGACCGCCGATGTCGATCGTTCCCGCGGTAATGCGTTCCAGCCCCGCGACCATGCGCAGAAGCGTCGACTTCCCGCAGCCGGAAGGCCCGACGATGACGATGAATTCGCCGTCGGCCACGTCGAGGCTCACTCCATGAATGACCTCGGTCTTCCCGTAGCTCTTCCTGATGTCGCGGATGGAAATCGTCGCCATTCCGGTTCTTGTCCTTCTATTTCTCGGTCTCGACGAGGCCTTTGACAAACAGCCGCTGCATCAACAGGACGACGGCCACCGGCGGCAGCACGGCCAGCATGGCCGCCGCCATGGTCACCGGCCAGTTGCCGTAATCGTCGGCGATCGGCATCATCTGCTTCAGCCCCATGACGATGGTGTTCATCTCGGGCTTCGTGGTGATCAGCAGCGGCCACAGAAACTGGTTCCAGCCATAGATGAAGAGGATGACGAACAGCGCCGCGATGTTGGTCAACGACAGAGGCAGTAGAATGTCCTTGAAAAAGCGCCACGGTCCCGCCCCGTCGACGCGCGCGGCCTCCAGCAACTCGTCGGGCACCGTCAGGAAGAACTGGCGGAACAGGAAGGTCGCCGTGGCGGACGCGATCAGAGGCAGGATCAGCCCGGAATAGGTGTTGAGCAGGCCGAGCGAGGCGGCGACCTCGTAGGTCGGCACGATGCGCACCTCGACCGGCAGCATGAGTGTCATGAAGATGGCCCAGAAGGCCAGCATGCGGAAGGGGAAGCGGAAATAGACGATGGCGTAGGCCGACAGGATCGAGATGGCGATCTTGCCGACTGCGATACCCATCGCCATGACCAGAGAATTGAACAGCATCCGCCCCACCGGCACATGGACGCCGGAAGTCAGCGCGCGCGCGTAATTGTCGATGAAGTGCGGACCGGGCACGAGCGGCATCGGCGGCCGGATGATCTCGAAATGCGTAAGCGTCGAGCCGACGAAGGTCAGATAGATGGGAAAGCAGACGATGACGATGCCGGTGATCAGCACCAGATGCATCACGATCGTCCCGATGCCCCGTTTCTCAACCATGCCTGTTCCTCAGTAGTGCACGCGCCGCTCGATGTAGCGGAACTGGATTATCGTCAGCGCGCCGACCACGACCATCAGGATGACGGATTGCGCCGCCGACGAGCCGAGGTCCTGGCCGACGAAGCCGTCGGCATAAACCTTGTAGACGAGGATGGTGGTCGACTGGCCCGGCCCGCCCGCCGTCATCGTGTGGATGATGCCGAAGGTCTCGAAGAAGGCGTAGACGACGTTGACGACGAGCAGGAAGAACGTGGTCGGCGAAAGCAGCGGAAAGACGATCGTGCGGAAGCGGTGCCACTTGCCGGCTCCGTCGATGGCCGCCGCCTCGATCAGGCTCTTCGGGATCGCCTGAAGCCCGGCCAGGAAGAACAGGAAATTGTAGCTTATCTGCTTCCATGCCGCCGCCAGGATGACCAGCGTCATGGCGTGCGTGCCGTCGAGCACGGGATTCCAGCGGAAGCCGGCCGCCTTCATGTAGAACGCCAGGACGCCGATCGACGGCTGGAACATGAACAGCCACATGACGCCCGCCACCGCCGGTGCCACCGCATAGGGCCAGATCAGCAATGTCTTGTAGGTGCCCGCCCCCTTGATGACCTGATCCGCAAGCACGGCGAACAGCAGCGCCACCGACATCGACACCAGCGTCACGAAGAAGGTGAACACCGCCGTCGTCGTGAAGGACTGGAGGTAGTAGCGGTCGGTGAGCAGGTACTCGAAGTTGGACAGCCAGACGAAGCGCGAGCTCAGCCCGAACGGGTCAGGCAGCAGAAGCGACTGGTAGAGCGCCTGCGCCGCCGGCCAAAAGAAGAATACGACGGTCACGACCAGCTGCGGCGTCAGCAGCAGATAAGGCAGGAGCCGATGGTCGAAGGTTACGCGTTTTTCCATATCGGGGCATGCGGCTTGCGGCCGGCAGGTCGCCCCGCCGGCCGCAAGCCTTGTCCGTCAGCGTACCGACTGCTCGAAGCGGCGCAGCAGCTCGTTGCCCCGCGACACCGCCTGGTCGAGCGCCGCCTTGGCGTCCTTCTGGCCCTGCCAGACGGCTTCCAGCTCCTCGTCGATGACCGTGCGGATCTGATCGAAGTTGCCGAGTCGGATGCCCTTGGAATTGTCCGTCGGCTCCTTGCCGGTCATCTGCTTGATGGCAACGTCCGTGCCCGGATTCTCTTCATAGAAGCCCTGCTCCCTGGTCAGCTCGTAGGCCGCATGGGTGATCGGCAGATAGCCGGTGTCCTGATGCCATTGCGCCTGCACTTCCGGGCTCGACAGGAAGGTCAGGAACCTGGCGACGCCGGTATATTCTTCCGCCTCGTGGCCCGACATCACCCAGAGCGAGGCACCGCCGATGATGGTATTCAGCGGCGCGTCCTCCACGTCCGGCCAATAGGGCAGGTTCGTCACCGTGAAGGGGAAGTCGGCTTCCGCCTTGACGCCGGCATAGCCGGCCGACGATTCGGTGAACAGGGCACATTCGCCCGAGCGGAAGCGCGCCCCGCCCTCATTGCGGCGGCCGGAATAGCTGAAAAGCCCCTCCTCGGCCCATTCGCCCAGCTTGGAGATATGCTTGACCTGCAGATCGCCGTTGAAGACGAGCTCCGCGTCGACACCCTCGAAGCCGTTGGCCTGCGTGGCGAAGGGTACGTTGTGATAGGCGCCGAGATTCTCCAGATGAATCCACGATTGCCATGCGGTCGTGAACGGGCAGGCCGAGCCCGATTCCTTCAGCTTGACGAGGATCTCCTCCACTTCCGGCCAGGTGGCGGGCCTGGCTTCCGGGTCGAGGCCGGCCGCTTCCAGCGCGTTCTTGTTGAGATAAAGGACCGGCGTCGAGGAATTGTAGGGCAGCGACAGCATCTGGCCGTCGGCGGTCGTGTAATAGCCGGCTACCGCGGCCAGATAGGCGTTGGCGTCGAACGGTTCCGCGGCTTCCTCCATGATCTCGTAGACTGGCTTGACGGCGCCCTCGGCCGCCATCATCGTTGCCGTGCCCACCTCGAAGACCTGCAGGATATGTGGCTGCTCGCCGGCACGGAACGCGGCGATGCCGGCATTCAGCGCTTCCGAATAATTGCCCTTGAGCGTGGCGACGACCTCATAGTCGTTCTGGCTTTCGTTGAACTTAGCCACCTGTGCGTCGAGCAGCTCGCCCAGCCGTCCCGACATGGCGTGCCAGAACTGTATCTGCGTCTGCGCCTGCGCGGCGCCCACCATGGCCGGCAGCACCACCGTCAAGGCGGTCGCCGCGGAAACGATTGTCCGAAACTTCATGATTGTTCTCCCTGGTTCCTGTATCGCCGGATTGAAGACCGGTCTCTATTGGTCAGCTTGTGTAACGCGCGGATGACATCACCTGGCGAATACGTTGTCCATCCTTTTCAGCCCGATATTTCCGGTGGACGAACGCTGCTACCCGTTCCGGCCGCCGCGCCGGCACGGATGATGCAAGCCGAACCCGTTACGACAGGCTTGTAAAACACGCAGCTTTCGTTACGGTCGCCGGTCGGAATATGAATAAACAAATGAGACATGTCTGGGTGCCAAGGCACCTAGGAACACGTCCGGGGACAATCGAATCGGCACAGACGCCAAGGGTCGGATGGCAATCATGACTGCCGTCCGACCCGAAGCTATACCAAGAGGAGAACGGGTGATGCCGCAAACGCTTTCAAGATATTTTGCCACTTCCTTGCGATGGGCCGGGCTTGCCTTCGTCGCGGCCTGCCTTTCCTTGGCAGCCGCCCAACAGGCCAGCGCCAAGACCCTGCGCTATGCGTTCCAGGGCACGCTGAACGCGCTCGATCCTTATTCGCTCAACGAGACGTTCACGCTCGGCATGCTCGGAAATGTATTCGAGGGGCTGACCAAGCGGGACAAGGATCTCACGATCATTCCCGGCCTTGCCGAAAGCTGGGAAACCGTTGACCCGCTGACATGGCGTTTTCACCTGCGCCAGGGCGTCAAATTCGCCAACGGCAATGACTTTACCGCAGACGACGTGATCTTTTCCGCCGAGCGCGTGCTGGCCGAGGGTTCGGACCTGAAGACGCGCATTCCGGCGGATTCGGAGTGGGTGAAGATCGACGACCACACCGTCGAGGTGAAGCTTAAGACGCCCAATCCCATCCTGCATTACGAGTGGGATACATGGTACATCATGGACAAGGAATGGGCCGAGGCGGAAGGCGCGGTCGGTCCCATCTCGGCGCGCGACACCAATCCTGGTCCGGCGGCCTTCAAGGCCAATGGCACCGGCCCCTTCGTGATCGAAAGCCACGAACCCGGAATCAAGACGGTGTTCAAGCCCAATTCCAATTGGTGGGGCGCGCCCGAGCACAATCTTACGGAAGTTGTCTTCACGCCGATCGCTGCCGACGGCACCCGCGTCGCAGCACTCCTGGCCGGCGACGTCGACCTGATCGATCCCGTCCCCGTGCAGGACATTCCGCGCGTGAACGACAATGCCGACACCGAGGCGCTGGTCGGACCGGAACTGCGCGTCATCCATCTGGGCTTCAACCAGATCCGTGACGAGTTGCCCACCTCGAACGTCAAGGGCAAGAACCCGTTCCGCGATCCGAATGTTCGCAAGGCTGTCTACCAGGCCATCGACATCGAGGCCATCAAGGACCGCATCATGCGCGGCCTGGCGACACCCGTGCCGTTGCTGATAGCGAACGATCTTTATGCCAATGCCGACGAGTTCGAGCGCTGGCCCTACGATCCGGACGCCGCCAAGGCCCTGCTTGCCGAAGCTGGCTATCCGGATGGATTCACCGTGGGCATGGACTGCCCGAACGACCGCTATGTCAATGACGAGGCGATCTGCCAGGCCGTCGTGTCGATGCTGGCCCGCATCGGCGTCACGGTGAACCTCAACGCCCAGCCGAAGGCGCAGTATTTCGCGAAGGTGCTGGCGCCGGGCGGCTACGACACGGATTTCTACCTGCTCGGCTGGACGCCCAGCTCGTTCGATTCGTGGAACATTCTGACCAACCTCGCCGGCTGCCGTGACGAGACGGGCGCCGGCGGTCCGTTCAACCTCGGCGGCTACTGCAACGAGAAGGTGGACGCACTGGCCGAACAGATCGTTGTCGAGATCGACGAGGCCAAGCGCGACGCCCTGATCAAGGAAGCCTACACGATCATGACCGGGGAGACCTCGCACATTCCGCTGCACCAGCAGTCGCTCGTGTGGGGCAAGCGCAAGAACGTCGACATCGTTCAGCGGCCGGACAACCAGGTGCTGTTCTACTGGGCGACGGTGAACTGAAGCCGGCTTCCCATCATCAGGCCCGCGCCGCCGGCGCGGGCCGCACTGCAGGCTTCAGAGTTCCGGGTTCATGATTGCATTCGCCATCAAAAGGCTGGTTCAGGCGCTCGGCGTCATCCTGGTCGTCGCGCTGATCTCCTTCGTCATGTTCCGCTTCGTCGGCGACCCGGTGAACCAGCTCGTCGGCGTCGATACCTCGCCGGAAGAGCGCGCCGCACTGCGCGAGGCGCTGGGTCTCAACGACCCGGTTCTGCTGCAGTTCGGCCGGTTCGTCCTGAAGGCGGCACAGTTCGATTTCGGCATATCCTATCAGTTCAAGCAGCCGGTCGCCTCGCTGATCGCCTCGCGCCTGCCCGCCACGCTGGAACTGTCGCTGGTTTCGGCGCTGTTTGCGCTGGCGGTGGGCGTGCCGATGGGCGTCTATACCGGGCTCTACCGCAACACCTGGCTGGCGCGCGGCTTCCTGGCCGTCAGCCTCATCGGGGTATCGCTGCCGACCTTCCTGATCGGCATCCTTCTGATCTTCGTGGTATCGGTCAATCTCGGCTGGCTGCCCTCTTTCGGCCGCGGCCAGACCGTCGATCTCGGCGGGGTGTGGACAACGGGCCTACTGACCAAGTCCGGCCTGCAATCGCTGATCCTGCCGTCGATCACGCTCGGCCTGTTCCAGATGACGCTCATCATGCGCCTGGTGCGCGGCGAGATGCTGGAAGTGCTGCGCACCGACTACATCAAGTTCGCCCGCGCCCGCGGGCTTTCGCGGCGCGCCATCAATTTCGGCCATGCGCTCAAAAACACGCTGGTGCCGGTGATCACCATCACGGGCCTGCAAGTCGGCTCGATCATCGCCTTTGCCATCATCACCGAGACGGTTTTCCAGTGGCCGGGCATGGGGCTCCTGTTCCTGCAGGCCGTGCAGAATGTCGACATCCCCATCATGGCGGCATATCTGCTTTTGATCGCCTTCCTGTTCGTGCTGATCAATTTCATCGTCGACCTGCTTTATGTGGCGGTCGATCCCCGCATCCGCCTCGGCGGGACAGCGGGGTAAGCCATGGCCAGGATCACCGACACACAGGGTAAACCCGAAGCGCCCGAACCTGGCCGGCTGGCCCGTGCGCTCGATTCGGACATCTGGTACTCCTTCACCCGGTCTCCGCTCGCCGTTGTCTCGGCACTCGTGGTGTCGCTTTTCGTGCTGGCGGCACTGTTCGCTCCGCTGATCGCCCCGCACAATCCGTTCGACCCGGCCACCATCTCCATTCTCGACAGCTTCTACCCGCCGGTCTGGGAAGAGGGTGGCGATCCGCGCTTCCTGCTCGGGACCGACGACCAGGGCCGCGACGTCCTGTCCACCATCCTCTATGGCATGCGCATATCGCTGGCGGTGGGCTTCGCCAGCGTCGTCTTCGCCATGCTGATCGGCATTACGCTGGGGCTGCTCGCCGGCTATCTGGGCGGCTGGGTGGACAGCATCGTCATGCGCATCGCCGATGTGCAGCTGACCTTTCCCGCGATCCTGATCGCGCTCCTCATCAATGGCGTGGCGCGCGCCATGGCCGGCCCACAGTCCTACGACCGGGTGGTGTTCGTCGTCCTCGTGCTGTCGATCGGGCTCAGCTTCTGGGTGCAGTACGGGCGCACGGTGCGCGGCTCCGTCCTGGTGGAGGCCAACAAGGAATATGTACTGGCCGCAAGGCTGATCGGGCTGCGCCCCGCCACCATCATGTTCAAGCACGTGCTGCCCAATGTGCTGGGGCCGGTGCTGGTGATTGCGACCATCAACCTGGCGCTGGCCATCATCACCGAGGCGACCCTCTCCTTCCTCGGCGTCGGCGTGCCGTCGACCCAGCCTTCGCTCGGCACGCTGATCCGCATCGGCAACGATTTCCTGTTCTCCGGCGAATGGTGGATCACCATCTTTCCCGGCATCACGCTCGCCATCCTGGCGCTGTCGGTCAACCTTCTTGGCGACTGGCTGCGCGACGCCCTGAACCCGAAGCTCAGATGACCGAACCCACCCTTTCCGTCCGCAACCTCCGCATCGAGATACCGACGCGCCGCGGCGTGCTGACGGCGATCGACGACCTGTCCTTCGACATCGCCCCCGGCGAGGTGCTGGGCATGGTCGGCGAATCGGGCGCCGGCAAGTCGATCACCGGCTCCGCCGTCATAGGCCTGCTGGAGCCGCCCGGCCGCGTCGCCGGCGGCGAAATCCGCCTGGCCGGCGAGCGCATCGACGATCTGCCGCCGGACCGCATGCGGCGCATCCGTGGCAGGCGCATCGGCATGATCTTCCAGGACCCGCTGACGAGCCTCAACCCGCTCTACCGCATCGGCGACCAACTCGTCGAAACCATCCTTACCCATCAGCGCATGACGACGGGCGAGGCCCGCGACAAGGCGCGCCGGCTCCTCGAAGAAGTGGGCATACCGGCGGCCGGGGAGCGGCTTTCGGCCTACCCGCACCAGTTTTCCGGCGGCATGCGTCAGCGCGTCGTCATCGCGCTGGCGCTGGCCGCCGATCCCGAGCTGGTGATCGCAGACGAGCCCACCACCGCCCTCGACGTGTCGGTGCAGGCGCAGATCATCGCGCTCCTGAAGCGCCTATGCGCCGAGCGCGGCGCGGCCGTCCTGCTGATCACCCACGATATGGGTGTGATCGCCGAGACGGCGGATCGCGTCTGCGTGCTCTATGCCGGGCGGCTGGCCGAGCTCGGCCCGGTGCGCAGCGTGGTCAAGCACCCCCAGCACCCCTACACGATCGGCCTGATGGCGGCGATCCCTTCGCTGACTGGCGACCCCGACGAGATGCTGGCGCAGATTCCGGGCTCCATGCCGCGCCTTGGCGCCATTCCCTCCGGGTGCGCCTTCAATCCGCGCTGCGACTACAGTTTCGATCATTGCACCGCCGAACGTCCCGCACTCTACGAGACCGGCGCCAGCGCGGCCGCTTGCTTCCTGCACGCGCCGGAAATAGCCGCCACGGCGCCGGCGGAGAATCTGAAGGCCGCCAGGGCGGCCGGCATCGCCCTGCCCCAACCCGTCGGCGAGGCAGGCCGATGAACGTCACCGGAAGAAGGCTCAATGCCGGAGCGGCGGAAGCCGGAAAGGCGCTCGTCGAAGTGCAGGGACTGCGCTGCGTCTTCGACCTGTCGAAACCCTGGCTCAACCGGCTGATCGAGCGCAGCGCCCGCGTGTCGCTAACGGCGGTGGACAGCGTCGACCTTACCATCAAGGAGGGCGAGACCTATGCGCTGGTGGGCGAATCCGGCTCCGGCAAGTCGACCATCGCCAGGATGGCCGTCGGCCTTCTGAAACCCAGCGCCGGCACCGTCGTCATCGACGGCACCGATGTCTGGGGCAAGAAGAGCATGGAGACCGAACGGCGCATGCGCCGCAAGATCCAGATGATCTTTCAGGACCCCTTCGCCAGCCTCAATCCGCGCTGGCGCGTCGGCGCAATTATCGCCGAACCGATCAGCGCCTTCGGCCTGATCGCCGACGCGAAAGACCGGCACGCGCGCGTCGGCGAGCTTCTTTCGCTGGTCGGCCTCGACCCGCGCGACGGGCAGAAGTTCCCGCATGAATTTTCCGGCGGTCAGCGCCAGCGCATCGCCATCGCGCGCGCGCTCGCCTCGGAACCGAAATTCATCGTCTGCGACGAGCCCACCTCGGCGCTCGACGTGTCGGTGCAGGCACAGGTGCTGAACCTTTTGCGCGATCTGCAGGAGCGGCTCGGCCTCACCTACCTGTTCATCAGCCACAACCTGGCCGTGGTGCGCCATGTCGCCACCCGCGTCGGCGTGCTCTATCTCGGCCGTCTCGTGGAGGAAGCGCCCGCGCGCGAGCTGTTTTCGGCGCCGCAGCATCCCTATACCAGGATGCTGCTGGAGGCCGTTCCCGACATTGCCATGGAGGGCAGGGAGCGGCTGGCCATCGCCGGCGAAATCCCCAATCCCGTCACGCCGCCGCCGGGCTGTCATTTCCACCCGCGCTGCCCGGCCCGCCTGCCGCAATGCGACATCGACATCCCCCTGCCGAAGCGCGTGGGCGAGGCGGCGGTCCGCTGCCACCTGTTCGATCCTTCACAATAAGGGAAGATGAAAAGGCGTTCCCTCAAACGCCTCCGCTCCACGGCCGATGGCCTCGACCGCCCGCACCATGCGCCCCTCGCGCCCGAGCAGCCGGTCGGCATGGGCGACGACCAGAATGTTCGGCGTCGCGCTCGGCGCGCGGGCGCGCAGCATCTGCGCCAGCTCGGCCTCGTCCCGCTTGGGCATCAAGGCGGCGGCGATGGCATAGGCGGCAGCGGTCGAGCGGCTGATGCCGGCCTGGCAATGCACCACCAGCGGCGTCCGGCGCTCCCATTTGCGCGCGAAGTCGAGCATCGTGCGCACATGATCGGCCGAAGGCACGATCAGGCCCGGCCGCGCCTCGCAAATATCGTGCATGACGAGGTGCAGATGGCTGGCCGAGGCAACGCCCGGCGGCCGCTCGAACACCGCATCCGGCGACAGGAGCGTGATCAAATGGCTGGCGCCGGTGGCCTCAAGCGTCCGCACCAGTTGCGTTTGCGGGCAGACATGGATCATCGTCCTTCTCCCTTCCGCCAGTTCTCCAGCGCGTTCTCCAGGCGCGAGAACTCCGCCTCGCCGCCCGGCAGCCCGATGCGCAGCGCCTCGGGCCGGTCCGCGAAATTGCGCAGGAGAATACCGCGTCCGCCCAGGAAGTCGAACAGATCAGGCGCCGCCGGGGTGAGCACATAGCGGAACAAGTAGGTGCCGCCGGAAACTGCGAGCCCATACCGTTCCAGCAGCCCGTCGAGCCTCGCTGCCTCCGCGCGCAGCGTCTCGCGCATCGCCGCCTGCCATTTGCGGTCGTCCAGCGCGGGCAGGCCGATCTCCATTGCCGGCCCCGCGACGGCCCACGGCCCCAGCCACGCGCCAAGCCTTTGCGCCACGGCAGGGGCGGCGAGCGCAAAGCCCAGGCGCAGCCCGGCCAGACCGAAGAATTTTCCGAAGGAGCGCAGCACGACGATGCCGCCCTCCCCCACATCGCCCGCAAGACTCTCGCCGCCCGGCCCAACATCCATGAAGGCTTCGTCCACCACCAGAAGCCCGCCCTTCTTCGCAAGATGCGCCGCCAGTTCCAGCAGCCGCGCGCGCGGCACCACGCGCCCGTCCGGATTGTTGGGATTGACGACTATCGCAAGATTCGACTCGAAAAGCTGCTCGAAGCGCTCCACCGCCTCCACCCGGTGCCCGGCCAGCGCGGCGGCACGGGCATGCTCGGCATAGGTCGGCGAAAGCACCTTCCCCGCCCCGGGATCGACCAGCGAGGCTACCAGCGGCAGCAGGATCTGCGTGCCGGGCGCGGCGGCCACATGCGCCGCGCTTTCCGCGCCATAGGCGCGTGCGGCGGCAGCCGCTAATTCCTGCGCACGCGCTTCCTCCGGCAGACGCCGATAGGCAGTGGCGGGCAGGTCGAAAAGCGGATAGGAGTGCGGGTTGATGCCGGTGGACAGATCGAGCCACGGCGTCGGCGCATGCGGAAACAGCGCCGCCGCACGCGCCAGACTGCCGCCGTGATCGGTCACCGCCTGCCCCGCCTCACGCAGATGAAGCTTCATGTCCGCCCTCATCGCTTTCCTCGCCCTGCTCGTCGAACTGACTATCGGCTATCCCGAACGGCTTTACCGGCTGATCGGCCATCCCGTCACCTGGATTGGACGCCTGATCGCCGCGCTCGATGAATGGCTGAACCGTGAGGAGGACGCGCCGGCGCGCCGCAGGTTGATGGGCATCGCCGGCCTCGGCATCACCCTGGCCGTTGCCGGCGGCGCGGCGTTCGTCCTGCAAGGTTTCCTCGACGGCTGGGCCGGCCTGCTCGCCGCCGCGCTGGCCGGCAGCACGCTGATCGCGCAGCGTAGCCTCGGCAGCCATGTGGCCGCCGTCGCCGCCGCCCTGGAGAATGATGGCGTTGAGGCCGGACGAAAGGCGGTCTCGCAGATCGTCGGGCGCGACCCGCAGAGCCTCGACGAGGCCGGCATCGCCCGCGCGGCCATCGAGAGCCTGGCGGAAAACGCCTCTGACGGTGTGGTGGCGCCGGTGTTCTGGCTGGCGGTCGGCGGCCTGCCCGGCGGCACGGTCTACAAGGCCGTCAACACCGCCGACAGCATGATCGGCCACCGCACGCCGCGCCATGCCGATTTCGGCTGGGCGGCCGCGCGCTTCGACGATCTCGTCAACCTGCCGGCCTCGCGCCTGACGGCCCTGCTCTTCACCGTCGCGGCCTTCTTCGTGCCCGGCGCCTCCCCTTCCGCCGCCTGGCGCGCTGTTTGGCGCGACGCCAGCCGCCACCGCTCGCCCAATGCCGGCTGGCCGGAAGCGGCGATGGCCGGAGCGCTCGGCCTGGCGCTTGCCGGTCCACGCCGCTACGGCGGCATCCTGATCGACGACGCGCTTATGGGCGAAGGCGGCCGCCGCGACGCAAACGCCTCCGACATCAGACGCGCGCTCAGGCTTTACTGGACGGCGGACCTCCTGCTGGTCGTGCTGGCGGCGGCAACGGCAGCGCTGCTTGTTTGATGCGCCCGTCATCACCTCCCTTTTTCGAAGCTCTGATTCCAACGCCGCGGGTTCCGGATAGGCAGCCTTCGGGCTCTAGGGATGAAGGTCGTCGTCACCGCAACGCCCCTTAGAACTCGATGCCCTGCTGCGCTTTCACGCCGGCGGAAAAGTGATGCTTTTCCTGCCCCATTTCCGTCACCAGGTCAGCCGCCTCGACCAGGGCCGGCTTGGCGTTGCGGCCGGTGACGACCACGTGAAGGTCCGGCCTGCGTGCCTGAAGCGACGAGACGACCTTCTCCAGATCGAGATAGTCGTAGCGCAGGGCGATGTTCAGTTCGTCGAGCACCACGAGGCTGATCGAGGGGTCGGCCATCAGCACCTCGGCCTTTTCCCACGCGCGTTCGGCGGCGGCGATGTCGCGCTGCAGATCCTGGGTCTCCCAGGTGAAGCCCTCGCCCATCGTGTGCCATGAGACGCGGTCGCCGAATGCGGCGAAAGCATCCTTCTCGCCGCTGTGCCAGGCGCCCTTGATGAACTGCACGACGCCCACCCGCTTGCCATGGCCCAGCATGCGCAGCGCCAGCCCGAAGGCGGCGGTCGTCTTGCCCTTGCCGGGGCCGGTGTTGACGATCAGCAGACCTTTCTCGACGGTCTTCCCGCCCACCTCGGCATCCTGCACGGCCTTTCGCTTGGCCATCTTGGCCTTGTGGCGCTCGGCCTCCTTCTCATCGATTTCACGCATGTCATTTCACCTTCATCGGCAGCCCGGCGACCATCAGCGTCACCTCGTCGGCGGCCGCCGCAACCTGCTGGTTTAAACGGCCGGCCGCATCGCGGAAGCGGCGGGCCAGCGCGTTCTCGGGCACGATGCCCAGCCCGACCTCGTTGGAGACCACCACCCATGGCCCGCGCGGCGCGGTCAGCGCCCGCAACAGCCGGCGGCTTGCCGCCTCCACATCGTGCTCGCCCAGCATCACATTGGTGAGCCACAGGGTCAGGCAATCGATCAGCACAGGCTGTCCGTCCGGCACGCTGTCGAGCGTCTCGGCGAGCGCTATGGGCGCATCCAGCGTATGCCAGCGCCCACCGCGGCGGGCGCGGTGCTCGGCGATGCGCACGCGCATTTCATCGTCGAACGCCCGCGCCGTGGCGATGTAGCACCATGGCGCCGGATGCGCCTCGATCAGCCTTTCGGCATGCGCGCTCTTGCCGGACCGGGCGCCGCCCAGCACGAAGCTGAGCGGACCGCGACCGGTCCCCGAACCAAGCCCGGAATCAGGCAAGACCTGCGCGCGGCGCGCCCAGCCGCGCGGCAAAACGCGTCCGCACCAGCCCGGCCATGGTTCCCAGAACCAGCCAGAACACGAGGTTCGTAAGGGTGACGGCCACCACGAAGCGGTGATGCAGGTCGGCCGGCACAGGCGTCTCGTGACTTACCGGTTGGGGCGCGCCGACGACATGCGGCGCCACGATCAGCGCCACGCCGATCAGCGCCATGAGCGGCGAAGCGCGGAACGCGATCAGCGCAAGGCCGGCGGCGGTGAGGGCCACCGTGGCGATCCACCAGACCTGCCGGGACAACAGATCGGCCGCGGGCATGGCCGGCAGTTCGGGCGGCAGGCCCAGCCCCGGCGCCAGCGTGAAGGCGGCAAAGCCGGCAAGACCCCAGAACAGGCCCTGCCGCCAGTTGGCGAGCCCGCCGGCGAATTCCGACGCCACCAGCAACAGCAGCGCGAAACCGATGCCGGTGACGATGTTGGCCAGCGCCGTATAGGCCGCCCGCTCGAACCCGTCGGCCGGCGCCCAGGCGTCTTCGTCGTGGGAATGTGCCGCGGCAGCATCCTCCGCGCCGCCGGCCGCTTCACCATGCGCCTCGTGGCTGTGCCCGGACCCCGCTGCCTCGAACGTCTCCGCCTGCAGGATCAGCGGAACCGTGAAAGCCGTCTGCAGGACCGTCATGACAATGCCGGCGCACAGCCCGGCGAGCGCGGCGGCGAACACCACGTTGCGAAAAATACTCATGATCTCACCCTCTCGTCAGTGGCAGGGAAACGCCATGGAGTGGCGGTAATCGTGCCCGGCATTGTGCATGGCTTGGAGCTGTGAAAAGCCCACGAAGCCGATGATGAAGATGCCGAGCAGCCCCGCCAGGGCGAGCTGCAAATTGCGAGATTGTGCGGAAGAAGCCACGTCGTGCGTGGTCGAAGCATGTGTCGCCATATCCGTCCTCTCCCCTCCACCCGAGGGTATTGGTGTCAATTTTCGGTCGCCGGCAGGTTTCCTGGCTCGCGGGTCGATGTTCTTGCCCGCCTTCCCAAAGCTTCAAGCCTCAGTGGCAGATGGACGCGAACTCTCCGCCTACAGTTGCGGGGGCAGCCGCGGCATTGGCGCTTTCGCGCCGCACCGCATTCCCTTTTGGTCCCTTTCGAGGACCGGCGACGCGCCGACCATAACGAAAATGTGGCCCGCCGCAAACGGTTTGTTGAGCGCATTGACAGGAAGGACGAGCCGGCTCTAAATGCATCGCTGACGGTCTTCCTTCCGCAACGAAGGAAGCTAAGAGGGAATACGGTGCGGACTTCCGTCCAATGCCGTAGCTGTCCCCGCAACTGTAAGCGGAAAGTTTTCGCCGACACGCCACTGAGGCTTGAAGCTTTGGGAAGGCAGGCAAAAGCATCGATCCGCGAGCCAGGAAACCTGCCGTCGAAACGAGAAATCCTGACCGCCTGGCGGGTGACCCGGGCAAGGAGAATGTGTTTTGACGATCGACGGCGCCGTTGCGCGCGAACCCCTGACCGACCGTCCCTCTGCGGACTGCGATGAAACCGCCGGCGATTCCGGGCCGCGGCATGGCGTCACCGTCATCGTCTGCAGTTCCTGCCGGCATCCCGGTGAGACCGATGTCTCCCCGCGCCCGGGTTCGCTGCTGGCGGCCGATACAAGGCGCGCGGGCGAGAACAGCCAAGTCAGCGTCAGGCATGTTGCCTGCCTGGGCAACTGCAAGCGTGGCCTCAGCGCCGCCATCCTCAAACCCGGCGCCTGGAGCTATGTCTTCGGCGAGCTCACCACCGACAGCGGTGCCGATCTCATCGCCGGCGCCGAGCTTTTCGCCCGGTCGGCGGACGGCTTCATGCCGTTCCGTGCCCGCCCCGAAAGCCTGAAGCGGGGTCTCATCGCCCGCGTCCCCAATTTCGACAACCTGAAGGACCTGCCATGACCGCGTCCGCCGATCGCGTCCCCTGCACCGTCGTCACCGGCTTTTTAGGCGCCGGCAAGACCACACTCATCCGCAACGTCCTGGAGCGGGCTGGCGGCAAACGGCTGGCGATCATCGTCAACGAGTTCGGCGATGCCGGCATCGACGGCGAGATCCTGAAGAGCTGCGGCATCGAGAACTGCCCGGAGGAAAACGTGCTGGAACTGGCCAATGGCTGCATCTGCTGCACCGTGGCCGACGATTTCGTGCCGGCGCTCGAACAGATCCTCTCCCGCGAGCCGAAGGTGGACCACATCCTGATCGAGACCTCCGGTCTGGCGCTGCCCAAGCCGCTGGTGCAGGCCTTCCAGTGGCCGGCCATCAGGAACCGCGTCACGGTGGACGGTGTGATCGCCGTGGTCGATGGCCCGGCACTGGCCGAAGGCCGTGTCGCCGCCGATCTCGACGCGCTGGACGCGCAACGCGCGGCGGACGATTCGCTCGACCATGACGACCCCATCGAAGAGGTGTTCGACGATCAGGTCGCCTGCGCCGACCTCATCATCCTGTCGAAGAGCGATCTTCTCGACGCGGCCGGCAATGAGCGCGCAAGGGGCCGCATCGAGGCGCATCTGGCGCGCAGCGTGAAGATCGTGCCGAGCGCCCATGGCAAGGTCGATCCGGCGCTGCTTCTGGGCCTCGGCCTGGCGGTCGAGGACGATATAGAAAACCGCAGAACGCATCATGACGGCGCGGATGACCATGAGCACGACGATTTCGACACCTTCATCGTCAACCTGCCGGCGGTGCCACATCCCGAGGATCTGGAACGCCGCGTGACCGCCGCCGTCGACACCGGCGAGGTGCTTCGTCTCAAGGGTTTCGCCCATGTGACGGACAAGCCGATGCGGCTGCTCGTGCAGGCGGTCGGCCCGCGCGTCTCGCAATATTACGACCGCGCCTGGAAGGCCGACGAGACGCCCCGGAGCCGCCTGGTCATCATCGGGCTGAAAGGCATCGACCGCGCGCGGATCGAAGGCCTTCTGATGACTTGATCCGATGCATATCCTCGCCACCACCACCGCTTCGCTTGACGATCTGATCGAGCCCGTCGATCTGCGGCAGGCGCCGGCGGATATGGTGGCGCTGTCTTTCACCGACAGCGATCTGGCGGGGCTGGCGGCGGCCTGGCGGGCCGAGCGCGATACGCTGCCATCCATGCGGCTTGCCGCCCTGCGTGATCTGCGCCACCCCATGTCGGTGGACCTTTGGGTGGACGCCGTGGCGGCGCATGCGCGCATCATCCTGGTCCGCGTTCTCGGCGGCTACGACTGGTGGCGCTATGGCTGCGACCGGCTCGCCGCGCTGGCTCGGAAAAAGGGCATCGCGCTGGCACTCCTGCCGGGCGAAGGCCAGGCGGACGATTCGCGCCTTGCCGAGCGCTCCACCGTATCGGCGGAAGAACGCGCGGCGCTGCTCGCCTATTTCCGCGAGGGCGGGCCGGGCAATATGCGCGCGCTGGCGCGGCGGCTGGCCTCTTTGGCGGGACGCGGGATCGAGGCTCCCGCCCCGGTGCCGCTCGCCAAGGCGGGGTTCTACGCGCCGGATCGCGGTATCGTGCCGCTCGACTTCTTCACCGCCCGGTTGGACGAGGCGCGCCCCCTCGTGCCGATCCTGTTCTACCGCTCCATGCTGCTTGCCAGCGACGTGGCGCCCATCGACGCGCTGAGCGCAGCGCTGGAGAAACGCGGCTTCCTCGCCGTCCCCATCTTCGTCTCCAGCCTGCGCGACGGGGACGCGGCGGCCTTCGTGCAGGAAGCGGCCGGGCGCCTGCGGCCTTCCGCTCTCGTCACCGCCACCGCCTTTTCCAGCGGCGCGGAGCCTGGCGAGAAAACGCTGTTCGACCGGCTGGGCCTGCCCGTCTTCCAGGTGATCACCGCCACCACCCGCCGCAAGGCCTGGCAGGAGGGCCAGCGCGGGCTGGCGCCGGCCGATCTCGCCATGCATGTCGTCCTGCCGGAGCTGGATGGCCGCATCATGGCCGGCGCGATCTCCTTCAAGGACGAAGCCGACATCGATGACGGCCTGTCCTTCGGCATCCAGCGCAACCGGCCGGAGGAGACCCGCGTCGAGCAGGCCGCCGCCCGCATCGCGGCTCTGCTGGCGCTGCAGGCGAAGCCGCGCGGAGAGCGCCGCATCGTCATCCTCATCCCAGACTATCCGAGCGCGCCCGGCCGCACCGGCTATGCCGTCGGCCTCGACGTGCCGGCCAGCGTGCTTGCCATGCTGCACGACCTCAAGGAAGCCGGCTATGGGGTGGGCGAAATCCCGGCAACATCGCGCGATCTGATGCGCTTGCTGGAAAAAGCATCAGGATCTCTCCCCCTCTCCGACTACCGGCCCTTTTTCGACCGCCTTCCCGAAGCCGCGCGCAACGCTGTCAAAGAAACCTGGGGCGAGGCGGAAGACAAAGAATTCCGCTTCCGCGCCGCCCATTTCGGCAATGTCAGCGTGGCGCTCGCGCCCGACCGGGGCAGTGCCGCCGACCGGCGCGCTGACTATCACGATCCGGCGCTCGCCCCCCGCCACGCGCTGCTCGCCTTCGGCGCATGGCTGCGCGAGAAGCTTGAGGCGGACGCGCTCGTCCATGTGGGCGCGCATGGCACGCTGGAATGGCTGCCCGGCAAGACCGTCGCGCTGACGGAAACCTGCTTTCCCGAAATCGTCACCGGGGCCCTGCCGGTCGTCTATCCCTTCATCGTCAGCAATCCCGGCGAGGCGGCCCAGGCGAAAAGGCGCATCGGGGCGGTCACGCTCGGCCATCTGACCCCGCCGCTCGCCGGCGCGGGACTTTCCGACGAAGAGCGCGAGCTCGAACGGCTGGTCGACGAATATGCCCAGGCCGACGGGCTCGACCGCCGCCGCCGCGACCGGCTGGCCAGGCTGATCGTCGAGACGGCGCAGCGCACCGGCCTGTCGCGCGAGGCGGGGGTGGAAGATACGGGCGACACCGACACCGCACTGATGAAGATCGACGCCTGGCTGTGCGACCTCAAGGATTTCGCCATCAAGGACGGGCTGCACATCTATGGGCGCGGCCAGCGACCCGGCGACACGCCCGAGAGCTCCGAACGCGCCGCCTGCGCGGAGGCCGAGCGCACCGCCCTTCTGGCCGCGCTGGACGGCCGCCATATCCCGCCCGGCCCTTCCGGCGCGCCGGCGCGCGGTCGCACCGACGTGCTGCCCACCGGCCGCAACCTCTTTACCGCCGACCCGCGCACCCTGCCGACGCCGACGGCGACCGCGCTCGGGCAAATGGCGGCCGACGAAGCCGTGCGCGGCTACTGCCAAGAGCACGGCGATTGGCCGCGTGCGCTCGTGATCGATCTGTGGGGCAGCGCCAGCCTGCGCACCGGCGGCGAGGAGATCGCGCAGGGGCTCGCTCTGATGGGATGCCGCCCGCAATGGGACAACGCCACCGGCCGCCTCATCGGCATCGAGGTGCTGCCACCGGCCAGCATCGGGCGGCCGCGCATCGATGTCACCTGGCGCATTTCCGGCCTGTTCCGTGATATGTTCCCGACCCAGATCGCACTTCTCGACACGGCGATAGCGGCGGTCGCCGCGCGCGACGAGGCGGACGGCGAAAACCCGCTCGCCGCCGCGGCGCGCGCCACCGGCAAGACCCCGGCCCGCATATTCGGCTCGGCGCCCGGCACCTATGGCGCCGGCATAGAGGAGCGCCTGTCGCGCGGCGACTGGCGGGAGCGCACTGAGCTCGGGCAGGCCTATCTCGACGCCGCCTCCCACGCCTTCGGCGGAGCGGAAGGGGAAGGGCGCAGCCTGCCCGGCGCCTTCGCGGCACAGGTGGCGGGAGCCGACATGCTGATCCACACCGGCGACGATGCCGGCCGCGACATATTGGAGGGCTCCGCCGATGTCGCCTTCATCGGCGGCTTTTCCGCCGCCGTGGCGGCGCTCGGCGGCAAGGCCGATGTGGTAGTGCTCGATACCACCGACCCCGAACGTCCGCGCGCCCGCTCGCTTGCGCAGGCCATCGCACGCACGGTGCGGGCGCGGGCCATCAATCCCCGGTTCATCGCCGGCCAGATGCGGCACGGTCCGCGCGGCGCGGCCGAGCTGACGGAAACGGTCGACCGGCTGGTCGGCTTCGCCGAGGCCACCGAGGCCGTTTCGAGCGCGCTGATCGACGCCGTCTTCGACGCCTATCTTGGCGATGAGGCGGTGCGCGGCTTTCTGCTCCACGAAAACCCCACTGCGGCCCGCGCCATGGGCGAGCGCTTTCGGTCCGCGCGCCGGCGCGGCCTGTGGCACGCGCGCCGCAACACGATCGACGACGACCTGGCGGCGCTCATCGCCGAGGCCGAGAGCGAGGAGGCGACGGCATGACCCTGCGGCGCGGCGCCTGCCCCTCCCTGGCCCAGCCGATGCAGACCGGCGATGGCCTGCTCGTACGGCTGGCGCCCGCCCACGGACGCCTCACGCCGTCCAAGCTCGCGCAGATCGCGCAGGCGGCGGATCGCTTCGGCAACGGGCTTCTGGAAATCACCACGCGCGGCAATCTGCAGATCCGCGGCCTGACCGCGCGAACCGCGCCGCTTCTGGATGACTTCATGGCCGATTTGGACCTCGGCATCGCCAGCGGCCTCGCCGTCGAAACCGGGCCGCTGGCCGGACTTGCCGTCGACGAGATCGCAGACCCACGTGGCCTTGCCAGCGCAATTGCCGCGCAAGCCGCCGAACTGCGGCTCGCCCCGAAAGTCTCCGTCACGGTCGACGGCGGCGGACCCTTGCATCTCGGCGAAATCGGCGCCGACATAAAGCTCGAGGCGCTGGGTGGCGGCGAATGGCGGATCGGCATCGGTGGGGCGCGCCGAACCGCCCGCTGGCTGGGCGCCGGCGGCGAAGCGGCGGTGCTGTCCGCGAGCATGGCGATCCTCCGCCTGCTCGCGCAAAAAGGTTGCGAAGCGCGCGCGCGCCATCTGGACCACCGCGATCTCTTCGACCTCACGGAAGAATTGCAGCCGGCAAACGACCTTGCCGCAAGCAGCTGCGCCAAGCCGATCGGCACCTTCGACTTGAGCGATAATTCCCATGCGATCGGCTTCGCCCTGCCCTTCGGCCAGGCGCGCGCGGCCCATCTCATAGCCCTGTGCGAAGCGGCATCCAACGCTAGGGAAATCCGTCTGGCGCCCGGCGGCGGGCTGCTGGTGCTAGGTCTGCCGGCAGGCGAGGAAGGCACCCTTCGTCTCGCTGCCAGACATTTCGGCTTCATCATCGAGACCACCGATCCGCGTCTTGCCATATCCGCCTGCGCCGGCGCGCCCTTCTGCGCCTCCGCCCATCTCGGCACCAAGGCGCTGGCCGAGGAAGCCGCCGCCGCCGGGCTGATCGACGGCACCTTCCGCCTGCATGTGTCCGGCTGCGAAAAGCGCTGCGCCCAGCCGACCGGGGACTGCGTCAGCCTGATCGGCCGCGAGGGCGCGTTCGTCGTTACCGCCGACGGCACGACCGCCCCGGCATATCTCCGCACCTTCCTTGTCGAGCGGGCGGAAGCGCTGCGCTCGACCCCATCGCGAAAGACCGCCTGATGCCGCAAACCGACTACATCCGCGACGGCAATGCCATCTACGAACAATCCTTCGCCATCATCCGCAACGAGGCCGACCTTTCGCGCTTTTCGGATGAAGAGGCCGATATTGCGATCCGCATGATCCACGCCTGCGGGCAGGTCGAGGCGGCGGCGCATTTCGTCTTTTCGACGGACTTCGTCGGGCAGGCGCGCGCGGCGCTCAAGGCGGGCGCGCCGATCCTGTGCGACGCCGAGATGGTGGCGCGGGGCGTCACCGCTACACGCCTGCCGGCCGGCAACGAGGTGATCTGCACCCTGCGCGACGAGCGCACCCCGGCGCTTGCCGAAAAGCTCGGCAACACCCGGTCGGCGGCGGCGCTGGAATTGTGGCGCGACAGGCTGGAAGGCGCGCTGGTCGCCATCGGCAATGCGCCGACCGCCCTTTTCCACCTACTCGACATGATCGATGCGGGCGCGCCCAGGCCCGCGGCCATCATCGGCATGCCCGTGGGCTTCGTCGGCGCGGCCGAATCGAAGGAGGCATTGGCCGCAGGCAGCCATGGCATCCCCTTCGCCATCGTTCGCGGCCGCATGGGCGGCAGCGCCATGACGGCGGCCGCCGTCAACGCATTGGCGAGGGCCGGGCTATGAAGGGAACACTGATTGGCGTCGGCACCGGCCCCGGCGATCCCGACCTCCTGACGCTGAAGGCGTTGCGCGCCCTGCAGCAGGCCGAAGTGGTCGCGTATTTCGCCAAGCGCGGGCGCAAGGGCAATGCCCGGCGCACCGTCGAAGGCCTGTTGAAGCCCTCCGTTATCGAACTGCCGCTCGATTATCCCGTCACCACGGAAATCGACAAGGCGCATATCGACTACATCGGCGCCATAGCCGGGTTCTACGAGGAGGCCGCGCGCCGGGTCGAAAGCCATCTCAGCGAAGGCCGCGACGTGGCGGTGCTGAGCGAGGGCGATCCCTTGTTCTACGGCTCCTACATGCATCTGCATGTGCGGCTCGCGCCCCTTTATCCGACGCGGGTGATCCCCGGCATCACCGCCATGTCCGGCTGCTGGTCGCAGGCGGGCCTGCCCATCGTGCAGGGCGACGACATATTGAGCATCCTGCCGGGCACGCTGCCGGAAGCCGAGCTCGTGCGCCGGCTTTCCGACACGCAGGGCTTCGTCATCATGAAGGTCGGCCGCAACCTGCCGAAGATCCGCCGCGCGCTCGCCGCCGCCGGCAGGATGGACGGCGCGCTCTATGTGGAGCGCGGCACGATGGAAAACACGCTGACCCGCCCGCTTTGCAACAAGCCGGACGATGAAGCCCCCTATTTCTCGCTGATCCTCGGGCCGGGCTGGCAGGACAGGCCGCACGAGGCTGTCGCATGAGCGGACGTCTCGTCATCATCGGCACCGGTCCCGGCAACCCTGCGCAAATGACGCCGCAGGCGCGCACGGCAATCGCCGCGGCCAGCGATTTCTTCGGCTACGGCCCTTATCTCGACCGGCTCGACCTCAACGACAGGCAGACCCGCCACGCCTCCGACAATCGCGAGGAACTCGCCCGCGCCAGGGCGGCGCTGGCAATGGCGGCCTCGGGCCGGCATGTGGCGGTCGTCTCGGGCGGCGATGCCGGCGTCTTCGCCATGGCGGCCGCCGTCTGCGAAGCCATTGAGCATGGCCCGGCCGAATGGCGGCGGCTGGATCTGGAGATCGTCCCCGGCATCACCGCCATGTTGGCGGTGGCCGCACGGGTCGGCGCGCCGCTCGGCCACGATTTCTGCGCGATTTCGCTATCGGACAATCTGAAGCCGTGGGCGCTCATCGAGGAACGGCTTGCCGCCGCCGCCGCCGCCGGTTTCGTAATCGCGCTCTACAATCCGATCAGCCGCGCCCGGCCCTGGCAGCTCGGCCGTGCCTTCGAACTTCTGCGCGAAAAGCTCTCCGGGCAAACGCCGGTGATCTTCGGCCGCGCCGCCGGGCGGCCCGACGAGCGCATATCGATTGTCCGGCTGGACGAGGCGCAGCCCGAAATGGCCGACATGGCCACCTGCGTGATCGTTGGTTCGCAAGAGACCCGCATGATCGCGCGCGACGGCCTGTCCCCGCTGGTCTATGCGCCGCGTTCCGCGGAAAGGCCGATGAGATGAGCCTCGACCTGCTTCACGGCGTCCCCTACGGTGTGAACGACGGCAGCACTGGCCTGCTTCGGCCGGACGACCATGATCACCGGCAGCCCGAGCGCACGGGCGGCGGCGATCTTTCCATAGGTGGCCGTCCCGCCGCTGTTCTTGGCAACGATCGTTTTGCATCCGTGCCGGATCAGCAGCGCCCGTTCGTCATCTTCAGAAAAAGGCCCGCGCGACAGGATGCAGGTCGCGCGCGGCGGCAGGTGCGCGGGATCGACCGGCTCGACGCTGCGAATGAGATAGTGATGCTGCGGCGCTTGGGCGAAGGCAGCCACCTCCTGCCGGCCTATCGCCAGGAAGACGCGGCGCGACGCGGCGCCCAGAAGTCCGGCCGCCTCTGCCACGTCATTCGCCATTCGCCAGTCGTCGCCCTCCCCCGGCTCCCAGGCGGGCCGCGTCAGCGTGACGAGGCGCACGCCGGTTATGGCGGCGGCCTCCGCCGCGTTGCGCGCCATGCGCGCGGCGAAAGGATGCGTGGCGTCGATCAGCAGGCCGATATCGTTCTCGCGCAGATAGCGGACCAGTCCCTCCGCGCCGCCGAAACCGCCGACGCGCGTTTCGCCGGCCAGTGGCCGTGGCGTGCGGGTGCGTCCGGCCAACGAAGTGGTAACGCGCAGATCGCCCCGCGCCGCGAGATGTTCCGCCAATTGCCGCGCCTCGCCGGTTCCGCCGAGAATGAGGATATGGGTGGTCATGATGTCTTCTAGGGCAAAAGAGGCCGCTTTGGGAACGGGGTCGGCCGCCCGCCGAGACCCGTCCTCGAGATGGCTTACCATCGTCGGCATCGGCGAGGACGGCCTTGCGGGCCTGAGCGAAGCCGCCAAGGCCGCCATCGGCGAGGCCGAGTTCGTCTTCGGCGGCCATCGTCATCTGGCGCTGGCCGAAAGCATGATCGCCGGTGAAAAATGCCCATGGCCCACGCCTTTCGCGAAAGCGGTGAACGACATCGCCGCGCTCAGCGGCCGCCGCGTCTGCGTGCTCGCCTCGGGCGATCCGTTCCACTTCGGCGTCGGGGCGACGCTGGCCCGGCGGGTTACTGCCGCCGAGATGCACATCCTGCCCGCGCCGTCCGCCTTCAGCCTTGCCGCGGCGCGCCTCGGCTGGCCGCTCCAGGAAGCGGAGACGGTCTCGCTGCATGGCAGGCCAATCGCTCTGATCCGCCCGCTGCTGCATCCCGGCCGCCGCGTCATTGCTCTCACTTCCGACGGGCAGGCACCCGCCAAGGTTGCGGCATTGCTGATGGAAGAAGGCTTCGGCGCATCGCGCTTCCATGTGCTGGAAGCGCTGGGAGGACCGCGCGAGCGCCACACGCGAGCCACCGCCGAAGACCTCGGCGCCCCCACCTTCGACGATCTCAACGTGATCGCCGTCGAGGTCGCCGCCTCGGCTGGCGCCCGCATCCTGCCGCTGGGCACCGGACTAGCCGACACGCTGTTCGAGCATGACGGCCAGATCACCAGGCCGGAAGTGCGCGCCGTCACGCTTGCCGCCCTTCAGCCGAAACGCGGCCAGCTTCTGTGGGACATCGGCGCGGGCTCGGGGTCGATCTCCATCGAATGGATGCGCCAGCATCCCTCCCTGCGCGCCATCGCCATCGAAGCCGATGCCCCGCGTGCCGAACGCATCGGCCGCAATGCGGAAAGCTTCGGCGTGCCGGACCTGCAAATGGTGACGGGAACAGCCCCGGAGGCGCTGGCAGGCCTGCCGACGCCAGACGCGGTCTTCATCGGCGGCGGCGGAAGTGTTCCCGGCGTCACGGAAACCGCCATGGAAGCGCTCCCCACCGGCGGGCGCCTGGTCGCCAATGCCGTAACGCTGGAGATGCGCGCCATGCTCATCGAGCTTCATGCCCGGCGGGGCGGCGAACTCATCGAGATCGCCATCGCGCGCGCCGCGCCCGTCGGCGGCATGACGGCCATGCGCCCCGCTCTGCCCGTCATGCAATGGCGCTGGAGCAAGCCATGATCTGCGCCGGGCTCGGCAGCACGAGCAACACCACACGCGAGACGGTTCTGGCCGCCCTCGACGCCGCGCTGGCGCATCACAGCCTCGGGCGCGCCAAACTCGACGCGCTCGCCACCGTGCCGCGCAAGAAGGACGAGGCCGGCTTTCACGAGGCGGCAAGCCATCTCGGCCTGCCGCTGATCGTCGCAAGCGAGGAAGCTCTTGAAGCCGCAGCGGGAAGCTGCCTCACCGTCTCCCGCGCTTCCCTGCGCGCGACCGGCTTCGACTCCGCCTCCGAGGCCGCCGCCCTTGCCGCTTGCGGCGCCACCGCCCGCCTCCTCGGGCCAAGGCTCGTGCGGGAGGGCGTCACCTGCGCCATCGCCACAACCGGAAACCAACCATGACCGTTCACTTCATCGGCGCCGGACCGGGCGCTGCCGACCTCATCACCGTGCGCGGGCGCGATCTTCTTTCGCGCTGCCTCGTCTGCCTCTATGCCGGCTCGCTGGTGCCGAAGGAATTGCTCGCGCATTGCCCGCAGGGCGCGCGCATCGTCGACACCGCACCCTTCTCGCTCGACGAGATCGAGGCCGAGTATATGGCCGCCCATGAGGCAGGACAGGATGTGGCGCGGCTCCATTCGGGCGATCTGTCGGTCTGGAGCGCCGTTGCCGAACAGATGCGCCGTCTCGACCGGCTGGGCATTGCCTACACGCTGACGCCCGGCGTGCCGGCCTTTTCGGCAGCCGCGGCGGCGCTGGGCCGCGAACTGACCATTCCCGAAGTCGCGCAGAGCCTGGTCCTGACGCGGGTATCGGGCCGCGCGTCGAAGATGCCCGAAGGCGAAAACCTGGCCGCCTTTGCCGCCACCGGCGCGACGCTCGCCATTCATCTGGCCATCCACGCGCTAGACCGCGTGGTGGCCGAGCTCACGCCCTTCTACGGCGGCGATTGCCCCGTTGCCATCGTCGTGCGTGCCAGCTGGGCGGACGAGCGCGTGGTGCGCGGCACGCTCGAAACCATCGAGGCGGAGGTGGCGAAGGACCCCATCGACCGCACGGCGCTGATCTTCGTCGGCCCCGGCCTGACCGCACGCGAGTTCCGTGAAAGCGCGCTCTACAGCGCCGAGTATCAGCGGCGTTTCCGGGGGCGCGAGGGCCTATGAGCACGGTCGACACCCTGGCCCGGCTCGGCTTCGAGCCGGCCGATTTCGAACCCGGCCATGTCTGGCTGGCAGGCGCCGGTCCGGGCGGTCTCGGCTGCCTCACGCTCGACGTGCTGGCGGCTCTCGGCACGGCGGAATCGGTGGTCTACGACGCGCTGGTCGACCGGTCCGTCTTGAAGGCGGCGCCGCAGGCCGAGCACCATTATGTGGGCAAGCGCGCCGGCCAGCCTTCCACCAGCCAGGACGAGATCAACCGCCTGCTGGTCGAAGAGGCGAAAGCCGGCCGCCGCGTGCTGCGCCTCAAGGGCGGCGACCCCAACATGTTCGGGCGCGGCGGCGAGGAGGCGTTCGTGCTCGCCCGCGCGGGCATCCCCTTCCGTTTCCTGTCCGGCATCACCTCGGCGGTGGGGGCGCTGGCCGGTGCCGGCATCCCGGCAACCATGCGCGGCGTCAACAAGGCCATCGTCTTCGCCACCGGCCATGCCGCCGGCGATGCCGACGATCTCGACTGGGCGGCGCTGGCGGCGACCGGCCAGCCCATCGTCATCTATATGGGCATGCAAAAGCTGGCCCTGATCGCCGACGCGCTTGCCAGAGGCGGCCTTGCGCCGCAAACGCCGGCCGCCCTCATCATGGACGCCACCACGCGCCGCGAACGCATCCTCGTCACCGATCTCGAAAGCCTCGTGCGGGAGGCCGAGGCACAGGGTTTCGGTTCGCCGGCGATCATCGTGATCGGCGGGATCGTGGCTCTCAGGAAGGAACTCCAATGACCGCCCGCGCGCTCATCGTCGGTGCGGCCCGCTCCGGGTCCGGCAAGACCAGCGTGACCATCGGCCTGATGCGCGCCCTGCGGCGACGCGGGCTTGCCGTGCGCGGCGCCAAGTCCGGTCCCGACTATATCGATCCCGGCTTCCACATGGCCGCCACCGGCCATCCCGGCGTTAATCTCGACAGTTGGGCGATGCATCCCGACCTTCTGGCGCACCTTGCCAAAGGCCAGGCGGCGGATGCCGACATCCTGCTGATCGAAAGCGCCATGGGCCTGTTCGACGGCATCGTTTCGGAACCGGGACGATCCGGCGCCGCCGCCGACATCGCCCGTCTTTACGACGTGCCCGCGCTCGTCATCCTCGACGTCTCCGGCCAATCGCAGACTGCGGCGGCGCTCGCCAAGGGCTTTGCGGCCTATGATCCGCGCGTGAAGATCGCCGGCATCGTGCTCAACCAGGTGGCAAGCGCCCGGCACGAAACGATGGCGCGCGATGCCATTGAGGCGATCGGCATGAAAGTGCTGGGCGCGGTGCACCGAAACCCCGACATGGCCCTGCCGGAGCGGCATCTGGGGCTCGTGCAGGCGAGCGAGCACGACGCGCTGGAAGCCTTCATCGAGCGGCTGGCCGATGTGATGGAAAGATCCATCGATCTCGATGCGGTGCTGGCCGCGGCCGCCCCTCTGTCCGTGCCCGCCGTCACGACCAGTCACAGGCTGCCACCCCCCGGCCAGCGCATCGCCATCGCCCGGGACCGCGCCTTCAGCTTCGTCTATCCGCATGTGGCGGCGCACTGGCGCCAGGCCGGGGCCGAGCTCCTGCCCTTCTCGCCGCTGGCCGACGAAGGGCCCGATCCGTCCGCCGATGCCTGCTGGCTGCCCGGCGGCTACCCGGAGCTTCATCCCGGAAGGCTGGCGGAAGCGGAGACTTTCCGCGCCCGCATGCGTGCCTTCGCAAAAACGCGGCCGGTGCATGGCGAGTGCGGCGGCTTCATGGTGCTCGGCCGCGCACTGGAGGATGCCGACGGGATAACGCATCCCATGCTCGGCCTGCTCGACCATGTGACGAGCTACGCAAAGCGCAAGATGAATCTCGGCTACCGGCAGGCGAGATTGACGCGAGACTGTCCCATAGGCAAAGCCGGCGAGACTATAAGGGGCCACGAGTTCCACTATTCGCGGCTGGTCGAACCAGGGAATGACGAGCCGCTTGCCGAACTGGCCGACGGCCAGGGCCGCGCCCTCGGCCGCTCGGGCGCCCGGCGCGGAAACGTGTCCGGCACCTATTTCCATGCAATCGCGCGAGGCTGAGCTATGACGGCCTCTCCTGCCAGCGCGCTCCTGCGCGACGTCGCCGCCTGCATCGGCTTCTACACCCGCCTGCCGCTGCCGGCTTTCGGGATGCCGGAGCGCGGTTTCGCCGCCGCGCAATGGGCTGCGCCCGTCGCAGGCTGCCTCATCGGTGCGGCGGGCGGGCTGGTGCTCCTGTTCTCATTGTGGCTGGGCCTGCCCGCGACCGTCGCCGCCGCGCTGGCCCTGGCCGCCACCATGGCGCTCAGTGGCGCCCTGCACGAGGATGGTTTGGCCGACGTCGCCGATGGTTTCGGTGGCGGAACGACCCGCGAAAGCAAGCTCGCCATCATGCGGGACAGCCGCATCGGCACCTATGGCGTCGCGGCGCTCGTCCTTTCCATCCTCCTGCGCTGGTCGGCGCTGACGGCGCTGGCCTCGGCGGCCCTGCCGGCGCTGATCGCCGCCCATGCCGTCTCGCGCGCGCTGATGCCGGCGTTGATGGCGCTTCAGCCGCCCGCGCGCGACGACGGACTTTCGGCCGGCGCCGGCAAGCCAGACGGCCGCGCCGTCTTCTTCGCGCTCCTCATCGGCGGTGGTGTCCTGCTTGTCGCGGGCACCGGCCTTTTCCTGATCGCCGCGCCGCTCCTGGCGCTCTGCCTGTTTCTCGTCAAGCGTCTGGCGGAGCGGCAGATCGGCGGCCAGACCGGCGACGTTCTCGGCGCGCTGCAGCAGGCGGCCGAAACGCTCACCCTGCTTGCGGCGACGCTCCATTGGAGTCCGCTGTGGTTCACAGCGGGCTCCTACACCTGAAGGACTTTTCATGACCCAATTCAAGACGATCGAACGACTGCGCGACGCCTGTCTCTCGCTGCCGGCGGGCGACGAAGACGCCGCGCAGCAGGCAGCCGCCCGTCAGAACACGCTGACCAAGCCACCCGGCAGTCTCGGTCGGCTGGAGCAAGCCGCGATCTTCCTCGCGCGCTGGCAGGGACGGCACTTGCCGCGGCTCGAAACGCTTCATGTGCTGGTCTTTGCCGGCTCGCACGGCGTGACCGCGCGCGGCGTCTCGGCCTTCCCGGCCGAGGTCACGGCGCAGATGGTGGCGAACTTTTCCGCCGGCGGCGCAGCCGTCAACCAGCTTGCCCGCCAGGCCGGTGCGACCCTCACCGTAACGCCGCTCGACATTGAGCGGCCGACCGCCGACTTCACCCAGGCGCCGGCGATGACGGAGGCCGAGTTCCTCGCCGCCGTGCAAACGGGTTATGATGCCGTGCCGGAACAGGCCAACCTCGTCGCGCTTGGCGAGATGGGCATCGGCAACACCACCGCCGCCGCCGCGGTCGCCGCCGCCCTGCTCGGCGGCAGGGGCGCGGACTGGGTTGGTCGCGGCACCGGCGTCGACGATGCCGGCCTGACCCGCAAGGCGGAGGCGGTGGATGCCGGGCTTGCCTGCCATGGCACGATGCTCTCCGACCCGCTCGCCGCCCTTCGCTGCGTTGGCGGGCGCGAAATTGCGGCAATGTTCGGCGCGCTGCTCGCAGCGCGCCGCAAACGCATTCCCGTGCTCCTCGACGGCTTCGTCTGCGGTGCGGCTGCCGCCACGCTCGCCAGCCTGAACGGGGCTGGCCTGGCGCATGCGCTGGCCGCCCATGTCTCGGCCGAGCCGGGGCATCGGAAGCTGCTCGCCGCCCTCGGCATGGTCCCGCTGCTCGACCTCGACATGCGGCTCGGCGAAGCCTCCGGCGCCTGTCTGGCGATCAACGTCCTGCGCGGCGCGGTCGCCTGCCACAACGGCATGGCGACCTTTGCCGAGGCAGGCGTTTCGGACGGATAGGATCATCGATGCGCAGGCTCTCCATCATCGGCATCGGCACGGGCAATCCTGAGCACATGACGGTGCAGGGCGTCGGTGCGCTGAACCGCGCCGATGTCGTCCTCATCCCGCGCAAGGGCGCCGCCAAGGAGGACCTTGCCGACCTCCGCCGTGCGATCTGCGACCGTTTCCTCGCCAACCCCGTCACCCGCATCATCGAATTCGACCTGCCGGAGCGCGATGCGGGTGATCCTTCCTATCGCAAGGGCGTAGACGACTGGCACGCGGCCATCGCCGACCTTTATGCGGCTCTCCTTGCCGAGCACACGGGCGAGAATGGCCATGCGGCCTTTCTCGTCTGGGGCGACCCGTCGCTTTACGACAGCACGCTACGCATCGTGGAGCGGCTGCGCGCCGATGCCGGCATGGAGCTCATGCTCGACGTCGTGCCCGGCATCACCAGCATCCAGGCGCTGGCGGCGAGCCATGGAATGCCGCTCAACACTATCGGCGGGGCGGTGCACATCACCACCGGGCGAAAGCTTCGTGCGGAAGGATTCCCGCAAACCGCCGACACGGCGCTGGTGATGCTGGACGGCGGCTGCGCCTTCCGCGATCTTCCCGGCGATGCCTATGACATTTTCTGGGGCGCCTATCTCGGCACGCCGGACGAAATCGCCATCGCCGGCAGGCTCGACGATGTCGCGCAAGAAATCGAGGAAGCCCGCGCAAGCGCACGGGCCGCCAAGGGCTGGATCATGGATACCTATCTCTTGCGGCGGCGGGACACGCGGGAGCGTTAGCGGGCCATCGTCCGTTCGGACGCTACGCAAGGACGCTCGAACACCTTCGGTTCACGCATCGCGCTTTCCGAAAACCGATGCCGATTTTCGGGCCGATGCGGTAATCCCATCGCTCAAAGATCCCTCACGATCTCCTCGACATCCTGCACCCGGCAATATCCCCCGAAAGCCCGCAAGGCGGTCTCATGCCGTTCCTGCGTATAGGCCGCACAGGCATCCTGCGCGCAGACCATGTAATAGCCCCGGTCGGCGCCGTCGCGGATGGCCATGTCCACGCATTGATCGGTGACGAAGCCGGCGACGATGACATTCTCGATGCCGAGATTGCGCAGCACATAGTCGAGATTGGTGGAATTGAAGACGCCCGACGACGTCTTCGGCAGGACGATTTCATCATCCTGCGGCGCGACGTCCTCGATCACCTGGGCAAGCCGCGACCCCCGAGGCACGAGAATATTCGACAGCTTGTGGTCCAGCGAACGGTCCCTGCCATCCTTCGTCAACGCTTCGATCACGGTGTAGATCACTTCCGCGCCCCTGCCCCGCGCCGCCTCCAGAAGCTTGCGCATGGCCGGCAGCGCGCGGCTCTTCAGCGCGTCGGCGAACTCGGGATGGTTCTCGAAAATCTCGGGCTCGAGTTCCGCGTTCTGCGCGTCGACGACCAGCACCGCAGTCTTCCGCGGCTCCAGCTTTCTGTCTCGCCCTTCGTGGCGCGCAAGGGTGCCGCCGGCTTGGCTGCTCATGGGCATTTTCTCCGGGAGGGGATGGCCTGTGCGCCGTTGTATGATGTTCGAGCACAGTAAGGAAAGGGACGGGGCCTTGCGGCCCCGTCAGCCGCGCAAAAGCAAGCAGCTAGTTTGTCCCCGGCGTCCAGATTTCTTCGACCTGATATTCGCCGTTGTGCACGCTGATGATGGAAACCGGCTTCGGCGGCACCATGCTTTCGCGCGTATAGCTGATCTCGCCCGTCACGCCCTTGAAGCCGCGGGTTTCGGCCAGCGCATCGCGGATATCGGCCGGTTCGGCGGATCCTGCGCGGCGGATCGCATCGGCGACCAGCATCATCGCATCATAGCCAAGGGGTGCAAAAGCGTTCTCGGGCTCAATGCCGTACTCGGCCTTGTAGTCCTCGATGAACTTCTTCACCTCTTCCCGATCGTCGGCGCGATAGGTGTGGGTGGAGAAGTAGACGTCATCGGCAAGTTCAGGTCCCGGCACGGTCGAGACCAGTTCCGTATCGAAACCGTCGCCCGAAACGATCGGCATCGTGATCCCCTGCTCGCGGATCTGCTTCACGGAAAGCCCGGCTTCGGAAGGAATGGCCGAGACGAAAACCGCGTCCGGCGCGGGATCGATGGAGGCAAGGCGCGCAATCTGGGCGGAGAAATCGGTATCGCCCATCATGAAGGTGTCCGTGCCCACGATCTCCCCGCCCCGTTCTTCGAACCGCTCGATGAAGAACTTGCTGAGCGCCTTTGTGAAATCCATCGAATTGTCGGTCCACACGGCGATCCTGCGCGCGCCGAGCTCGTCATAGGCATAGTCGGCGATTGCATAGGACTGATCGTCGTCGCCGAACGGCGTCATGAACATGTAGTCGCCGACCCACTGCGGCAATTCCGGATGGGTTGCGCCCGATGTGACGAAGGGTACGCCCTGTTCCTGAAACAGCGGCGCAGCCGCCATAACGAAGGTGGTGTCGGACTGGCCGATGCCGGCCACCACGCCCTCGGAGAGAACGCGCTGCGCGGCCTTGGCCGTCTCCTGCTGGTCGGTCTTGCCGTCGGGCGCTATGAGCTCGACCTGCCGGCCGAGCAATCCGCCCTCCGCGTTGATCTGCTTGGCGGCAAGCTGGGCGCCCTTCAGCGAGGGCCCGTCGAGCGAAGACATGCCGCCGGTCACGTTGTAAAGTGCACCGATCTCTATGGCTTCCTGTGCATGGGCCGCGCCCAGCATGGCGGCGATGGCCACCGATGCGGCAATTAATCCTTTCATGCCAATCTCCCTGGTTGTCGTTGATTGTTCACCCTCTTACGCAAGCTGCCCTCACAAACCTCATGCGCTGGAGGTAGCATGACTCTGCTAGGGGGTGTCGTCAATCGAATGATACATTTTTTCTTTCACAACGCCAGTTTGTCTGATTTGATACAGAATGTGTCGTGACGCCGGAAGGCGGAAAGGAACCGATGAGCGTATTGGAGGATCTGCGACGGGCGCTGCCCGAACTCAGCAGCCGCGAGGCGCGGGCGGCGCGTCATCTGATGGCCAATTACCCTATGGCAGGCCTCACGACAGTGGCCGAATTTGCCAGCCAGAGCGGAGTCAGCACGGCCACCGTTCTGCGCCTGGTAAAACGGCTCGGCTTCCCCGTCTATGCCGATTTCCAGGAGGCGCTCCGCAGCCATATCGAGGAGACGTTGCAATCGCCCCTGCTGCGCTTCGGAGAGCGCAAGGTGCGCGATGAAGCGGCCCAGGCATCTTTCCTGGCGCGCACCAGCAACCGCATGGCCGAGCATTTTCGTGCCCTGCCGGAACTCATTTCCGAGAAGGAGTTCGACCGCGTCGCCACGCTCCTGGCCGACCCGAAGCGCGATATCCACCTCCTGGGCGGGCGCTATTCGTCCCACGTGGCCCGCTACATGGGGGACCTGCTGACCGCGGTGCGGGGCAAGGTCCATCCCATCGGCGGCCAGACGCAGAGCTGGCCGCAATGCCTCCTGGACATGGGCCGCGGCAGCGTCCTCGTGGTGCTCGACGTCCGCCGTTACCAGGCCGATGTCGTGCAGTTTGCGCACGCCGCGTCGCAGCGTGGCGCGACCGTGGTCCTGCTGACGGACATCTGGCAGTCGCCGGCCGCGCGCTCGGCCGACCTCGTTTTGACCTTCCCCGTCGAATCGCCGTCGATCTTCGACGTGCTCACCGTGGGCATGGGCGTCGCCGAGGCGCTTGTGGGCGCGGCCGCCAGCAAAGCGGACACGACTGGCAAACGGCGGATCGAGACGCTGGAGGATCTGCGCTCGCGGTTGGCCGAGGGCGCCTTCGCCCAAGGCCAGGTCAAACCGAAGAACATGAGGGATCGATGATACGCGAAGAAGTCGTCATGCTGTGCACGGCCGATCTTGCCGGCCAGGTAAGGGGAAAAGGCTTTCCCGCTTCCGACCTGAAGGATCGGCTCAGAAAGGGCATCGGCTGGACCCCCACAAACAGCATGATCACGGCGCACGGGCCGATCGCGCCGAGCCCTTGGGGGCCTTACGGCGATACCGTGTTGATGCCCGACGAGGCTACCCGCATCCGCATCGATCTCGGCCCCGAGGCCGCCGCGCTCCACTTCATGATGGCCGACATCGAAAATCTCGACGGAACGCCGTGGAACGTCTGCCCGCGCGGCTTCCTCAAGCGGATGCTGGACGAGCTCGAGCAACGCCACGGGCTGAAGATCAAGGCCGCATTCGAGCATGAGTTCATGCTCGAGGACATTGAGGAAAGGCCCAATTCCAGCTACGCGCTGGACTCCTTCCGCCGGCAGGGGCGCTTCGCCGAAACCTATCTCGGCGCCCTCAAGGCGGCGGGCCTGGAGATCGACACCTTCATGCCCGAATACGGGCCGATGCAGTATGAAGTGACGGTCGGGCCGGCCGAGGGCGTATCGGCGGCCGATCAGGCCGTCGCCGTGCGCGAAGTCGGCCGCGCGGTCGCTCACCAGGCCGGTACGCGGGCCAGCTTCACGCCAATCCTGCGGCCCGATGCCGTGGGCAACGGCGTTCACGTGCATTTCAGCCTGATGGAGGCGGCGGACGGCACGCCGGTCAACCACGATCCATCCGCACGGGATGGCGTGTCGGAAACCGCTGCGAGCTTCCTTGCAGGCATGCTGGAGCTCATGCCGGCGATCACGGCGGTGACGGCGGCTTCAACCATTTCCTACCTGCGCCTGACGCCCAACAGATGGAGCGCGGCCTACAACAATCTCGGCGACCGCGACCGCGAGGCTGGATTGCGTATCTGCCCGGTGTTTCCCGGTGCCGGCGGTGATGTTTCGAGGCAGTTTCATTTCGAGTTCCGCGCCGCCGATGCCGCAGCCAGCCCTTACATGGTGCTGGGCGCCATGGTGGCGGCAGGCCTTTCCGGGCTGGGCAGGAAGCTGCAACGGCCCAAGGTCTGCCCCAAGCCGCCCCAGCATCTGAGCGATGGGGAGCGCGATGCCCTCGGCATCGTGCGCCTGCCCCAATCGCTCCCCCAGGCGCTGGACCTCTTCGAGAAGGAGGAGGCGCTGCGGCCGCTGTTCGGCGAGGAACTGGTCTCGGCCTATCTGACGCACAAGCGTTTCGAGACGGAGCTCATGAAGGACCTGTCGCCGGAGCAGCAATGCGGGAAGTACCGGCTGGCCTACTGAGCCTCACCTGCCGAAATCGCGCTCCATCGCCGCAAGGAGGCTGTCGGTGGTCTCCATGCGGCAGTAGCCCTTGAAGGCATTGAGCGCGGCTTCGTGGCGGGCATGGGTATCGGTCGCGCAGCCATCCTTCACGCAGATCATATGAAACCCCCGGTCCGCCCCGTCGCGGATCGTGTGGTCGATGCATTGGTCGGTGAGAAAGCCGGCGACGATGATCGTGTCCAGCCCGATATTGCGGACGAGATACTCGAAATTGGTGGAATTGAAGAGGCTGGACGAGGTCTTAGGAATGACCATTTCGTCGCCGCACGGAGCGACTTCATCGATGACTTTTGCGTCCCACGATCCCTTGGCGATGAAGAAGTTCGACAGCTTGTAATCGAGGCTGCGGTCGCGCCCGTCCCCGGTGAAGTTCTCCATCACCGTATAGATGACCTCAACACCCGATGCCCGCGCCCGGTCGATCAGCCGCGCGATATTGGCGATGACATGGCCGCGTGCCGCCTTGTAGAATTCCGGCCTCGGCTGGCGGTTCTCCTCGTCCATGACCCAGTTCTGGACATCGACGACCAGCAGCCCGCAGCGTTCCGCATGCAGCGGCTGCTCCCGCCTTTCGTAGACGTCCCGTGCGCGCGGCGCGCTCATGGTTCTTTCCTCCCGCTGAACAGGCGCCGCACGACAGCCGGCTCCCCGCTGCCGAACAGACCCGCCGGTTTCAGATAGAGAACCAGGATCAGGCACAGCGCCACGATCACCTGGCTCAGGCCGTAAAGGCCGACGCTTTCCTCCACCGGCCGCAGGGACTCCGACAGGATGGTAATGGCGGCGGCCGCGACCAGCGCGCCGGTGATGCTTCCCGATCCGCCGATCACCACCATGACGACGATGTTGAAGGCCAGAAGCACGGAATAGGTCTTGGGCGTGACCACGCTGATGAGATGGGAAAGCAGCGCCCCCGCCATGGCGGCGAGAACGGCGCCGACGACGAAGGCCAGGATCTTCAGCCGGGCAGCGTTGATGCCGCTGCACTCGGCCGCCAGCTCGTTCTCCCGAACCGCCATCATGGCCCTGCCGAGCGACGAGAACTTCATCCGCCAGGTCAGCGCCACCACGAAGACCAGGAAGCCGAAGGCCCACCAGACATTGACATGCCGGGGCAGGCCGCTGAGCCCCGCCCCGCCCCGGGTGATGCCGTCCCAGTTGGTGGCCAGCCCCTGGACGACGATGATAAGGCCAAGCGTGGCCACGGCCAGATAGTGACCCTTCAACCGCAGCACAGCGCCGCCGATGGCAAGCGCGACGATCCCGCCGGCAAGCCCGGCGATCAGCAGCGCCGGCAGCATGGAGAGTTCCGTCGCCGCCAGCCATTCCGGCAGGTCGGGCAGCATGGAGCCCTTGCGCCGCGCCGAAAATGTCAGGATGGCGGCAACATAGGCGCCGATGGTCATGAAGGCCGGGTGCCCGAGCGAGAACAGCCCGGTGAGCCCATTGGTCAGGGTCAAGGAAACCGCGAGCGCCGCATTGATGAAGAGCAGCGCCAGCAAGGTGACGACATAGGCGCTGAAACCGTGCTGGGCCGCGAACACGGCTGCCGCGGCGGCAAGCACGGTAAGCGCGGCGGCGATAAACCCACCGCGCGGCACGACCGTCCCCACCGCCGTGTCGTTCGAAGGTTTCACTTCCTGGGTCGCCGCCATGTCAAGCCCGCTCCTCGGTCTGGCGCACGAACAGGCCGGACGGCCGCACGAGCAGGATGACGATCAGAAGCAGAAAGACGAACGTGTCGCGATAGCCGGAAAATTCCTGCGGCAGCAGGCCAACGAACAACACTTCCGCAAGCCCCAGAATGTAGCCGCCCATCATCGCCCCGCCTATCGACCCGACGCCTCCGATGACGCAGGCGACGAACGCCTTGAGCCCCGGCACGAAGCCCAGCAGCGGATCGATCTGGCCGAACTTGCCGCCCCAGAACAGCCCGGACACGGCGGCCAGCGCGCTGCCGATGGCGAAGGCCGCCAGTATCGTCCGGTTCACGGCGACGCCCATCAGGCGTGCGGCGGTAAGGTTCTCGGCCGTCGCTCGCATCGCCGTGCCCAGCCGCGTTCGATAAACGATCAGGAAAAGGCCTGCGATGAGCGCCAGCGTGAGGACAATGATGACGATATCCGTCAGCGAGGCATTGACGCCGCCGAGCCCGACGCGCTGCCGCATCCCGGCCGGAAACAGAAAGTTGCGCGGCTGACCTGAAAGGATCATCAAGGCGCTGTTCTGGATGGCGATGGAGACGGCGAGCGTCGCGATGAAGCCAGTCACCTGGCTTGCGCCGCGTATCGGCCGGAAAACGATCGTCTCGATGGTCATGCCCGCGATGGCCCCGATCGTGAGCACGAAGACGAGGATCAGGGGCCAGGGCACGCCGGCGGTCACCAGCGCCAGCGTCGAGAACGCACCGATCATCACGAGGTCGCCATGAGCGAAATTGATGAGGCGGACGATGCCGTAGATCATCGAAAAGCCGATGGCCACCAGTGCATACAGGCTGCCCAGCGCCAGCCCGTTTATGAGTTGCTGGAACAGATATTGGCTCATGCGGCGATCCCGAGATAGGACTGTCTCACCCGGTCGTTGCTGGCCAACTCCGCGCCCGTGCCGGAAAGGACGATGCGCCCGTTCTCCATCACATGGGCGGCGTCGGCCACCTCCAGCGCCATCGCCGCGTTCTGCTCGATGAGGAGAATGGTGACGCCGGTGGATTTCAGCCGTGCGATGACGTCGAAGATCTTCTCCACAACCTGCGGCGCAAGGCCCAGCGACGGCTCGTCGAGAAGCAGCATTCGCGGCCGCGCCAGAAGCGCCCGACCGATGGCCAGCATCATCTGTTCCCCACCCGAAAGAGATCCGGCGGCAAGGCCCGCGCGCTCGGCAAGGATGGGAAACAGGCTGTGCACCTCGTCGAGCGTTTCCCTGATCCGTACCTTGTCGCGCTGGGCATAGGCCCCCATCGCCAGGTTCTCGGCCACGCTCAGCGACTGGAATATCTGGCGTCCCTCGGGACAGTGGATCAGGCCCGCGCGCACGATCTTTTCCGAAGCCAGCCGGGTCAGATCGAATTCCTTGCCGCCGCTTCGCAAGATAGCCGTTCCCGAGCGTGGGCGCAGCAGTCCCGAGAGGGCCAGAAGCGTCGTGGACTTGCCCGCGCCGTTGGCGCCGATCAGCGCCGCCAGCTCCCCTTCCCTCACCTGGAACGAGACCCCCTTGAGGACATGCGTGGCGCCCCGGAAAACGTTGAGGTCGCGTATCTCAAGCATGGGCCTTTTCCTTGCGCCCGGTTCCCAGATAGGCCTCGATCACGTCGGGGTCGCCCTGCACCGCCGCCGGTGTGCCCTCGGCGATGAGCTTGCCGCGGTTGAGCACCTGCACCCGGTCGCACAGGCCCATGACGAGATGCATATCGTGCTCGACGACCAGCACGGCGATGCCGAACTCCTCGTTGATCTGGCGGATGAAGCCGACGAGATCCTGCGTTTCGGAAGGGTTGAGCCCGGCGGCCGGCTCGTCGAGCAGCAGTGCCGCCGGCCCGCCGGCCAGCGCGCGGCCGATCTCCACGCGCCTCTGGTCGCCATAGGAAAGGTCGCCGGCGCGCCGGTCGGCGAGCGCCGCCAGGCCGATGCGCTCCACGATGTCGCGGCCGACCCTGCGCAGCGTATCTTCCGCCCGCCAGAAGGAAGGGAGTTGCAGCATGGTGGAAACCGTACTCGCGCCATGCCGCATGTGGCCCCCGCACATGATGTTCTCGAGCACGGACAGGTCGTCGAACAGCCTTATGTTCTGGAACGTCCGGGCAAGGCCGGCGCGGGCCATGGCATGCGGGGAAGCGCCGGTCATGTCGCGCCCGTCAACGTGGATCTTGCCCGACGAAGGCTTCAGGACGCCCGTCAGGAGGTTGAATGCGGTGGTCTTGCCCGCGCCGTTCGGCCCGATCAGGCCGACCAGATCGCCCTTTTCGAGCTTGAGGTCGTACCCGTCGACGGCCAGGAGCCCGCCAAATCGTTTCTCCAGCCCGCTCGCCTCGATAACCGGCGCGTCGCTCACGACATACCTGCTCCTCTTGTTTATGGGTCACGATAGGTCGGGCGGCGGACATGCGTCAACAAAAAGATACATCTTGCAATCAAACAACCTGATTTGTACCATTTCATACAAAGCATCCACGGAGCGGCCAGCGTGTCTGATTTGCAAGCAGCGACCAAGGGGCGGGTATTGGCCGCGCATGAGCCTCATCCTTTGGAAATGTTCAACGAAGCCGCCCAATCGCAATATCTGATTGTGTGCGAGCATGCCGGCAGGCGCATTCCCCAGAGCCTCGGCACGCTGGGCCTGCCGGAGGAAGACAGGCGCCGGCACATCGCCTGGGACATCGGCGCCAAGGCGGTTGCGATGGAACTGTCGGACATTCTCGCCGCGCCGCTTTTCACCCAGCGCTATTCCCGCCTCGTTTGCGACTGCAATCGCCGGCCCGATGTCGCCGCCTTCACGCCGGATGTAAGCGAGGCGACCTCCATTCCGGGGAACCGCGACCTTTCCGAGGAAGACAGGCAGGCGCGGGCCGACGAGATCTTCTGGCCGTTTCATGACGCCATCACCGCCGCCCTTGATGCGCGGCAGGAGAAGGGGCTGCCGACGAAACTGATCACCGTTCACACGTTCACGCCCGTTTATCTCGGCCGGTCCCGCCCGTGGGAAATCGGCGTGCTCTTCAACCGCGACCGCGGCTTCGCGGCTGCCATCGCGCGATGGCTGCAGGATAACACGGAGCTATGCGTGGGCGTGAACGAGCCCTACGCGGTCGGCGACGAGACCGACTATGCCATCCCCGTGCACGGGGAAAGGCGCGGCATCCCCTGCGTCGAATTCGAGATCCGCAACGATCTCGTCGCCGGCCGGGCCGAGGCGCGGAGCTGGGCAGATCTCATCGCCCGCAGCGTCTCTGCGGTCGCCGCCTGACGAATCGAAACCGAGCCGCAGGGCCCCATGTATCAACATTTCGGTGAGCTCTCGTTACAAGGTGATGTTGCGCTTGTCCGCCCGCCGGCCGATGCTCGCAGCTGAAACTCCAGGAAAAGTGGAACCCGGTTCTCGTCGGAGTTGCGTAGGATCAAACTATTGGATCAGTTCAACGCTTCCGTGAAACGGTGGACTGATCTAGCTGCAGGTTTTCATCCAGGAGACCAGATGATGGATGCGGGCGCCGTTGGACCCCTTGAACAGGACGATATCGCCATCGATCAGATCCCTGCTTAGCGCCACCTTCAGTTCATCCAGCGAGGCGGCATGGGCGCCGCGGCATGCGGCCGGGATTCTGTCCCAGAAATCTCCATATAACGCGCCCACCGCATATACCCGATCGATTGCGTTGGACGCGACGAGGGTAGCAAGTTCGCTGTGGTAGTTCCCGGCATTCTCACCGAGATCGAGCATCTCGCCGAGGACGGCGATACGCCGGCCCGCGCCCCTCTTCCCGCCCAGATGGCCAAGGGCGGCCCCCATTGAGCCGGGATTGGCGTTATACGCATCGTCGATGATTGTCAGACGCCGCCCTTTGAAGGTCAGTTGAAGCTCTTCGCCCCGGCCTGGCAACGCCTTGAAGGTGGACAGCCGTTCCATGGCGGGCTCCAGCGGATATCCCAGGGCCGCTGTCGCGGCCAATACCCCGAGAGAGTTCAAGGCCATGTGCGCGCCGCCCGCACCGACTTGATATCTCACCTGCCTTCCCTGGACCCGCGCGCGGACAAGTCCCTCGGCCGCGTCGTAGCTCAGCATCTGGAAGTCGCTGGCATCCGTGGCTCCATAATGCACGATCTCCAGCCCTTGCCCATGCGCGGCCTCGTGCACCGTCTCCCATTCCTGCATATCCCGATTAAGCACAGCGACGCCGCCCGGCGACATTCCCAGGAATATGGCGCGCTTCGTCATGGCTATATCCTTGGTCGTGCCGCGCTCGCCAAGATGCGCCGGCAGGATATTGGTGACCATGGCGACGTGCGGGCGCGCCATCCGGGCGCTTTGCGCCATTCGGCCGACGGCAAGCTCCAATACCAGGTGAGGCATCTCCCAGCCCATCGAGGCCAGGTTCCAGGCCACGCCATGCGGCAGGTTGGCGTTGTGGGATGTCCGCGCAGCTCCGCCCCATGCCTCCAGAACATGAGACAGCATCGCCACTGCCGTGGTCTTGCCGGCGCTTCCTGTGACCGCCAGGACTTTGCCGCTCATGCGGCTGCGCGAATATCGTCCCATCGCCAGGATGGCCTCGCCGACATCGGGGACAGCCAGCGCCGGCACATTGTGCAGCGGGGCTTCGCCGGTTTTGCCGACGATCAACCCCACCGGCCGCGGGTCCATATCCCGCACAATGCGGGGAAGGACACCTTTGCCTTCCTCCGGGCCGCGCACTGCCACGATATTGCCCGCGCGCATGGCCGGCGCATAGAGGCAGAGTCCGGTCGCGGACCACCCTTCCGGCGGGCGGACGAGCCAAGAACCGCCCGTCGCCTCTTCGATCAGGGCCGCCGTCCATTCGGGTGTCGTGCCCCGCACGGCAGAGGGCTCATGTGGGCGAATGGGCATGGTTGGCCTCCAGAAACCTTAGGTAGGCGACGAACCCCGAAAGATAGTGCTCCACGTCGTCGATACGGACGCGAAAGGCGTGATGGCGGATGAAGAAGCTGCCGGTGATCCTGTCGGGATTGGCGAAGAACATGGAAAGCTCGGGCCAGAAGTGGCCGTTCAAAAGATGGTGGGCCCGCGCATGCAGGGCGCGGTAAAATTTGTCCAGATCCACGTCGGCCAGCAGATGTTTCAGTTCCGGCTGCCGCTGCAACCGGGCAATCATACACTCCGCTGCCATCATCAATTCGAGCAGCGTCGGAAAGGTCGTGATGCGATTGAGGACGAAATCGAGATGATCGAGGAAATTGCGGATGCCGAATGCGTAGTAGCGTTCAAGCGGCCTGTACAGGGTAAGCTCGTTTACACAATAGCTCAGCCAGTGATCGTGTACCTTCCAATGTTGCGCCGCAATAAAATGCTCGAACGCACGCTCAACCGCGGCGAGCCAGCGCCCATCGCCCGTCAGCCCGTAAAGGCGCATGAGCCCGAAGGCGGCCTCGCCATCATAATATATGATGCGGAAATCCTCTTTCACCGTCAGCGACGGGTAGTTCAGGACATGGCTGAACCTGCCGCTGACCGCATCCTGCATGTGGAGGATGCCGGACGCCAATTGATCGAGCAGGCCGAGATAGCGATCCGTTCCCGTAAGCTCATTATACTTTACCAGCGCAAGGAGGCAGACCGCGTTGCCCCCGAGCTTGATCTCGTCGCCCTCATCGATGAGGAACGCGGCCATCCGCGATGGCGCAAGTTCGACGAGCCTGATCATTGTACCAGTCAGATAGTCTAAGGAACGGTCGATGGCGGCCTTGAGCTTTGCATCGCCGGTGACTTCCCATGCTTCAAGCATCGCATAGAGCGTGCTGGCGTGCCGCAGGCTGTTATAGGCGTTGATAGGGCGGTCGAAACATGGATGCCAGCCATAGATGAAGCGGCCCTCAGGACCGACCTGTGTCGCAAGGTAATCGCTGCCGCGTCTGATCAACGACCGCACATCACCCGGTTCCAGCCGGTCCAGCACCCGCCGGCTGGCGTCAGGGCCCGCGCCGTGAAGAAGAACGACGTCCTTCGACTGGTCCGACGTGAAGGTACCCCGCGCCGAAAAGACATAGACCTGTTCGGCATCAACAAACTCGACCGTATCCAGTTGGTGGCGGCGACGGGCGTAGCGCTGGAAGTTCCGCTCATTCAGCACGGCATGCTCGACATCCGCGCCGCCATAAAGCATGGCGTTGGCGTTCAATTCGGTCTCAAGAAATGCCGTTTTGAACTGGCGATCCAGAGACAGGCCGTTTCGAAAGTAGTTTCGCTTGGTCCTGCGGAGACGTTCTCGCAACTCCCGCCAGGTCACCGGTTCGACGCTCTCGACCCAGTCCACCCGAACCCATCGCGGCACCATTCGCTCGGCCGCTGCCGCGCGCCGCGCGCGGCCGGCGCCCTGTTTCCAAGTCCCCGCAAAATCCGTGCCGGTCGCGGTGACGACCTTTGCCTGTTTCTTGCCATCGCTGATCGAGAAGAAGAGCACATAGCCTGGAAAGGGCTCAGGCAGGGCGGCAGCCTCTTGTTGGACCGTAGGACGCAGCCGCGCCAGAAGTTGCGTAAGATGAGAGGGCTTCACTGTGTCGATCCAGTTTCTGGTTCATGCGGAACGGCGGCGGATGGCGTCCCTTGCCGGCATGCTGTTCACCTCTGGCTGAAAGCTTCCGTGCCGCGCAGGAGCGGCTTGATGATCGAGGCGATCACCCGCCGGTTGCTGGTCTTGATGCTGACTTCGGCAATCATTCCCGGAATTATCGGCAGGGGTTCGCCCTCAGCATCCTTCAGGGTCTCGCCGCTCGTTTCTATTCTTACGGCGTAGTAGGGCTTGGCGTCCGGGCGGGTGCTATCCAGGATCGTATCGGGGCTGATGTAAACGAGCTTGCCTTCAAGCATGCCGAATATCGTATAGTCGTATGCAGTCAGCTTGACGCTCGCCTCCAGTCCTGCGGAAAGAAACGCAACGTCCTTGGGATCGATCTCGGCCTCGATAAGCTGTCGTTCCCCGATCGGCACGATCTCCATGATCGGCTGGCCCGGGGCGAGAACACCGCCCTGCGTCGTCACATGCTGCTTGCTGACGATGCCGTCGACGGGAGAGCGCAGGACGGTGCGCTGCAGGACGTCGGCCTTCTGCGATAATTGCTGGCGCACGCTGAAGAGTTCGGCTTCGCGCCCGGCCAGCTCTGTGGCGAGCTCCTGGTAGTAGCCGTTCTGGATCTCCGACATTTCCTTGCGCATGTCGGCCTGGGATCTTTGCAGCTGGATGACGTTGACCTGACTGGCGGCACCGCTGCGCGCCAGGCTTTGCGCAATATCCAGCTCGCTCTGCACCAGATCGAGCCGCTTCGTTTGTGCTTCCTCCAATTCCCGGATACGGCGCGAGCGCGCTTCAAAGAGCGACCGCTCCGTCTCCACGATGTTCTGATACGCCTCGAAATCAGGGTCGAACTCGATGTTCTTGCGGTTCTCCAGCTCGGCCTTGATGCGCGTGATCGCGGCGCGCAGATAGACGGAACGGCCCTGCAGATCCTCGAAGGCGGCGCGCACGCTCGTATCGTCCAGGATGGCCAGCTCCTGGCCCTTGCGGACGCGCGCGCCCTCCTCCACCTCCAGCGATCTGAGAATACCGCCCTCCAAGCTTTGGATGACCTGCGACCCGCCGAGCGGCACGACCTTGCCCATACCCCGCGCGAACTCATCGATGCGGGCAATGCAGGCCCAGACGATGAAGGCGCCCACGAGCCCGGCGATGGTCCAAAGAAGAACGCGGTCTTTCTTGACGCTGAACATCATGACGCGGCCCCTGCCGATCCGGCAGCGAAGCGCTCGAGAATTTCCTCGCGTGCGCCAAAAGCGACGACACGCCCGGATTTCATGACGAGCGCCTTGGAAACCAATTTGAGAATCGGTTGGCGATGAGTGGCGACGACGAGCGTCCGTCCCCCGATCCACCGCCGCATGTTCTCGATCGCCTTCGCTTCGGTCGACTGATCCATCGCGGCCGTCGGCTCGTCCATGAGGACAATGGCCGGGTCGCGCAACCAGAGCCGCGCAAGCCCCACCGATTGACGCTGTCCTCCCGAAAGACCCCTGCCGCTCTCGCCCACTGGCCGGTCCAGGCCTTTCGGGTGGTTGCGCAGGAGATCGGCGGCGCCGGCAAATTCCAGGGCTTCGATGAGTTCGCTGTCGTCGGCGGGTCCCAAGCCAAAGGCCAGGTTGCTGCGCAGCGTCCCGAAGAAGAGCACCACTTCCTGCGGCAGATAGCCGATCTGGCGGCGCAGGTCGGCCGGGTCGATCTGGCCGATATCCGTGCCATCCAGCAGCATTTGGCCGCCCGTGGGATGGTAGAGGCCCGCCATCAGCTTGAGCATGGTCGATTTGCCGGCGCCATTGTTGCCCAGGAGAGCCACCGCCTCACCGGCGGCAATGCTGACCGCCGGAGCGGCGACAGCCGCCGGCTCGTCCTTTCCATAGGCGAATTTGAGTTCGCGTAGATCAAACGAGCCGGCCAGTCGCGGACGGCTGACGAACTGCCGATCGCGCGGCCTGTCGACCGGCAGCTTCATGATCTTGGTCAAGCCTCCAAGGGCCGTGCGCATCTGTTGCCAACGGCTGAAGATCACCGAAAGCTGCGCAAGAGGCGCGATGGTGCGGGATGTCAGGATGGAACTGCCCAGGAGCGCGCCGACGGAAATGGAGCCGGCTTCGACCAGGTAAACGCCGGCAACAACGACGAAAACATAGGAGAGCTGCTGCAGCGACGTCGTGAAATAGGTCAGGCCCGATCCAAGGCCGCGCTGCTTCAAGCTGTTCTGGGCGAGAAGCTGTGTATATTCTTCCCAAAGGCGCTGGAACCCCGCTTCCCCCTGATAGGCCTTGACGGTCTCGGGATTGGAGACTGCCTCCATCAGGATGCCGTTCCGGATCGATGCCTCCTTGTGATGCTTCTTGGATAGCTTGGACAAGGGATACTGGGCCAGCAGGCCGGCCCCGATGATCAACGGGATTGCAACCGCCAGGACTACGACCAGCGGGCCGGCGATCAGCCATATGACAAAAAGAAAGAGCAGAACGAACGGCAGATCGCTGACGGCGCCGATCGTCGAGGAGGTGAAGAACTCGCGCACCGCCTCCACTTCCCGCACCTGGTTCACGAACGACCCGGTGGAACGCGGCCGCGCAGCGCATTGAATGTTCATCGCCTGCTCGAAAACATCGGCCGAGATGCGCTGATCGATGCGGCGGCCGATCTTGTTCATGATGTGCGAGCGGACATTTCTCAAGATGGCCTCGAACAGGATGGCGATGCAGACTCCGATCGCGAGCGCCCACAATGTTGCAAAGGCGAAATTGGGGATCACACGGTCGTAGACCTGCATGGCGAACAGCGCCGTCACCGTAGCCAGGATGTTGGCGATGGCGGCCGCCACTCCGACCTCACCGAAAGCCCCGGCATTTGCCTTGACGTGCGACCAGAACCAGTGGCCGGTCGTATCCGCGGCGATGTCGTCGGCGCGTCGGTCTACGACATCGCGTTCCCCGGCATAGACGACCGTTCCGGAGAACCGCTGCAGGAGCGTCTTGCGCGGGAAGACGATCTGCTTTCCGCTCAGCTCGGGCCGGATGCAGGTGTAGTGTTCGCCCTCGACGGCGATAAGCGCGCAAAAGCTGCCGTCGTCGAGGGAAAGCAATGCAGGCAGCAATTCTTCCGCGATTCCGCCAAGCGTGCTTTGGCCCCACTGGGCCTGAAGGCCAGCGCGGCGCGCGGCGCGCGGCACCAGCTCCAGGGTGAGCTTTCCATCGACCAGCGGAAGCCCGGCCGTCAATGTCCGGACGGGCACATCGCGGTTGTTGAGCTGGCAAAGCAGCGCGAGCCCCTCGGCAAGCGGATCGCTGATACGCGAAGAGGCGGCTGGGGTCGTCTTCACCGCCTCCGTTTCCACCCCCGAGCCAACAAATGTCATTGGAATTCCGTTCCTGAAAAATCGGCGAAGTTCGAAAAGCGCTGCCCGTTGTTTGCGGCTACAGTCCCACTGCGGCGCGGAGCAAGCCGACGTCTGACAGCGTCACATACTGGTTGTTGACCGCCTCCCGCATGAGGTCCTCCCTCCTGACGAGCAGGTCCTTCACATTGCTCTGCACGCTAAGCAGATCCGTAATGGAGCGTTCCGCCGAGACGAACTGCCGTTCGTAGATCCCACGCAGCTCAATCGCGTTGGCGATTTGCTTCTCAATGCTCCGTATCTGGCGATCCAGAAAGGGAACGCGCTCGATCTGGCTCTTCACTTTGCGAAGAAGCGTGTTGCGTTCGGTCTCTGCGGTCCAGCGGCTGGCGGCCGCCGCCTGCCGCGCGGCCTCGACGCGCTGGAAGTTGCTGAAGCCGGTGAATGTCGGTCCCTGCAGCCGCAGGCCTATCGTGGTGTCCACATCGTCGAAATCGCGATTGGTGGAAATGGTCGCAATGGCATTGACGCCCGGGAGCAGAGCGCGCTGCTCTGCCTTGGCGGCTTCTTCCCGTCCGGCGGCTTCCAGCGTCCTTGTCACCACCGACGGCGCCTGCGCGACCAGGTCCTCGACGTCCAGCCCATCGAAAATATCGGCCTGATAGGGCAAGGCCTCGGCCTCGTCGATGCTCAGCCCGACCCGATTGCGGTAAGCGGCCAGCGCCTGGGCCAGGTTCGACCGTTCCTGCTCCAGAACAGATCGCGCCTCGTCGAGGCGGAGCCTGACCAGATCCCGCTCCGAGGCGTCGCTGGCCCCTGCTTCAAGCCGCTCGCCGGCCAGCGCCGCGATGCGGCTCAGCGCTTCGATATCGTCGTTCGCCACCGCGATCTTGCGCTGGAACTGACGAATGTCGATATAGCCGGCGATCGCCTCGAGCGCCACCTGGTCCTGGCGCTGGCGATGCACTTCGGCAGCGGCGTCGCGCGCGGCCCTGGCCTCCGCGACGCGGGCGGCGGTCCCGCCCCAATCGACCAGCTTTTGCGACACTTCCACCTGCCCTCGGACGCCGCGCCGGGTATCCTTGGGGTCGTAGTCGACACGGGAGCTGACCACCGGCAAATATCCGGACCATGCGGCCGAAACATTGGCTTCCTGGCTTTCGAGGGAGAGAGCCGCCGCCTTTACCTCCGCGCCGCGATCGAGGGCCGAAAGGACGATCGGCCGCAAGGGCGCGCTGCCATTGACGGGAAAGCGCTTCAGAAGCGCCGCCATATCCGGCGATGCGGGACCCCTTTTCTGGCTCGATCGAACGGTTCGGTACGGGGCCTCGTGCGCCGGTCCGGTTGTGGACGAAAGCTGAATCGACGGTTCTTTCCGGTTGCCTGTCTCGCCCGGCGGCGGGCTGCCGGCGCACCCGGCGAAAAAGACGAGCGAGGCAAGAAAGGCCGGTGGGACGCGAAAAATGCCAAAACTGGCCATGTCACTCCAATTCACAAGGCAAAGAGGAACCAAATTGAAAACACCTGTCCATCGCAATTCGATCGGTCGTGGTTCGCCCATGGAGGCACCACGGGAGCGAGTGTCGCGACAGGTTGTTTATAGCATAAACCGGCATCGTTTACATGCAGTATCCGCGCATATTTCGAACGCATTAGGGGAGAGGCCGCACTACGGTGCCGCCGCAGTTGGGCCTCTCCCATCGGGCTCGTAGTAGCGCCTGAATAGGGTGGCGCGTTGCCGCGCCACCCTTGCGATCGCTAACGATCAGACGAGATGCTGCTCTTGGGTGTCGACCCATTGCAAGGAGTTCGCTGGCGGCAGTGTATCCGCAAAGGTCTCCGTTGTATCGACGTCAGCGGCGGTCTCCGTGGCAGGTTCGCCACCTTCCTGAGCCGCCTTCGCATCGGCATCGGTCTCCTCGCCGGCTTCGGCGAAGACAACGGCGATCTCGCCCTTGTCCTCCGATTCGATCGTCAGTTCCTCAACCGGGTCGGTTTCGGATACAGCCTCGGCTGGGACCTCTGCGTCGAAGTCGGGCAGCGGCTGCTCCGCTTCCGCCAGGACCGGCTGATCGGCTTCGGCACCCTCGCTCACCGCTTCGGCTTCCGCCACCGCGTTGAACTCCGGCCTTATCGCCTCGTCGACATCGATCGTCCTGGTTGTCGGATCCTCGACTTCGTTGTTGTAGCCGGTAATCGTCCGCGTCTCGCCGATGCGTACACTCTCGTAGTGCGAGAACACAGACTCATTATGGGAGAACTGCTTTTCGATCCGCGGTCTGTACGTAAATCCTACAGCCGCTCCGGCAGGTTTGAAGAAATTGGTGATCCCGTTGTTTGAATAGAATCCCCAATAGATTTCTCCGAACAAACCGTTCGAGTACTTATCCCAACCAGTCACAACGTCTTTGTATACCGCGACAGTCTTGTACCGGGCCTCCTGCCGATAGATCGGCGTCGTCGTAACTATCGGATCGATCGTCGCCGTTGTTTCCCCGGACTCGTTGCCGGCGCGGTCCTTTGCGGTCAGCTTGAAGTCCGTCGGAGAATTGCCAAGACGCGGTGAGAAGGTGAATGTGAACACACCGTTCTCATCAGCCGTCTCGGTCTGTTCCCTTCCACCGGCGAAGGTAAGCGTGACAGTTGCATATGCCTCCGTCGTACCCGTAAGGCCATCCACCGTCATATCGTCTGGATTGACGGCAATGGTCGGCGCTGCCAGGTCGATTTCGACATCGAAGTTGCTTGAGTTGCCGCTGGGCTCGCTTACGTTGAGCACGGCCTGGCCACCATGAGGCAACGGCGGGACCAGATCGACCTCAAAACGACCGTCCGTACCGACTGTTCCCGTTCCAAGCACTTTCGACGGGTCGCTGGCGTCGTAAACCGTGACCGTCGAGCCCGGATCCGTATCGGCGATATCAAACCGACCTTCGATCTTGTCGCCGTTGTTCCACCACAGTTTTGGCGACCCGGCCCTGAGCTGCCTGGTTTCCAACTGCGGCCCATCCCCCTCTAGCGCTGTGTCGTCGAGCGAACGTCCGAGGATCGGACCCACTGGGACCGTGGCGTCGATGGTTACTTCGACAGGGTCGGAAGAAACGCCGGTCCCGCTTTCGATCACCACTTCCAGGAGCAGAGCGTTCGGGAAGCCAAGCGAATAGAGCGCCGTGAGGCTCGCCTGGAACTCAAAGTTTCCATCGACATCAACCGGAACCCGATCGACCTCGACGCCTGTCAGCGGATTGCGGAGAACCGCTGTCAGACCCGGCTTGGCCGTCCCCGAAATCACGCTGCCATTGAACTGATCGATTTCAGCCGGATCAGGCTTATCGCTGTCCGAGTCGGCATCCGCATCGGCGTCGGCATCGGCATCTGCGTCGGCATCGGCATCCGCGTCGGCATCAGCGTCCGCATCTGCATCGGCATCCGCATCTGCATCGGCATCGGCATCTGCATCCGCGTCCGCATCGGCATCTGCGTCAGCGTCGGCATCTGCGTCAGCGTCGGCATCCGCGTCAGCGTCGGCATCTGCGTCCGCATCGGCATCGGCATCCGCATCTGCATCGGCATCCGCGTCAGCATCGGCATCTGCGTCAGCGTCAGCATCCGCATCTGCATCTGCATCCGCGTCGGCATCCGCATCTGCATCGGCATCCGCGTCAGCATCGGCATCTGCGTCTGCGTCAGCATCCGCATCTGCATCTGCATCGGCGTCGGCATCCGCATCTGCATCGGCATCTGCGTCAGCGTCCGCATCGGCGTCAGCGTCGGCATCTGCGTCAGCGTCGGCATCCGCATCAGCGTCGGCGTCCGCGTCAGCATCGGCGTCAGCATCGGCGTCGGCGTCGGCATCCGCGTCCGCATCGGCATCCGCGTCCGCATCGGCGTCAGCGTCGGCATCTGCATCGGCGTCGGCGTCGGCATCGGCATCCGCGTCCGCATCGGCATCGGCGTCAGCGTCGGCATCTGCGTCAGCGTCGGCATCCGCATCAGCGTCAGCGTCCGCGTCAGCATCGGCATCTGCATCCGCGTCCGCATCTGCATCGGCGTCCGCATCTGCATCTGCATCGGCATCCGCGTCAGCATCGGCATCGGCATCTGCGTCTGCGTCAGCATCCGCATCTGCATCGGCATCCGCGTCCGCATCTGCATCGGCGTCAGCGTCGGCATCTGCATCGGCGTCGGCGTCGGCATCGGCATCCGCGTCCGCATCGGCATCGGCATCCGCGTCCGCATCGGCATCCGCGTCCGCATCGGCGTCAGCGTCGGCATCTGCATCGGCGTCGGCGTCGGCATCGGCATCCGCGTCCGCATCGGCATCGGCGTCAGCGTCGGCATCTGCGTCAGCGTCGGCATCCGCATCAGCGTCAGCGTCCGCGTCAGCATCGGCATCGGCATCTGCATCCGCGTCCGCATCTGCATCGGCGTCCGCATCTGCATCTGCATCGGCATCCGCGTCAGCATCGGCATCGGCATCGGCATCTGCGTCTGCATCTGCGTCGGCATCTGCGTCTGCGTCGGCATCAGCATCGGCATCCGCGTCCGCATCGGCATCTGCGTCGGCATCGGCATCCGCATCTGCATCTGCGTCTGCATCGGCATCAGCATCTGCATCGGCATCTGCGTCAGCGTCGGCATCTGCATCCGTGTCGGCATCTGCATCAGTATCGTCGCCCGCAGCCAAGGCAATGGATGCGCCACCGACGGCGCCGAGCATCAGAAGCGGCAGGAATCCAAGCGCCAGTGCTTTATGGTGGCCCCCATAAACAGGCGTTAGAATACCCTGCTCGGCGTTAGGAAAATTGACCTCAATGTATGCAAGCGTTCCGTCTGCTTCTTCGTTGGCGAGAAAGAGCTCACGGTGAACGCGGTTCTCATTCTCAAAGAACCCGGCCAGAACGATCCTTCCACCATTGGTGAGAACAATGATGAGGTCATCGCCCTGGCGGATGTGCTCCGAGACCGATTTTACGGGGACGTTAAGAGCAATTCGGCTATAGATGGATGCATTGATGCTCCCGCCTGTGTCCCTTAATTCCAATGTCTTATTGCCGGATTCCGACGCAACTTCCGCTCTTAACAAATCAAATCCCCATTTCTAAAATCTGCATCGCTTAAATAGTTTCTATTCCGCCCTGCCGGCTAAAGCCGGCAGGGCTCCGGACGCGCGCAAGGCGGACCGGCCTGGCTGACCCTTCAGTCATCCAGACGGTTGCTACGGCCCTAGCGTTGCACTGCGGGTACGGCCCTCTATGGCCTGTTGTTTGCGAATACAAGTCACAAACTATTGACTACGGTAAACTGGATATCATGTAACTGTATGTCGATAGACGCCGCCTTGATGCTTCAAAGACGCGAAGAGGCAGCCGGCACAATGGGGTGCTCCCGCCTACGCAGGCCGAAGCGAATGGATTCGGCCTCGGCCATCATAAGGGGCCCAACGCCCTTGGCGTCGTCCTCGACGACCGGCTCGGTCAGATAATAGCTGGCCGTGCCGTCGCGATAGACGTTGGAGAGCCCGCCAAGCCCCGCTACGTGACAGATGCCGCCAAGCCGCAAGGTGCCGGTGCCGTCGTCCCGCAGCCCCTTCCCTGCCAAGGTCAGCAGGGAGCCGTGTCCGACGGAGGCGAACTCCTCGGAAAAGCCGATACGCCCGGCTTTGAGCAGCGCATAGGCGAACATGGCGGTCGCCGAGCTCTCGGCATAGTTGCCGGGCAGATCGGGCCTGTCGATGACCTGCAGCCAGGTGCCGTCCGCCGCGCGCAGGGCCAGAACCTGTGCCAGAAGAGCGCGCATATGCTCGCCGGCGCCTGCGGCCTCCAGCCGCTCCGTGCCCACCAGTTCGGCAATATCGACCAGCGCCATCGCCAGCCAGCCGAGCGCTCGCGCCCAATGCGCGGACGAGCGGCCGGTATCGGGGTCCGCCCACTGCTGCTGCCGGCTCTCGTCATAGCCGTGGGCGTAGAGCCCCGTCGTTTTTTCCCATGTCAGCGAGAGGGCTTTCGTCAGCTGCTTCAAAGCGTCGTCAACGAGCGCATCGTCCCCGCTCAGGCGCGCGAACTCCATCTGAAAGGGAAGGCCCATATAGATGCCGTCGAGCCATATCTGCCACGGATACACCTTCTTGTGCCAGTAAACGCCCGAGCGGGTACGCGGGTGCAGCGCAAGCTGCCTGGCGAGCAGATGGGCGCCGGCTCTGTATTTCTCATCCCCGGTAGCTTGGTAGAGATAGATGAGAGCGCGGCCCGGCAGGATATGGTCGATGTTGAACTCCTCGACCGTATAGCCCGCCAGATCGCCGTCGGGCGAGATCTGTGCGTCCAGCAGGCGCTTCAGATGAGCGAACCAGCGCCTGTCGCCCGTCGCCTCGTGCAGCAGCGCGAGCCCCCGATAGATGCAGCCGTCCTCGTAACACCAGGAGCCGCCCTTGTAGGGCGTGTAGGCCGCGGCATAATTGTCGAAATATTCCATCAGCATGCCGCGGCAGCTCCCTCCATGATGCAAAGACCCTCCTCACCCGGAGAATGGTTCCGGAGTTGCCGGTGCCTGCAGAGGCCTGTTTGGGGAGATGACGGCGGCAGGCAGGGCCCGCCGCCGCATCAGGTTTTCAGAACTTTTCGAGCACGCCGTTGACGCCCTCGATGATCTCCACCGCCGCATCGGCGGCCGAGATCTGGCCATAGGCATGCGCTTCCAGCGTATCCTGGAAAATTTCGCGCACCTCCGGATGTTCGTTGAAGGGCGAGACGGTCGGCCCCTTTGCCTCCATGACGATCCGGTTCGCCGCGAGCAGCTGCGGATTGATGGCACCGCTGTCTGCGAGCGTCTCGGAGGCGATCCGGCTTGCCGGGATGCCGCGCGAATCGCCCAGCGCCTGAATGCCTTCGGGCTCGTTCAAAAGGCAGTTGACGATCTGGGCCGCAGCTTCCGGGTTCTTGCTGTTCTTGGAGATCGAGAAGACCATGGACGGCTTGCGGTATACGCCTTCCGTCACCGCATCCTGGACCGTCAGCAGCTTCACCGGCACGAGCTCCTGGCCCTCCTCCAGAGGGTCGTTGAACTTGGAATAGGTCGAATCCCATTCGTAGGACCCCGCGATGCGGCCGTCCGACCAGGCAGGCAGCTCGAACAGTTCCACATTGCCGCCACCGGCGACCGTCTTCCATGACCGGATGACGCCCTGGTCGACGAGGCTCTGGTGGAACTCGATGCCCTTCTGCAGTTCCTCCGCGGTCCAGGCGACCGTGTTGGTTGCCGGATCGATCAGATCCTTGCCGGTCATCTGCGTCGTCGCCAGCGAAACGATGAGAACGGCGGTCAGCCCGTTCTGTCCCGTGGCGTCGAAGGGGAAATAGTCCTCGCCCAGCTTTTCCTTGAAGACGGATGCCGCCGAGATGAGGTCGTCCCAGGTGCTGGGAAGAGGAACGCCGGCCTTCTCGAAGGACGCCTTGTTGAAGAAGAAGACGCGGCCCGTGGTGGAGATGGGCAGGCCGTTCAGCTTGCCGTTCATCGTCCCGCTTTCGAGCTGCTCCTCCGGCCACTGGCCGAGATCGATCGTATCGGAATACTCGCGCAGATCGGCAAAGCCCGAGCCGTCCAGCGACAGCAGCGGCAGCCACGGCCAGTTGATCTGCATGATGTCGGCCTCCGTGCCGCCGGCAAGCTGCGTGGTCACCTTCTCCTGGTGGCCTGTCCACCCGGTGAATTCGGGCTGGATCGTATGGCCGTGCTTTTCGCCGCAGGCCTTCAGCGCCTCCTGCGTGGCGATGTGGCGGCTGTCGCCGCCCCACCACGACATACGCAGATCCGCCGCCTGCGCGGCGCCCGCGCCCAAGGCGAATATCGTTGCAAGTGCTGTTGCTGTCTTCCTCATTTCATCCTCCCGGTTTGATCTTGTTCAAGCTTCTGGCGGCAGGCTGATATTCCTCCCAGTCTGCCGGTCGAAGATGTGGACTGCCTCCTCGCGCGGGGTCAGCCGGATATGGTCGTCGTGGATGTCGGCGGGGTTGTAGCGATCGGAAGGCACGACGGCGACGAGCCGCATGCCGGCGATGTCGACGTGGAGATAGACCTCGTGCCCCATGAACTCGACATGGGCCACGGTGCCTTCCAGTGCATTGTCGTCGTCCTGTGCGGCGATGCTCAGATGCTGAGGCCTGATGCCCACCGTCACCGCATCGCCGTCCTTTGCCTTCAGCCGGTCGGTCAGCGCTGGCCCGAAGGACAGCGGCTGCCCGGCGAGCGCGACCGTCAGCCCGCCATCGGCGACGACTGTCCCCTCCAGAAGGTTCATTTCGGGGCTGCCGATGAAGCCGGCGACGAAGGCGTTTTCCGGCCGGTTGTAGAGCGTCACGGGGTCGGCCACCTGCATGATATGCCCATCCTTCATGACGCAGATCCGGTCGCCCATGGTCATGGCCTCGGTCTGGTCGTGGGTCACGTAGACCACGGTGGAGGACAGCCCGTCGCGCTTCAGGCGCTTGTGCAGATCGGTGATGCGCACGCGCATGGAAGCGCGCAGCTTGGCGTCGAGATTGGACAGCGGCTCGTCGAACAGGAAGACTTCCGGCTTCTTGATGAGCGCCCGGCCCACGGCCACGCGCTGCGCCTGACCGCCGGAAAGCTGCTTGGGCAGCCGCTCGAGCAATGGATCGATCTCCAGGATGCCCGCCACCGCGCGGGTGCTCTCCTCGATCTCGGGCTTCGGCCGCCGCTTCAGCTTCAGCCCGAAGGCAAGGTTGTTGCGCACCTTCATGTGGGGGTAGAGCGCATAGTTCTGGAACACCATGGAGATCCCGCGCTGACCGGGCGGCAGATTGTTGACCATCCTGTCGCCGATGCGCACCTCGCCCCCGGTGATCGTTTCCAGCCCGGCAATCATACGCAATGTCGTGGATTTGGCGCAGCCGGAAGGACCCACCAGCACCATGAACTCACCGTCGTTCACGTCGAGGCTGATCCCGTGCACCGCCTTGAAGGCGTTGCCATAGACCTTTTCCAGGTTTCGGATCTGCAAGCGCGCCATGGCTAACCTTTCACTCCGCCCGTCGAGATGCCCTCGATGAAATATTTCTGCGCCAGGAAGAACACGACGAGCGCGGGCATCAGCGCCAGCACGGACATCGCCAGGATGCGGTTCCACTGGAACGCCTCGGTCGTGTCGATCGACAGTTTCAGGGCCAGCGAGATAGGATACTTGTCGACCGAGGACAGGTAGATGAGCGGACCCAGGAAGTCGTTCATGGTCCACATGAACTGGAACAGGCAGACCGAGATCAGCGCCGGCGCCAGCATCGGCACGACGATGTAGATGAGCGTCTGCAGCGTGTTGGCCCCGTCGACGCGGGCGGCCTCCTCCATGTCGCGCGGTATGGCCCGCAGGAACTGGATCAGCATGAAGACGAAGAACGCGTCTCCCGCGAAGGCCGACGGCACCCAGAGCGGCAGGAAGGTGTCGAGCCAACCGAGATCGCGGAACAGCAGATATTGCGGAATGCGCGTGACCACGTTGGGCAGGAGCAGCGTCGCGATGAGTGTGGCGAAGAGGATCTTCTTGCCCGGAAATTCGAAGCGGGCAAAGCCGTAGGCCACGGCCGCGCAGGAGATGGCGGTACCGATCGTCTTGGGCAGGATGATGAGGAACGTGTTCCAGAAGAAGGTCGCGAACGTATAGGGCGTCGAGGTCTTCCAGCCCTGGATGTAGCCGTCGATCGTGGGCTCCTGCGGGATGAAGCCCGGATTGGTGAAGATCTCCGAATTGGTCTTGAAGGAGGCGCCGATCAGCCAGATCAGCGGGTAGAGCATGACGAGGCCGACGCCCGCCAGGAGAAAATAGCGCACGGCCGACGAGATCGCGTGCATGCGCCGGCTTTCGATATGCGCGCGCGCGGTTTCGAGTTCGGCGGCGGCGGGGACGGCGATCTCCTGTGTCATCGTCAGCTCCTCTTGTCCCCGGCGTAGTAGACCCAGTGGCGCGACGACCAGAAGGCGATCAGCGTCAGCACCATGATGATGGCGAACAGCACCCAGGCGATCGCCGAGGCGTAGCCCATGTCGAACTTCTTGAAGGCTTCCTCGTAGATGTAGAGAGGCAGGAGATAGGTCGATTTCAGCGGCCCGCCCTGGGTGATGACGTAGGGGCCGTTGAACTCCTGGAACGCCTGCACCATCTGCATGATCAGGTTGAAGAAGATGACCGGCGTGATGAGCGGCAGCGTGATATAGACGAAGGTATGCCACTTGCCAGCCCCGTCGATCGCCGCCGCCTCATAGAGCGTCTTGTCGATGCTTTGCAGCGCGGCGAGGAAGATGACCATGGCCGAGCCGAACTGCCACAGGCGCAGCAGCGTGATGGTGAAGAGCGCATTGTCGGGATCGCCGAACCAGTTGACCGGCTCGCCGCCAAGCGCCGTGATGACCATGTTCACCAGGCCGGAATCGGCGAAGATGTAGCGCCACAGCACCGCAACCGCGATGGATCCGCCGAGGATCGACGGCACGTAATAGGCCGTCCGGAAGAAATTGATGAATTTCAGCCGATAGTTCAGGATATACGCGATGAACAGCGCGAAGACGAGCTTCAGCGGCACCGTCAGGAGCACGTAGAGAAGCGTGACCCTCAGGGATTTCTTGAAGGTCCGGTCGCGGGTGAACAGTTCCGTGTAGTTGTCGAGGCCCGACCAGCGCGGCTTGCTCAGCAAATTGTAGTCGGTAAAGCTCAGATAAAAGGACGCGATGAACGGGATCGCGGTAAAGATCAGCAGCCCGGCAATGTAAGGCGCCACATAGGCAAGGCCGAGATATCTGCTGTCGCCGCCCATCAGCCGGCCCTTTTCAACGCTTCCGGAAGGAACTCGGCCGTAGCCGCCACCATCTGGCCGAACAGGTCTTGAGCCTTGTCGGGGCCGAGGGGAGCGACCAGCGGGTCGCCGAGGAACAGCGGGAACAGATCGTCCCGCCGGCCCTCGAGAACCGCCGCGACCAGTGCGGTCTGGCGCTCGGCATGCGGCTTGACGATGAGTTCCAGCGCCTCGGGCAGCCGGCCCGAATGCAGCGGCTGGATGCCGCCGGCGGAAAACCGTGCATTGGTCTCCACCACGATGCCCTCGGCAAATCCGGAAAGCTGGCCGCGATTGGGCAGGTTGACGTTGGTCACATGCGGCGCGCCGCCGGCCAGCGCCTTGATCTCCGCCACCAGCGCTTCCTCGGAAACGTCGAGCGGCGGCAAGGGCGCGCCGGCATCGAGTTCCGCCGCCACGCGCCGCTTTTCGTCCCGCTCGCGCATGCGGTAGTCCACGGGCGTCAGCCCGAAGCCGAACTCTTCGTTGCGATCGAGATACCAGGTCTGGGGCACGAACTCGGCCAGGTGCCGGTCCCCTGCCGCCGCGGCAATGCCGAACCGCGAGGCAAGGTCGAACTTGACCATGTTGTGGTCCAGGAAGCAGCGCTCCTGCTCGTTGTCGGGATCGATCGGCGTCGCGCGCCAGCCGGACGCGCGATGGGTCCGGGCGAAATCCAGATAATCCTGCAACATGTCGACACCGCCGACCACGGCGCGGTCGACGAAGGTGAAATGGTTGATGCCAAGCACGTTCACCTCGACATCGCGGAAGCTGTAGCTGACGCTGCCCGCCTTGCGGTTGGCGAGCCATGCCACGATGTGCCGCAGCTTGGTCACCTCGTGGCACTCGCCCCACGCCTTGATGCCCGGGAAAACGGCGTAGAGCGTCCCCGTCAGCGCCGACATCGGATTTGTAAGGTTGCAGACATAGGCATCCGGGCAGCATGCCCTGATCGATTGCGCTATCTCCGCCAGCATGGGAATGGACCGCATGGCGCGCACGAAGCCGCCCGGCCCGACCGTGTCGCCGACCGACTGGCGGATGCCGTAGCGTTCCGGCAGGGCGATGTCGGAGGCCATCGTCTCCAAAGTGCCCGGCAGGATCGAGATGACGACCACATCGGCACCGTCGAGCGCATCCTCGATGCGCTCATGCGCCGTATAGCGGGCCGGCTTGCCCCTGCCGGCCTCCGCGATGCGCCGCCCGAGACGGGCGTTGCGCTCGGCGGCGGCGAAATCGATGTCGTAGAGGCGCATGTCGACGACCAGCGTGCCGTCCTGGGCGATGTCGCCCATCAGTTTGGTCGCCCAGTTGAGCGAGCCTCCGCCGATATACGCTACCGCAAGGCTCTTTTGATCTTCAAAATCATGCATGTCGATATAGCGGACGATGCCGTGATCTGGAGCGGAGTGCCCAGATCGGGTGCCCGGCGTCGTCGGATCCTCCCAGAATGACGTGGTTTTCGCGCTTGCCGCGATGTATGGAGACAGTATTCTGTCTCACGCGTCCATTTGAAATTGACGAATCTGGAAAAAGGGATGGAGAAAACTGAAGGTGGCGTTCTGGCCGGCATCCCGGAGAACGCCCTGAAGCTCAACCTGACGCGCTCCGCCATCAAGATGCAGCACCCGCGGACATGGCGCGTCGACAAGTCGAACACCGTTCACGACCTCATCGTGTGCCTGAGCGGCAGCGGCAGCTATGTCGTCGACGACAGCGCCTACACGCTGACGCCGGGCGACGCCATGCTGATACCGGCTGGCAGCCATTTCGTCGGCTGGCATGCTTCCGGCGAGGCCTATACGGGCGTGGCGCAGCACTTCACGCTCGACGTCTTCGGCAGGCACGACCTCATCTCGCAGATGCACATCGAGCGGATCGTGCGCTTTTCGCGCTGGCCGCTGCTGGAACCGGTGATCCGCTACTATCACGACATCGCCCCGGCATCCTCGACGACGCTCCTGCAGCACCATCTCTTCATGTTCATCCTGATCGAATTCCTGGAGGATGCCTTCATCGCCTGGAACACGCCGCCGGTGGGCGCCGTGAGCACCGCCGACGGCATCTCGCTCAGCATCATGCTGGCCGCCGCCCGGATAACGGCCGAGCCGCTCGACGAGGGGATCTGCGAGCGCGTCGTCGCCGAGGCGCCCTACAACCCCGAATATTTCAAGCGGGAGTTCCGCCGCCAGATCGGCTGGACGCCGAGAAAGTTCCAGGAGTTCAAAAGGATGGAGCGGGCCATGAACATACTCGCCAGCGGCAACACGGTCAGCGACACCGCCGCCCTCGTCGGCTATTCCGACGTCTACTACTTCTCGCGCATGTTCAAGCGCCACATCGGCACCAGCCCGGTCGGCTACAAGCTTGCCGTCCAGGAAAACCAGAACGGCCGGTTCCCGCGCGGGGAGGAGGACGGCCAGGTCATGTACCCGCTGGTGCAACGGCTGGAATAACAGTTCCAAGAGAAGCGGAAACGGCTTCCGTCCGCGACTACGTTGAATGAGACACCGGGTCGTTTCGCCGCTTCGGACAAAACGATCCGAGCATGACTATCCCGCGACACCCGCCGCGCATTTGCGCGCGCCCTCGTCGGCCAGCGCGGCATAGGCCTCCTTCAGCGGCCCCGCAAAGCGCGCATCGGCGGCGAGCCCGGCCGGGAACACCTCGCGCACGGAGAGCAGGGCTTCGACCTTCGCGTCGGCGCCGTCGGCGCTCTCGCTCAACTGCCTGAGCCGGTCGGCCAGCGGATCGCGCACGTCGATCGCCGCGCCCTTCTCGTCGATACCGCCGACATAGCGCATCCAGCCGGCGACCGCGAGAATGAGGCCGTCGCATGGACGGCCGGCCTCGATATTGTCGCTTATCGTTCCCAGAATGCGCTGCGGCAGCTTCTGCGAACCGTCCATGGCGATCTGCCAGGTGCGGTGGCGGATTGCCGGATTGGCGTAGCGATCGAAAAGCGCCTGCGCATAGGCTGCAAGGTCCACCCCTTCCGGCGGCGTCAGCGACGGGATGATCTCCCTGGCCCACAGGTGCCGGACAAAACCGGCGAAGACGGGATCGGCCACCGTGTCGGCAATGGTCTCGTGGCCCGCCAGATAGCCGAGATAGGCCAGCGCGGAATGCGTTCCGTTGAGGCAGCGCAGCTTCATGTGCTCGAAGGGTGCGACTTCCTTCACGATCTCGACGCCGACAGCCTCCAGGTCCGGCCGGTCGCCATCGACGAAATCGTCCTCGACGACCCATTGCCGGAAGGGCTCGTGCATGACCGGAGAAAGGTCGAGGACGCCCGTCTCGCTCGCCAGTCGCTCGATATCCTCTTCCTTCGTCGCCGGCACGATGCGGTCGACCATGGTCGAGGGGAACGCCCCCTCCTCCGCGATCCAGCGCTCGAGCGCCGGGTCGATGAGCCCGGCAAGTTCCAGCACCACGCCGCGCACCATCCTGCCATTGTCCGGAAGGTTGTCGCAGCAAAGCACGGTGAACGGCCTCAGCCCCGCCTGCCGGCGCCGCGCCAGAGCGCGCACGAGGAAACCCGGCGCCGACCGGGGGCTCTCAGGGTTCTCCAGATCGTTGACGATGTCCGGGTGGCTGCGGTTCAACGCGCCGGTGGAGGGCTCATGGCAATAGCCCTTCTCCGTAACCGTCAGCGACACGATGCGGATCGACGCGTCGCTCATGGCGTTCAGCACCGCCTGGGGATCTTCCCTGGCGACCAGGACATCGCGCACGATTTCGACCACCCGGCGCGACTGCCCTTCCGGGCCGAGCTCCACCGCCGTATAGGCAAAGCCCTGCGGCGCCAGCGCGTCGCGCTGGGCGGGGCGCACGAGGCTCACGCCGACAATGCCCCAGTCGCCGCCCGAATGCCGCATCGCCTCTTCGACATAGAGCGCGCCGTGGGCCCGGAAGAAGGCGCCGAGGCCCAGATGCACGATGCCAGGACGGGGACGGTTTTCCAGCGGGCGCGAAAGGCGCGGCAGATCAGCGGGCAAGCCAGCCTCCATCGACATTGAGGATCGCGCCATGCACGTATTTGGCGGCGGGCGAGGCCAGGTAGACGGCCGTGCCGCCGATATCGTCGGGCTCGCCCCAGCGGCCGGCGGGAATGCGGTCGAGGATGGCCTGCGCCCGGCCGGGATCGTTACGCAGGGCCTCGGTGTTGTTGGTGGCGATATAGCCGGGCGCAATGGCGTTCACATTGATGCCCTTGGCCGCCCACTCATTGGCCAGCAGCCGCGTGAGACCCGCCACGCCATGTTTGGACGCCGTATAGGCCGGCACGCGAATACCACCCTGAAACGAGAGCAGCGAGGCGACATTGACGATGGCGCCGCCCGCCCCGCGCGCGAACGCCGCCCTGGCGAAAGCCTGGCACATGAAGAACACCGCCTTCAGGTTGACGTCCATGACGTCGTCCCAATCGGCCTCTGTATAGTCGACCGCATCGGCGCGGCGGATGATGCCGGCATTGTTCACCAGGATGTCGACCGGCCCTTCCTGCTCGAATATCCGTCCCCCGCCATCGAGTCGGAAAGATCCAGATGCAGGCTGCGCGCCTTGCCGCCGCCCTTCTCGATCTCGGCCACCGTGCCCTCGCACGAAGAACGCCCGGCGCAGATCACCTCGGCGCCGGCCTCGGCCATACAGCGCGCAATCGAGCGGCCGATGCCCGTATTGGCTCCGGTCACCAGCGCCGTCCTGCCGTCGAGCGAGAAAATCCGCATCAGCGCATGTCTCCCATGCCCACCATCTCGACGTCCTTGTAGTTCACATTGTCGCCGGCCATCGCCCAGATAAAGGCGTAGGAAGCCGTTCCGGCACCGGAATGGATCGACCAGGGCGGCGAGATCGCGCCCTCCTCGTTGCGCACGATCATATGCCGCGTCTCGGTCGGCTCGCCCATCAGATGAACGGCCATCTGGTCCTCCGGCAGGTCGACATAGAGATAGGCTTCCATGCGCCTGTCATGCACATGGGCCGGCATCGTGTTCCAGACGGAGCCGTTGTGGAGCTTCGTCATGCCGACCACGAGCTGGCAGGATTCCATCACTTCGGGATGCACGAACTGGTGGATCGTGCGCTCGTTGGAGGTGGCCTGCGAGCCGAGGTCGATGCGCGCCGCCTCGTCGATCCTGATGAGGCGCGAGGGAAGGGTCTTGTGAGCCGGCGCCGACAGGATGTAGAAGCGCCCGCCGCCCGAGAAGGTGACGGGTCCCGACCCCATGCCCAGGTAAAGCATGTCGCCCTTGGCCATGGCGTAGTCCGAGCCCGCCCGCACGATGCCTTCGCCGCCGATATTGACCACGACCATCTCCCGCCGGGCCAGGATGGTGTCGGTGCCGCATTGCGGCACCTCGTCAAGCACGAGGTCCTTGCCGGCCGGCACCGCGCCGCCGACGATCATGCGGTCGTAATGGGTATAGATCAGCTTGATTTCGCCGTCGGCGAAGATGCCGCCCACATGGAAATTCCGGCGCAGCGCTTCGGTATCGAAGCCGCGCGCGGTCGCGGGGTCGATGGCATGACGGGTCTCGACGGAAAGCATGTTCTTCTCCTCGTGATTCATTACAGAAAGTCGTCGCGGCGGGGGGTGAAGCTGTCGACCAGCACGCCCGGCTCCAGCGCCCGGCAACCATGTTCGGCGCCGGAGGGAACGACGAAGGAATCGCCCGGTCCCACCTCGAAGGTCTCGCCGGCGATGGTGAACTCGAAACGGCCGGCCTGCACATAGGTCGCCTGCACATGCGGATGGCTGTGCAGCGCGCCGACGCCGCCCTCCGCGAACGCGAATTCCACCACCATCAGTTCCGGACTGTCGGACAGCACCCGGCGCGTGACGTTGCCGCCGGCGTCGGTGGCGGGAAACGCCCGCAAATATGCATTCGTCATTTTCGTCTCCGTTAGCGGAAAAGCTGCGGCAGCCACAACGACAGCGCCGGCACATAGGTGACCAGCAGCAAGGTCGCGATCGCGGCCAGGTAGAATGGCCAGATCGTGCGCACCACCTGCCAGACCGGGATCTGGCCGACCGCACACCCTACGAACAGCACCGCGCCGACCGGCGGCGTGCACAGGCCGATGCCCAGATTGAGGATCATGATGATGCCGAAATGGACCGGATCGACGCCGAACGCCATGGCCACGGGCAGGAAGATCGGCGTGGTGATGACGATCAGCGGCGACATGTCCATGAACGTGCCCAGTATCAGCAGCACGATATTGATCATCAGGAGGATGATCAGCGGATTTTCCGACACGCCCTGCAGGAATGCCACCAGCGAGGCAGGCACGCGCAGGAAGGCGAGCAGCCAGCCGAACGCCGCCGCGCAGCCGATGACCAGCAGCACCATCGCGGTGGTGCGCACGGCGGCGAACGTCGCCTCGACGAAAGCCGCCCAGGAGAGCGAGCGGTAGGCGAGCACCGTCACCAGCAGCGCATAGACGACCGCGACGCAGGAGCTTTCCGAAGCGGTGAAGACGCCCGAGCGCACGCCGCCGAAAATGATGGCGATGAGGATGAGCCCCGGCACCGCCGAAACGAACAGCGAGCCCATGATGCGGAAGCCGGGGAACGGGTCGGTGGGATAGTCCCGGCGCTTGGCGACGAACCAGGCCGCGATCATCAGCGACAGCGCCAGGATCAGCCCCGGTATGATGCCCGCGGTGAAGAGATCGGCGATCGAGATGCGCCCGCCGCCGGAAATCGAGTAGATGATCAGATTGTGCGAAGGCGGCAGCATCAGCGCAATGATCGACGAGACGACGGTGACGTTGACCGCATAGTCGACGTCGTAGCCCTTGTCCTTCATCTGCGGGATCATCAGGCCGCCGATGGCCGAGGCATCCGCCGCGGCGGAGCCGGAAACGCCGCCGAACAGCACGGAAGCGACGATGTTGACCTGGCCGAGGCCGCCTCGGAAGCTGCCGACCCAGGAGCCGGCCAGCGCCACCAGCCGGCGGGCGATGTCGCCGCGCACCATCAGCACGCCGGCATAGATGAAGAAGGGAATGGCCATCAGCGCGAAGACCGAGACGCCCGAATTCAGGCGCTGGAACACGATCAGCGGCGGCATGCCCATATAGAGCGCGGTCGCAAGGGAGGAGACGCCCAGGCAGAAGGCGACCGGCGTTCCGATAAGCAGCAGGAACACGAATGTCCCGAAGAGAATATAGATTTCCACGGGCCCTAATCCTTTGGCAGTTCGGTTTCGCCAAAATGCGCGGTGGGAAGACCGGCCATGCGCCGGGCAATGCGTTCAGTCGAGAAGACGACGATCAGAACGCCGCCGCACGACAGCGCGATCAGCGACACGCCGTCCGGCAGGCCGAGGGAGGGCATGGTGGAGTCCCATGTCTTCATCGCAAGGTCCGCCCCATACCAGGCCATGCCGAAGCCGAAGCCGGCGACCACGAGGTCCGAAACCGTCCGCAGCACCGACTTCGCCTTCAGGGGGATGACGTAGAGCAGAACGTCGAAGCTCAGATGATATCCCTCGCGGATGCCAACGGCGGCGCCGAGAAAGATGAACCAGCCCATCAGCAGCAGCGATGCCGGTTCGGTCCAGGTGGGGCTGTTGTTGAGCACGAAACGCCCGAATACCTGCCAGGCGATGAAGGCGGTCATCAGCACCAGGCCCGTCGCCGATATCCAAAGCGAGATTCGCGAGACGACGCCCAGCACGCGCGCCACTTTCAACATTCTTGCCTGCAAGATGCCGCTCCTGAGAAACCGGTCGGAAGACCGTGGCGCGAAGTCCGCGCCACGGTCCGGGTCAGATCACGATCTGAAGATTATTCGACGGCGCGGATGCGCTCGACGAGATCCTTCAGCTTTTCGCTGGTGACATGCTTTTCATAGACCGGTTCCATGGCTTCGATGAAGGGCGTCTTGTCGATGTCGGAGATGATCTCGACGCCCGCCTCGCGGACCTTGGCTTCCGATGCGGCCTCGCGCTCGGCCCAGAGCTTGCGCATGTAGGGCACCGATTCCTTCGCCGCCTGGCGCAGGATTTCCTGATCTTCCGGCGACAGCTTGTCCCAGCTCGTCTTCGAGATGACGAGCACCTCCGGCACGATCAGGTGCTCATCGAGCGTGTAGTAGCCGGCGACCTCGTAATGGCCCGAGGATTCGAAGGACGGCCAGTTGTTTTCCGCGCCGTCGATGACGCCGGTCTGGATCGAGGAATAGACCTCGCCATAGGGCATCGGCGTGGCGTTGGCCCCCAGCGCGTCGACCATGTCGACGAACAGATCCGACTGCATGACGCGGAACTTCATTCCGGCCAGGTCTTCCTTCGAGGTGATCGGCTTCTTGGAGTTGTAGAAGGAGCGTGCGCCGCCATCATAGAAGGCAAGGCCGATAAGGCCGTGCTCCTCGAAGGCGTCGAGGATGTCCTGGCCGATCTCGCCGTCCATCACCTTGTGCATGTGCTCCACCGAGCGGAAGATATAGGGCAGCGAGGGGACGCGGGTTTCCTCGATCAGATTGTTGAAGGGGCCCAAGCTTACGCGGTTCATGTCGATCACGCCGAAGCGCGTCTGCTCGATCGTGTCCTTTTCCTCGCCGAGCTGGGCCGAGTGGAACACCTCGATGCCGATGCGGCCATCGGTGCGTTCCTCGACGAGCTTGCCCATATATTTGACCGCCTCGACGGTCGGATAGCCATCCGGATGCGTGTCCGAGGACCGCAGCACGAGATCGGCGGCATGGGCCGAGATCGATAGAACGGCGAGTGCCGCGCCGGAGATCAGGGCTTTTTTAAGCGTTTTCAAACCAACCATTATTTCCTCCCTGGTTGTGGCTTCATAGCCGGTAAGCCTGCTTGGCAAGCCTGTAAGCGAGGTCGTGGGCGACCTCCCCTGCCTCTTCCAGGCCGAGCCGCCCTTCGGCGACCAGCGTGGCGAGGTAAGCACAGTCGACCCGCCGGGCCACGTCGTGGCGGGCGGGTATCGAACAAAAGGCGCGTGTGTCGTCGTTGAAACCGACAGTATTGTAGAAGCCCGCGGTTTCGGTGGTCATCTCGCGGTAGCGGCGCATGCCCTCCGGACTGTCGAAGAACCACCAGGCAGGGCCGAGCTTCAGGGCCGGATAGACGCCGGCCAGCGGCGCCAGCTCGCGCGCATAGGAAGTCTCGTCCAGCGTGAAGACGATGATCGTCAGACCCGGCTCCGTGCCCACCGCGTCCAGCAACGGCTTGAGCGCGCGCACGTAGTCCGTGCGGGTGGGAATGTCGAAGCCCTTGTCGCGGCCATGGCGCACCATCATGCCGGTCGAGTGGTTGCGGAAGGCGCCGGGATGTATCTGCATGACCAGCCCGTCCTCCAGGCTCATCCGCGCCATCTCCGTCAGCATATGCCCGCGAAAGGCATCCGCCTCCTCCGGGGTGCATTCGCCGACAAGCGCCTTGGCGAACAACCGCGCCGCCTCCTGCGCGGAAAGGTTTTCGGTGCGCGCCGTCGCATGGCCGTGATCGGTGCTGGTCGCGCCATACTCCTTGAAGAAGGCGCGGCGTCTGCGATGGGCTTCCAGATAGCCCTCCCAGCTTTCCGTGTCGCACCCGGTCAATTCGCCGAAACGGACGACATTGGCGGCAAATCCCTCGAATTCGGGATCGACGACGGCGTCCGGCCTGTAGGCCGTCACCACCTTCCCGCTCCAGCCGGACTGCCGGATCATGTGGTGCCAGCGCAGGTCGTCGAGCGGGCTTTCCGTGGTGGCGATCGCCTCGATATTGAAGCGCTCGAAAAGGGCGCGCGGGCGGAACTCCGGCTTCTTGAGGCAGGCATCGATATGCTCGTAATACTCATCGGCCGTCTTTGCCGAAAGGGGGACGTCCAGGCCGAAAACTTCCTGAAAGGAGTGGTCCAGCCACAGGCGGCTGGGCGTGCCGCGAAACAGATGATAGTTCTGCGCGAAAAGCCGCCAGATCTCGCGCCCGTCGGTCTCGCCGACGCTGCCGTCGGCCCTCGGCACGCCGAGCGCGTCGAGGCTGATCCCTTGCGAGAACAGCATCCGAAAGACGTAGTGATCGGGCGTCACGAAAAGCCGGGCGGGATCGGGAAAGGCTTCGTCCTCGGCATACCAGCGGGGATCGGTATGGCCGTGCGGGCTGACGATGGGAAGCGCCTTGACCTCCTCGTACAGGCCCCGCGCCAGGCTGCGTGTGCGCGCCTCCGCCGGAAACAGCCTGTCTTCGTCCAAAAGCGCCAAAGCCTTGCTCCTCCCCAGGATTTCCGTGCGGCTTGCGTTAATCTGGTAATCTAATATGTTAGTATGCATTACGAGTCAACGGAGGCTGATGTGCTCGAACAACTTCCACGCCGCCAGATCGAGGAGTTGCGTGCCCCGTCGGTGACGGATCTCGTTTTCGACACGCTGTACCGGCAGGTGGTGGAGTTGAAGATCGAGCCAGGCACCAAGCTCTCGGAAGCGGAAGTCTCCAAGCTCATGGGCGTCTCGCGCCAGCCCGTGCGCGATGCCTTCTACCGCCTGTCGCAGCTCGGCTTCCTGCTGGTGCGCCCGCAGCGGGCGACGACGGTGACGCAGATCTCGGTGCGCGCGGTGCACGAGGCGCGGTTCGTGCGCACGGCGCTGGAGCTGGAAACGGTGCGGGCCGCCGCCGCCCGCCTGGAAAAGCCGCAGATTCAGGAGCTCGACGCCCTCATCGACGAGCAGCGCAAGGCGGTGAAGGCCGGCGACAAGGTCCTGTTTCACGAGTTGGACGACGATTTCCACAGGCGGATCTGCCATATGTCCGGCCATGGCTACACCTGGAAGCTCATCCGCGACTACAAGGCGCATATGGATCGGGTGCGCTATCTCAGCCTTTCCTTCGGGGCGGAGCTGGCGCTCAACGACCACATTGCGCTGATGGACGCGTTGCGTGTGCATGATGTCGAGGGTGCTGCCACGGTCATCCGTGAGCACCTGTCGCGCATCTCCGGCATCATCGGCCGCATCCGGGAAAGCCACGGGCAGTATTTCCTCGACGAGGAATAGGTCCCCCGCCTCACCCACCCTATCTCGTCACCGCAAACGGGCCGAAGGGCGCCGGTGTTCGCCCTTATCCTCCTTCTCCCCGTTCACGGGGTCTGAAGGACGGGCCGAGACCCGTGGCTCGATCCCGCCGGTACCTGCAGGCGGATAAGGGCGGCACCGACCTCCGCGGTGTACGCCGGCAAGACGGCAAAAGCATCGCTCTGCGCCAAATTTCATATATGAACTTGCAAGTCACAGATGAATGTCTCATGCTTGGACGGTCGGGAGGAGCATCGACCGGCGGCTGTCGTCTCGAACGACGCGCCCCCAGCTGCCTCCGAAGCCCGACGTAAGGGAGGTATGACCAATGAACGATCCTGGGAAGACGGCAAGCGCCGCTTCGCCGGCAGCGCTGTCCGAAGCCTCGCCGGCTGCCACCGAGAAATAATCCCATGCAAGAACCCTATACCCTGCCCCTCGACGGGCTGGTCGTGATCGACATGAGCCAGTTCCTGTCCGGCCCCTATTGTTCGCTGCGGCTCATGGATCTGGGCGCGCGCGTTATCAAGATCGAGCGGCCGGACCAGGGCGACCTGTCGCGCCGTCTCTATCTGAGCGATACGGAGATCGGCGGCGATTCGACCATTTTCCACGCCATCAACCGGGGCAAGGAAAGCCTCGCCATCGACCTGAAGAACGAGGCCGATCTGGCGGCGCTGAAGAAGCTGATCGCCGGCGCCGACGTGCTGATCCAGAACTTCCGGCCGGGCGTCATAGAGCGCCTGGGGCTTGGGTACGAGACCGTCATGGCGCTCAATCCTGGCCTCGTCTATGCCTCGATCAGCGGCTATGGCGAGGACGGCCCATGGGTCATGCGGCCGGGGCAGGATCTGCTCGCGCAGGCGCGCTCCGGGCTGATGTGGTTGAATGGCGACGAGGGCCAGGGGCCGGTGCCCTTCGGCCTTGCGGTGGCCGACATGCTGGCCGGCGCGGCCGCGGCGCAGGGCATTCTGGCGGCGCTCGTCAGGCGCGGCATCAAGGGCCGCGGCGCCCATGTGCAGACGAGCCTGCTGGAAGCGCTAACCGACCTCCAGTTCGAGGTGCTGACCACCTTTCTCAATGACGGCAAGCGCATGCCCCGGCGGGCGGCCACCCGCAGCGCACACGCCTATCTGGCCGCGCCCTATGGCGTTTACCCCACCAGCGACGGGTTTCTGGCCATCGCCATGACGCCCATTCCGAAGCTGGCGGATCTGATGGAGATCGAGGCGCTGGAGCCCTACCGCGACAACCCGGCGAGCTGGTTTACCGAGCGCGACGCGATCAAGGCCGCCATCGCCGAGAAGGCCGCCACGCGCACGACCGACGAATGGCTCGCCATATTGGAGCCGGCCGATATCTGGTGCTCGCGGGTCTTCGACTGGAACGACCTGCTCGCCCATGACGGCTTCCGCATGCTCGACATGCTGCAGACCGTCACGCGCGAGGACGGCGTTTCCGTTGAGACCACCACTTCGCCGATCCGCATCGACGGCGTGCGCGCCAGGATCGACCGCGCCGCGCCGCGCATCGGCGAGCAATCGGACAGGATACGCGAGGAGTTCGGCCTGTGATCAAGCTGAAGGGCATGACCTGGAGCCACCCTCGCGGCTATGACCCAATGGTCGCCTGCTCGGCGATCTGGAAGCGGACCAAAGGCGTCGAGATAGTCTGGGACAAGCGCTCGCTGCAGGATTTCGAATCCTTTCCCGTCGAAGAGCTTGCCCGGCAATACGACCTGATCGTCATCGACCATCCCCATGTCGGCCAGATCACCGAGGAAGGATGTCTTGCCCCGCTTGACGTGGCGGGCCGCGAGGCCGAACGGGCGGCGCTGGCCTCAGGCAGCGTCGGCCGATCCTATGCCAGCTATCAATGGCCCGGCGATCGGCGGCAGGCCCGGCAATGGGCCTTCCCCATCGACGCCGCGGCTCAGGTGCAGGCCTATCGGCCCGACCTCATCGATGCGGCGCCAAAGCGGTGGGAAGATGTGGTGCAGCTGGCGCACGAGGGCCGCGTCTTGCTGCCGCTGAGGCCTCCGCATTCGCTCATGAGCTTTTATACGCTCGCGGCCAATCTGGGCCGTGCCTGCGCCAATGAAGGCCCGGGCGCGCTCATCGAGGAAGCGGCAGGACGGAAGGTCTACGACCTGTTGGCCGAACTCGCCGGCCTCGTGGGCCCTGCCTGCTTCGAGATGGACCCCATCGCCGTATCGGAGGCGATGGCCGCACCGGATTCAGCGATCGCGTCGGCGCCGCTGATCTACGGCTACGTCAACTACGCCATGTCCGGCTTCCGGCCCCGCCGCCTTGCCTTCGCCGACATCCCGGCGGCCGGTCCCGACGGCCCGAAAGGGTCGGCCATCGGCGGCACCGGGATCGCGGTTTCGGCGTTCGGCGCGAATGTGGAAGCGGCCATCGACTTCGCCTATTGGATTGCCGGCGCCGAGGTCCAGCGCGGGCCGTTCCCGGCGGCCGGAGGCCAGCCCGGTCACGCCGCCGGCTGGGAGGACGACGCGGTGAACGCGGCCACCAGCGATTTCTACCGCAACACCAGGCAAACGCTGGAGCACGGCTGGCTGCGCCCGCGCCATAACGGCTACATGGCCTTCCAGCAAGAAGCCTCGGACCGGCTGAACGAAGGATTGCGAGACGGCGAGGAAGCGGCGGGTGTCATCGGTGATCTGAACGCAATGTTCGCCGCGAGTTTTGGCCGGTAAAAAACGGGCCAGGACCGCTTTTTTCAGCTGAAACCGCCCGATCCGCCGCGATTTTCAGCCGGAAACCGGCCGAAATCCCCTGAAAATTGCCCCTTTTCGGGCCGTTTCTCCGCCCTCAGTCCAGACCCCAGATCCGCCTGGCGTTTTCGCGATAGACCTTGGCGCGCTCGCGGGCGGTGCAGCCGCCGAACAGCGCCTGGGTGGCCGCCGCCCAGGGCGACAGGCCGCCGCCGAGCGTGCAGACCGGCCAGTCGCTACCCCAGACGAGGCGGTCGAAGCCGAAGCATTCGGCGGTGTGTTCGACATAGGGCCGCAGCGTGTCGAGCGTCCAGGTCTGCGCATCCGCATAGGCGATTACGCCGGAAATCTTGCCAACCACATTGGGACGCTTTGCGATCTCGCGCATATGGGTGCGCCACGGCTCCACCGCCTCGCCCTTTATGTCGGGCACGCCGCAATGATCGAGGATGAACCGCACGTCAGGCGCGAGGTCCGCAAGCTCGATGGCGCGGGGGATCTGGTGCGGCAGCACGCAGAGGTCGAAGGTGAAGCGGGTGCCGGAAAGGCGCTTGATGTTCTCGCGGAACATGGGGGCTTCGGAGAGCTCGTCCGGCATCACATGCAGCACGCGCCGGAATCCCTTCACCAGCGGGTTCTCCTGCTGACGCTCGACAAGCGCGGCAAAGCCTTCTTCCTCCGGCCGGGCGGACGAGATGGCGCCGACGATGAGGCTGCCTTCGCGGGCGGCAAGGCCCGCGACATAGTCGGTCTCGCGCTCGATCAGGGCGGGGGCGACATCCACCTCCATATGCAGGGCGGCCTCGATGCCGACGCGCCGGGCCTCGCGCTCATAGCTCTCATAGAGGAAGTCGCGGTTCAGCGCCGCCGCGCCGCCGAGCCAGGGATAGTCCAGCGCGGTTTTGTCGATGACATGCAGATGCGTGTCGATGAACATCGTCTATTCTCCCCTCCCCGGGGATTTCTCGGATGGGGGCGACCGGCTCAAGACGACCGCCTCGGACAGAAATCATATGTGGCGCATCCCCGCGCCGGCCAGCTCCGAAAGTTTCCCGGCGGTCTTCAGCACCAGCTGCATGGTGCCGGAGATGTCGGGGCCGGCCTGCGGCCCCACCAGTGCGATGTAGGGCACGGTCAGCGCCGCGATGGACTTGCCATCGGGACCGAGCACCGGGGCCGACAGGTTGAACACCCCCGCGGTCTGGGCACTCGGCATCAATTCATAGCCGCGATCGCGTATCTGATCCAGCCGGTCGAAGAACTCCGGCGAAAGTTCCGGCTTCTCGTTGCTGCGCGCGTTCTCGGCAATCATCATCTCGCGCTCTTCCGGCGAGCGGAACGCCAGCAGAATATGGCCCGATCCGGTGTCGAACAGGCCGATGTGCGAGCCGACGCGGATCGATATGCCCCAATAGCCCGGCGCCTCCTGCTGGGCGATGACGACGGCGAAGCCCCGGTCGAAGACGGCGAGCTGATTCGCCTGGCGCGTCATCTCCGCAAGCTCGCGCATCAGCGGCGTGGCGTAGGAGACGAGGCGGCGCACGGGAGCGTGAAGCTGGGCGAGACCGAACAGTTTCAATGTCAGCGCATAGCGGTCGCCGTCGATGCGGGTCACGTATCCGCGCCGCACCAGCCGGTCCAGCATGCGGTAGAACTCGTTGGGGCTGCGCTCGAGCTTCTTGGCGATCTCGGCCTGGGTCAGCCCGCCGTCGACGCCGGCCAGCAATTCGAGAATGTCGAGACCCTTGTCCAGGGCGGGCGCGCGGTAGCGTTCGCTATCTTCACCGGTCACGGCTTTCTCCAGTAAATTTTCGGCTTCATATACGGAAACGGCGGCGCAAAGCAACGACATTGCGCTTGACGGTTCATGAATGGAATGTTTGTATATGAATTAAGCTCTCGTCTTTGCAGAGCGACGCCAGTGGCGCTTCACCGGAAAACCGGCGGGAGCGTTTGTTGTTTGGGAGGAAATCCATGAAACATTTCGTCACCGGCGCGTCCGCCGGCGTAATCGCGCTGGCAATCGGCGCGGGCTCGGCAATGGCGCAGGAACTGCCCGGTAAATTCGACGGCGTCACGATCGACGCCAAGCTCATCGGCGGCCAGCAGTACGAGGCGCTCTACGCGCGCATCGCCGAATGGGAACAGGCGACCGGGGCCAAGGTCAATGTCGTCTCCAAGAAAAACCATTTCGAGCTCGACAAGGAGATCAAGTCCGACATCGCAACCGGCACGATAAGCTGGTGCGTGGGCTCCAACCACTCCTCCTTCGCGCCGCAATATCCGGGCATCTATGCCGATCTTTCCGCGCTGCTTCCCAGCGAGGAGATCGAGGCCTTCGTTCCGGCCAATATCGCCGCCTCCACGCTCGGCGGTAAGCTGGTGATGCTGCCGCGCGCGCAGTTCGACGTTTCGGCGCTCTATTATCAAAAGAGCCTTTACGAGGACGAGGCCAAGGCGGCCGAGTTCAAGGAGCAGTACGGCTACGACCTGGCGCCGCCCGAGACATGGGAACAGGTCGCCGACCAGGCCAAGTTCTTCGCCAACCCGCCGGATTTCTACGGCACGCAATATGCCGGCAAGGAAGAGGCCATCAATGGCCGCTTCTACGAGATGCTCGTCGCCGAGGGCGGCGAATATCTCAATGCCGACGGCGAGCCCGCCTTCAACTCGGAAGCCGGCGTGCGCGCGCTCGACTGGTTCGTCGACCTCTACAAGGCCAAAGCCGTTCCGGCCGGCACCACCAACTATCTGTGGGACGATCTGGGCCAGGGCTTTGCCTCCGGCACCGTCGCGCTCAATCTCGACTGGCCGGGCTGGGCCGCGTTCTTCAACGATCCGGCTTCCTCCAAGGTCGCCGGCAATGTCGGCGTGAAGGTGCAGCCGAAGGGCTCTTCGGGCAAGCGCACCGGCTGGTCCGGCCATCACGGCTTCTCGGTCACCGAAAGCTGCGGCGACAAGGAAGCCGCCGCGTCGCTGGTCTGGTGGCTGACCAACGAGGACAGCCAGAAGCTCGAAGCCTCCGCCGGCCCGCTGCCCACCCGCACCGCGGTCTGGGAATGGGTGGTTGCCGAGGCCGAGGGCGATGCCTACCGCCAGGAAGTGCTCTCCGCGTTCCAGCAGGCAGCCGAGCATGCCTTCCCTGTGCCGCAGACGGCCTCCTGGATCGAAATCTCGAATGCCGTCTATCCCGAGCTGCAAGCCGCCATTCTCGGCGACAAGACATCTCAGCAAGCGCTCGACGACGCCGCCCAGAAGGCGACGGAAATCCTCGAGGATGCGGGCGAACTATGAGCTCCCAACGGGAAGGGCGTAAGATCCTTCCCCTGCATGACGGCCAACTCCGGCGCGCCGAAAGGCGCGCCGGCTTTTCTGAAACCGTGAGTGTCGACGGACCCGATTTTACAGATGCGTTTGACGCAGTGCCCTGCAGCACCCCGTGAAACGCAATAGTAGAATGAACTTGAGGCGAAGCACCCCATGAAAAGCTGGCGATTACCGGCGCCCTTCCTGCTCCTCTTGCCGACCTTCATCGTACTGGCCGCCGTCGTCGTCGTGCCGCTGCTGCTTTCGGTCTATTCCAGCTTCACGCCCTTCAGGCTGACACGGCCCGATTCCATCTGGATCTTCATCGGGTTCCGCAATTACGAGCGGCTTCTGGCCGACTGGGACTTCTGGGTGGCTTTCGGCCGCACGGTCCTGTTGCTGACCGTCGCTCTCAACCTGGAAATGATCCTCGGGCTGGGGCTCGCCATGCTGGTCGAGAAGGCCACGCGCGGCCAGCGCGCCTTACGCACGGTCATGATGTTTCCGATGATGTTCTCGCCCATCCTCGTGGGCTTCCAGTTCAAATTCATGTTCAACGACAATATCGGTCTCATCAACAACGCCCTGCAGTCGCTGGGGCTGACCGACCGGGCGATCCCCTGGCTGATCGACGGCACACTCGCCTTCATCGCGATCCTGACGGCCGAAGTCTGGTCCTCCACCTCCGTCTTCGCCATCTTCATCCTGTCCGGGCTGATGGCCATGCCGAAGGAGCCGATGGAGGCCGCCCGCGTCGACGGCTGCACGCCGTGGCAGACCTTCCGCTACGTCACCTGGCCCTTCATCATGCCCTTCGCCTTCATCGCCATGACCATCCGCTCTCTAGACATCGCGCGCGCCTACGACATCGTGAAGATCATGACCGATGGCGGACCGGCCAAGCGCACCGAGATCCTGTGGACGCTGATCGCCCGCACCGGCTACTCCGACGCACGCATGGGGCTGGCCAACGCGATGGCCTATTTCGCCATCTTCCTGTCGATCGTGTTCACGGTCATCTTCTTCCGCAAGCTGGCGCAGGCGCGCAGCCAGATCGGGGCGGAGTGGTAGAGATGGACAAGAACGCCACACATCGCGTCAAGCGCGGCTTCCTGAAAGCGGCCCATCTTTTCGGCCTGTTCATCGCCATGGCGATCATCTGCCTGCCGGGCCTCTGGATCGTATTGTCCTCGCTGCGTCCGACGGTCGAGATCATGGCCAAGCCGCCGGTCTGGATCCCGAGGGACCTTTCCTTCGACGCCTATGTCGCCATGTTCTCGGGCGTCGGCCAGGGCGGCATTCCGGTGATCGAGTATTTCCGCAACTCGCTGGTCATCTCCGTCACCTCCACGGTGATCGCGCTGGCCATCGGCATGGCCGGCGGCTACGCCTTCGCACGCTACCGCTTCGCCTTCAAATCCTCGATCTTCCTGGGCTTCATGCTGACGCGTACCGTGCCCGGCATCGCCCTGTCGCTTCCGCTCTTCTACGTCTATGCGAAGCTCGGCATCATCGACACGCATTTCGGGCTGATCATGGCCTATGTCGCGCTCAACGTGCCCTTTACCGTATGGCTGATCGACGGCTTCTTCCGCCAGGTGCCGAAGGATCTGGCGGAGGCAGCGCAGATCGACGGCTGCACGCGCTGGCAGGCCTTCTGGCAGGTCGAGTTTCCGCTGGCCCGCCCCGGCATCGCCTCGGCCGGCATCTTCGCCTTCCTGATCTCGTGGAACGAATTCGCGCTCGCCTCGCAGCTCACCCGCTCGGTGAACTCGAAGACCCTGCCGGTCGGCCTCCTCGATTACACGGCCGAGTTCACCATCGACTGGCGCGGCATGTGCGCGCTGGCCGTGGTGATGATCATCCCGGCGCTGACCCTCACCTTTATCGTCCAGAAGCACCTCGTATCGGGCCTCACCTCCGGCGCGGTGAAAGGATGATATACCAAGGAGTACTGATAATGACCGATCTGATGAGACAGGACGATCCGCTGGCTAGGCGCGCCGTGGCGGCGTTGCGCCACGCTTACGATGCAAAGGCATCGCGGCGCGCGGCGCGCCTTGCCACGACACGCGATACCTCCGGTCAGACCGGTCATTATCAGTACTCCTTGGTATAACATGGCACCCGTTTCCTTGAACAAGCTCGTCAAGCGCTACGGAGCGACCCAGGTGGTGCACGGCATCGACCTCGATGTCGCCGACCGCGAGTTCATCGCCCTTGTCGGCCCGTCGGGCTGCGGCAAGTCCACCACGCTGCGCATGATCGCGGGGCTGGAGGACATTTCGGGCGGCGACATCCGCATCGGCGGCCACATCGTCAACGACCTGCCGCCGCGCGCCCGCAACATCTCCATGGTGTTCCAGTCCTATGCGCTCTACCCGCACATGACGGTGGCGGAGAATATGGGCTTCTCGCTGAAGATCGCCGGCAAGGACAAGGCCGAGATCGAAAAGCGCGTGGCCGAGGCGGCAAAGACGCTCAGCCTGGAAGCCCTCCTGGAGCGGCGGCCCTCGCAACTTTCGGGCGGACAGCGCCAGCGGGTGGCGATGGGCCGCGCCATCGTGCGCAACCCGGAGGTCTTCCTGTTCGACGAGCCGTTGTCGAACCTCGACGCCAAGCTGCGCACGCAGATGCGCACCGAGATCAAGAAGCTGCACGCCAAGGTGCAGTCGACGGTCATCTACGTGACCCACGACCAGGTGGAGGCGATGACGCTGGCCGACCGCATCGTCATCATGCGCGACGGCCATATCGAGCAGGTGGGAACGCCCGAGGACGTGTTTCACCGCCCGGCCACGCTGTTCGTCGCCGGCTTCATCGGCTCCCCGCCCATGAATCTGCGCGAGGCCGTCGTCAGCGACGGCAAGCTGATGTTCAGGGGCGGCGACAGCCTGCCCATCCCCGCCCGGTTCCGCGAGAAGGTGTCGGTCGGGCAGGAAGTGGTCTTCGGCTTGCGCCCCGACGACCTTTATCCCACCGGGCATGGCATCCATTCGGGCGAGGCCCACGAGGTGCACGAGATGGAGCGCACCGTCTCCATCACCGAACCGCTGGGCAACGAGACGCTGGTCTTCGTCAATTTCGACGGGATGGAATGGGTTTCGCGCATGCTCAACCCCCGCCAGATGAAGCGCGGCGATACCGTCAATCTCTCCTTCGACCTGTCGCAGGCCCATCTGTTCGAGGCCGGAACGGGCAAGAGCCTCAGGAGCTAGAACCATGGCACGCATCGAGAAGATCGAGCTGCGGATGGTCGACCTGGTGCCGAAGGTCAAGCGCACCGACGCCATCCAGAGCTTTATCAGCCAGGAAACGCCCATCGTCGTCGTCACCGATGCGGACGGGGCGACCGGCCTTGGATATTCCTACACGATAGGCACGGGCGGCTCCTCCGTGATGCGGCTTCTGGCCGATCATCTGGCGCCCCGCCTGATCGGCCGCGATGCCGACCGCATCGAGGCGATCTGGCACGAGCTGGAATTCGCCACCCATGCCACGACCATCGGCGCCATCACGGCCATCGCGCTTGCCGCCGTGGACACGGCGCTTTGGGACCTGCGGGCAAAGAAGCAGGGCCTGCCGCTGTGGAAGCTGGCCGGCGGCGCCAGGGACCGGGCGCCGCTCTACACCACCGAGGGCGGCTGGCTGCATATCGAGGCAGAGGCGCTGGTCGAGGATGCGCTGGACGCCAGGGCGCAGGGCTTCGCCGGCTCCAAGGTGAAGATCGGCAAGCCGTCCGGCGCCGAGGATTTCCGCCGGCTGGAAGCGGTGCGCAAGGCGGTCGGCGACGACTACGAGATCATGACCGACTGCAATCAGGGTTTCACTGTGGACGAGGCGATCCGCCGCGCGGCGCGCCTGCGCCCGCTCGATCTCGCCTGGATCGAGGAGCCGCTGCCGGCCGACGACATGGACGGGCATGTGCGCCTCAGCCGCTCGACATCCACGCCGATCGCCATCGGCGAATCGCTCTATTCGATCCGCCATTTCCGCGAATACATGCAGAAGGGCGCGTGCTCCATCGTGCAGGTGGATGTGGGGCGCATCGGCGGCATCACGCCGTGGCTGAAGGTGGCGCACATGGCCGAAGCCTTCGACATCCCCGTCTGCCCGCATTTCCTGATGGAGCTTCACGTCAGCCTCGTCTGCGCAGTGCCGAACGGGAAGTATGTGGAGTATATTCCGCAGCTCGACGACATCACCGGCAGCCGCATGAAGGTCGAGGACGGCCACGCGGTCGCGCCGTCCGAGCCGGGGCTGGGAATCGACTGGGACTGCGACGCGCTGAAGGCGCGCAGCATCGCCGACTTCACGACCGAGATAACCGCCAGGGGAGGATGACATGCAGCGCATGGGAATGGTCATCGGCCTGAAGCCCGAAAAGGTCGAGGAATACAAACGCCTGCACGCCGAGGTGTGGCCGGACGTCCTTGCCATGATCTCGGCCTGCAACATCCGCAACTATTCGATCTTCCTGAAGGAGCCGGAGAACCTCTTGTTCGGCTACTGGGAGTATCACGGCACCGATTTCGCCGCCGACGCGGCGAAGATGGCGGCCGATCCGACCACGCAGAAATGGTGGGATGTGTGCATGCCCTGCCAGGAGCCGCTCGGAACACGGGGCGAAGGCGAGTGGTGGGCGATGATGGAGGAGGTTTTCCATCATGATTGAGTTCGACCCTTCAAGCCTCACCCAATCCTGGCCCCTGCCTTCCAGGCCGCGCCCGATCGTCACCTTCGGTGCCGGCTCCATCGTCGGCGACGCGCATTTTCCGGCCTATCGCAAGGCCGGATTTCCCATTGCCGGACTCTACGACCCGGACCGGGAAAAGGCGGAGAAACTGGCCGCCGAATGGGGCGTGAGGGCGTTCGGCAGTATCGAGGAGGCGGCGGCGGTCGAAGGCGCCATGTTCGACCTTGCCACGCCGCCCTCGCGCCATGCCGAAGTTCTGTCCGCGCTGCCCGACGGCGCGGCGGCGCTGATCCAGAAACCGATGGGCAGCGACCTCAACGAGGCGACGCATATCCTCGCCCTTTGCCGCCAGAAGAAGCTGGTGGCGGCGGTCAACTTCCAGCTCCGCTTCGCGCCCATGATGCTGGCCCTGAAGGACGCCATCGCGAAGGGCCATCTGGGCGAGGTCGTCGACTTCGACGCGTGGCTGGCGCTCGCAACGCCCTGGCAGCTCTGGCCTTTCCTCAAGGGCCTGCCGCGCATCGAGATCGCCATGCATTCGATCCATTATCTTGACCTGATCCGCCAGATCCTGGGCGATCCGCAGGGCGTTCACGCAAAGACGCTCGGCCATCCGAACCACGATGTGGCGCAGACCCGCACCAGCGCGATCCTCGACTATGGCGACAAGGTACGCTGCGCGCTGTCGGTCAATCACGACCACGACTTCGGACGCAAATACCAGGCCTGCGAGTTTCGCATCTGCGGCACGAAGGGGGCGGCCTATCTCAAGCTCGGCGTCAATCTCGACTATCCGCGCGGCGAGCCCGATATTCTGGAGATCCGTCCCGCCGGCGGCGCGGACTGGGTGAACGTGCCGCTGGAAGGCACCTGGTTTCCCGATGCCTTTGCCGGCCGCATGGCCAATCTCCAGCGCTTTGCCGGCGGCGAGGACGATGCCCTGGTCAGCTCCGTCGAGGATGCCTGGAACACGATGGCGCTGGTCGAGGCCGCCTATCGCTCCAGCGCCGCGCCGGCCACACCCCTGCCACGGAGGCCCTGATGGAAATCACCACCTATTTCGAAGACTACGAGATCGGCTCCGGGCGCACGAGCTTCGGCCGCACGATCACCGAGACCGACTTCGTGGTGCATGCCGGCCATACGGGCGACTTCTTCCCGCATCACATGGATGCGGAGTTCATGAAGAAGTCCGAGTTCGGCGGGCGCATCGCCCACGGCACGATGGTCTTCGCCATCGGCATCGGGCTGACCGCGAACGTCATCAACCCAGTCTCGTTCTCCTACGGCTATGACCGGCTGCGCTTCGTCAAGCCGGTCTTTATCGGCGATACGATCCGCACCCGCACCACGATCGTGGAAAAGCGCGACGACCCCAAGCGCCCCGACATGGGCCGTGTCGTGGAGCGCTGCGAGGTGCTGAACCAGAAGGACGAAGTGGTGCTGGCCGCCGATCACCTTTACATCGTCGAACGCCGCAAAACCAAGTCATGAGATAGGGGCCTTCCATGTACCTTGAGAACAAGACCGTACTGATCACCGCCGCCGCGCAAGGCATCGGCCGGGCGAGCGCGCTCGCCTTCGCGCGCGCCGGGGCCAAGGTGATCGCCACCGACGTGAACGAGAAGGTGCTGGCCGAGCTGGACGGCGAGAAGAACATCACGACGGCCAGGCTGGACGTGCTCGACAATGATGCGGTGAGGAAGCTGGTCGCCGAGATCGGCGCGGTCGACGTGCTGTTCAACTGCGCCGGTGTGGTGCATGGCGGCTCGATCCTCGAAATGAAGGACAGCGATCTGGAATTCGCCTTCGACCTCAACGTGAAGGCGATGATACGCACCATCCGCGCCGTGCTCCCCGGCATGCTCGATCGCGGCGACGGGGCGATCATCAACATGTCCTCCGTCGCCTCCAGCATGAAGGGCGTGCCAAACCGTTTCGCCTACGGAACGACCAAGGCGGCGGTGCTGGGCCTGACCAAGGCGGTCGCCGCCGACTATGTCGCCAAGGGCATCCGCTGCAACGCCATCTGCCCCGGCACGGTGGACAGCCCCTCCCTGCAGGACCGCCTCAGGGAGACCGGCGACTATGACGCCGCGCGCAAGGCCTTCATCGCCCGCCAGCCCATCGGCCGCCTCGGCACGGCGGAGGAGATCGCCGACCTTGCGGTCTATCTCGCCGGCGCCACCTACACGACCGGCCAAGCCTACGCCATCGACGGCGGCTGGACCATCTGACATCTCGATTTTACGCAATTCCGGACGGAAAACCGGTTTCCACTTTTCCTGCAATTGCTCCAGAGGACACAAATCATGAAGCTAGTACGTTACGGCGCGCCGGGCGCGGAAAAGCCCGGCCTGATCGACGCAGACGGTAATGTCCGCGATCTCTCAGGCAAGATCGACGACGTGGCGGGTGCCGCCATCGCTCCCGAAAGCCTTATAGCTCTTTCGTCGCTGGACGCGGCAGCGCTGCCGCTGGTGGAAGGCAACCCGCGCCTTGGCCCCTGCGTCGCCGGCACCGGCAAGTTCATCTGCATCGGCCTCAACTATGCCGACCACGCCGAGGAATCCGGCCTGGCCGTGCCGCCGGAGCCGGTCATTTTCATGAAGGCCACCTCCGCCATCTGCGGGCCGAACGACAACCTCGTCATCCCGCGCGGCTCGGAAAAGACGGACTGGGAAGTGGAGCTCGGCGTCGTCATCGGCAAGACAGCCAAATATGTGAGCGAGGAAGAGGCGCTGGACTACGTAGCCGGCTATTGCACGGTGCACGACGTTTCCGAGCGCGCCTTCCAGATCGAGCATCAGGGCCAGTGGACCAAGGGCAAGTCGGCCGACACGTTCGGCCCGACCGGCCCCTGGCTGGTGACGAAGGACGAGGTGGCCGACCCGCAGAACCTGCCCATGTGGCTGAAGGTCAATGGCCAGACCATGCAGGACGGCACCACCGGCACCATGGTCTACGGCGTGGCGCATCTGGTCTCCTACCTTTCGCGCTTCATGTCGCTGCAGCCGGGCGACATCATCTCCACCGGCACGCCGCCCGGCGTCGGCATGGGTCAAAAGCCGCCGCGCTATCTGAAGCCCGGCGACGTGGTCGAACTCGGCATCGAGGGGCTCGGCGTGCAGAAGCAGACCTGCGTCGCGGATAGGTAGCTCTACAGTTGCGATTGACCGCTTCGGCCTTCACACCCCCCTCTGCCCTGCCGGGCATCTCCCCCTCAAGGGGGGAGATTGGCTGTCATTGTCGATTTCGCCAATCTCGAAGAAGAAGAGAAACATTGATGAAGAGATGATCTCCCCCCTTGAGGGGGAGATGTCCGGCAGGACAGAGGGGGGCGCAGAGCGCGGCGGTAAATCGCCACTGCGAACTGCGCATTGAACCAACGCATCGCGCTTTGCGAAAGCCGATGTCATAAACAGAGACAGCCCGTGACCCGCATTACAGACCTGAAAACCCACGATCTGCGGTTTCCCACGTCCCAATCGCTCGACGGCTCGGACGCGATGAACCCGGATCCCGATTACTCGGCCGCCTATGTCGTCCTGGAAACGGACAGGAAGGGGCTGGAAGGGCACGGCCTCACCTTCACCATCGGGCGCGGCAACGACATCTGCTGCGCGGCGATCGAGGCCATGCGCCATCTGGTCGTGGGTCTCGATCTCGACTGGGTGAAGGAGGATCCCGGCCGCTTCTGGCGGCATGTGACGAGCGACAGCCAGCTGCGCTGGATCGGCCCGGACAAGGGCGCGATGCACCTGGCCACCGGCGCGGTCGTCAATGCCGTCTGGGACCTGTGGGGCAAGGAAGCGGCCAAGCCAGTCTGGCAGCTCGTCGCGGAAATGACGCCCGAGGAGATCGTCGCCATCGTCGATTTCCGCTATCTCACCGACGCCATCACCCGCGAGGAGGCGCTTGAAATCCTCAGGCGCGCGGAGCCCGGCAAGGCCGAGCGCATGGCCATCCTCAAGCGCGAGGGCTATGCCTGCTACACCACGTCCGCCGGCTGGCTGGGCTATGCCGACGACAAGCTGCGCCGGCTCTGCCAGGAAGCCGTCGATGCGGGTTTCAACCATGTGAAGCTGAAGGTCGGGCGCGATCTGGAAGACGACAAGCGCCGGCTGGCGATCGCCCGCGAGGTGCTCGGCCCCGACCGCCATCTGATGATCGACGCCAATCAGGTGTGGGAGGTCGACCAGGCGGTTTCATGGCTGAAGGAACTGGCCTTCGCCGAGCCCTTCTTCATCGAGGAGCCGACCAGCCCGGACGACGTGGCCGGCCATCGGAAAATCCGCCAGGCGGTCGCGCCGATGAAGGTGGCGACCGGCGAGATGTGCCAGAACCGCATCATGTTCAAGCAGTTCATCGCCGAGGGCGCCATCGACGTGGTGCAGATCGATTCCTGCCGCATGGGCGGCTTGAACGAGGTGCTGGCGGTGCTGCTGATGGCGGCGAAATACGACCTGCCGGTCTGGCCGCATGCCGGCGGCGTCGGCCTGTGCGAATATGTGCAGCACCTGTCGATGATCGATTACCTGGCTGTCTCGGGCACGAAGGAAGGCCGGGTCATCGAGTATGTCGACCATCTGCACGAGCACTTCATCGGCCCCTGCCTCATCGAGAACGCGGCCTATATGCCGCCGCGGCTGCCGGGCTTTTCCATCGAGATGAATCCGGCTTCGATAAAGGCGTATCGGGTGGGCGGGTAGGTTTATCGGGTTTCGGTGTTGGCACTGAGTTGTGATTTACCGCCGCCGCCTGCGTTACCCCCCTCTGCCCTGCCGGGCAGAGGGGGGTGCGAAGGGGCGCGGCGGCAAACGCGATTATCGCATCAAGGCGAAACCGTCGCATCCTTCCTCGGCCGCAGGAAACGGCCGACGATGATCGGTGCCAGGAAGCCGGCGATGGCGAGCGCCCAGATGGTGATGGCGATCGGCGAGCCCCAGAGGACCGAGTAATCGCCGTCCGAGATGGTCAGCGCGCGGCGCATGCTCTTCTCCATGATGTTGCCGAGCAGGATGCCGAGAATGACCGGCACCAGCGGCACGTCGAGCTTGCGCAGGAGATAGCCGCCCACGCCGAAGCCGATCATCAGCAGGAGATCGAAGGTCGAGCCCGTCAGGCCGTATATGCCGACGAAGGCGATCATCGCCACGGCGGGCATGAGATATTTCGTCGGCACCTGCAGCACCCGCACGAACAGGCCGACCATCGGGACGTTGAGCAGGAGCAGCATGATGTTGCCGATGAACAGCGCGGCGATGAGGCCCCACACCACATCCGGCTGCTGCGTGAAGAGCAGCGGCCCCGGCGTGATGTTGAGCGCCATCAGCATGGCCAGCAGCACGGCGGTGGTGCCCGAGCCGGGCACGCCCAGCGCCAGCATGGGCACGAGCGCGCCGCCGGCTGCCGCGTTGTTGCCGGCCTCCGGTGCCGCGACGCCGCGCGGGTCCCCCTTGCCGAAAGTGCCTTCCTTGTCGCTCAGGCGCTTCTCGATCGTGTAGGACACGAAGGAGCCCAGCGAGGCGCCCGCTCCCGGCAGGACGCCGGAAACGAAGCCGATCACCGTGCTGCGCGCCATCGTGCCGGTGGTCTTTTTCAGCATCGAGAGCGGTGCCGTGATGCGGCTGAGCTTGGTCGTCGAGGCCTCCGGCGCTTCCCCCTTGGCATGTTCGAGGAACAGCAGCACCTCGGAGATGGCGAACAGGCCGACGATGGCGATCAGGAAGTCTATGCCTTCGTAGAGATGAATCTCGCCGAAGGTCAGCCGCGGCACCCCGGTCTGGTGATCGACGCCGACCATGGCAATGCCGAGGCCGAGGGCCGCGGCGATCACCGCCTTTGCCTGGTTGCGCGCGGCAATGCCGCCGAGCGTCGCGAAGGCCAGGGTGAAGAGCGCGAAATATTCGGCCGGACCGAACAGGAGCGCGACCTTGACCAGTTGCGGTGCCAGGAAGACGAGGCCCCATGTGGCGAAGAAGGCGCCGACGAAGGAAGCGATGCCCGACAGCGCCAGCGCCTCGCCGGCCTGCCCCTTCTTGGTCATCGGATAGCCGTCGAGCGTGGTCATCAGCGCCGGCTCGTCGCCCGGGATATTGAGCAGGATGGAGGAGATGCGCCCGCCATACATCGCGCCGTAATAGACCGAGGTCAGAAGGATCAGCGCCGGCGTGGCCGGCAGCCCGAGCGTGAAGGCGAGCGGAATGAGGATGGCCACGCCGTTGGAGGGGCCGAGCCCCGGCAGCGCGCCGATGATGGTGCCCAGAAAGCAGCCGAGGAGCGCCAGCCCGAGATTCTGCCAGGTCAGCGCGACGGCGAAACCGTCTGCAAGGCTTGCGAGAACGTCCATGTCCAATCTCCTGCTTAGATCGGTTCACCGTTTCACGGAACCGGTGAACCGATCTAACTATTTGATTTTACGCAATTCCGGGTGGAAAACCGGTTTCCACTTTTCCTGGAATTGCTCTAGAAGCCCCAGGGGCCGATGGCCAGCGACAGTTTCAGGATGAGGCGGAAGACCACGAAGATGCCGAGCGATATGCCGACGCCGGCGATGGCGGCGGCAAGCGGCCTGGCGCCGAGGCGCCAGCTCAGGAAGCCGGCGGCGAAGGTGGTCGAGATGATGAAGCCGAGCTCCGGCAGGGCGTAGGTGTAGGCGATCATGACGACGACCGCGAAGACGATCTCGCCGAACCGTCCGAGCTTCGGCCAGACCGGCTCGGGATCGGGGCGCAGGAGCGTGTAGATCGAACCCAGCGCCAGCACCACGCCGATGAAGATGGGGAAGGCCTTCGGTCCCATCGGATCGGATATGAAGCCGACCCTGACCTGGGTCGCGAAATAGATGTAGAGCAGCGCCAGCACCAGGCATGTGCCGCCAAGAATACGGTCGCTCATCGCTTCCTCTCCCGTTTTTCTGGTTTGTACGGCCGATTGCAAGTCGCGCGCGGTGTTGCCCCCCTCTGTCCTGCCGGACATCTCCCCCTCAAGGGGGGAGATTGGCTATTCGTGACCGGTTTCACCAATCTTTTGAAGAACAAGCGAAACACCGGTGACGGGATAATCTCCCCCCTTGAGGGGGAGATGCCCGGCAGGGCAGAGGGGGGTGCAGGGCTCGGCGGGTCTCGCCTAGCCCCTTCGCACCGCCAGAGGCTACTGCAGGATGCCGATCTCGCGGCTGAGCGCTTCGGTGTCGGCGACCTCCTTGGCGATGAAGGCATCGAAGTCTTCGCCGAACCTGGCGAGCGGCATCAGGCCGTTATTGGCCATGACCTGTTTCCACTCGTCGCTTTCATAGGTCGTCTTGATGGCGTTGACCCAGAAGTCATAGGCCTCGTCGCTCATGCCGCCGGGGGCGTAGAAGCCGCGCCAGTTGGCGCCGACCGCCTCAATGCCCTGCTCCCTGGCCGTCGGGAACTCGGCGAACTCGCCCGGCAGACGCTCTTCGGAAAGCACGGCGAGCACCTTCAGGTCGCCTGAATCGACGAAGCCCTTGGTTTCCGAAATATCGCCGGAAAAGGCCTGCACATGGCCGCCCAGAAGCTGGGTCACGGCCTCGCCGCCGCCTTCGAAGGCCACGTATTTGATGGTGCGCGCATCGTCGATGCCCGCTGCCTTGGCGGCGATCAGCACCTTGAGGTGATCCCAGCCGCCGAGCGCCGAACCGCCGGCAAAGGAAACGGACGTTGGATCGGCCTTCACCTTTTCGAACAGTTCCGGCAGCGTGTTTATCGGCGAATCCTTGGACACGGCGATCACGCCGTAATCGGCGCCTATGGTGCCGACCCAGCGCACCTGATCCTGGTTGGCGCCGGGGAACGCGCCCTGGGCAAGCCTGGTGGTGGTGGCGGAGGAGGCGGCGACGATGAGGTCGTTGTTGGTGTTGCGCTTGGCCACCACGTCGGCGAAGGCGACGCCGCCGCCGCCGCCGGCCAGGTTGGTCACCTGCACGGGGCCGGGCACGATCTTCAGATCGTAAAGCGCCTTGCCCACCTGACGGCAGGTGAAGTCCCAGCCGCCGCCGGCATTGGCCGGCGCGATGCATTCGGTCTGCTTGGGCTCGAACGAAAGGGCCTGGCCCGCAAAGGCGATGGCGGCGAAAAGGGTTGCAGCGCCCGCTGCAGCGAGTTTTCTCATTGGATATCCTCCCATGTTCCTGCCGCACGCGTTTCGTGCGAAGGTTCGCCGAAGATAAGACGGCTAGCTGTCATTAAGCTGTCAGATCGGGAGTCGGTTAGTGCGCATCTTGGTGGTCGAGGATACGGAGGACGTTGCGGAAGCCATCCTCGCCCATTTCCAGAAACAGGGCCATGTGTGCGAGCATGCGGCAACGCGCGAGGATGCGGCGCATTTCGCCGGGCTCGACCCGTTCGACCTGATCATTCTCGACCTCAACCTGCCCGACGGCTCGGGGCTGGATTTCCTCAAGCATCTGCGGGCGGAAAAGAACATGGTGCCGGTGCTGGTGCTGACGGCGCGCATGCATGTGGACGACAAGATCGACGCGCTCGACTTCGGCGCCGACGATTATCTGGTCAAGCCTTTCGACCTGCGCGAGCTCGAAGCGCGCGCCCGCGCGGTCAGCCGAAGGCAGTACGGGGCGGCGGACGCCCTCGTCGAGATCGGCAATCTGGAATGCAATTTCGCCGCCCGCACGGTGCGGATCGGCGGCCGCAACGTCGAACTGACGCGGCGCGAGTTCATCCTGCTCGAAGCCTTCGCCAGCGGCCTGAACCGGGTGCTCGACAAGGACGACCTTTATTCGCGGCTCTACGGCTTCACCGGTGAAGCCGGCCTCAATGCGGTCGAGGTCTATGTGGCGCGGCTGCGCCGCAAGCTGGAAGGCGCGGACCTGGAGATCAGGACGCTCCGCGGCCTCGGCTATCAGGCCGTCAAGAGGGCGCGATGACCGGGCTTGATAGGATCAGGCCTGGGATCGCTCCCGGCCACGCGAGGCCGATCTCCTCGGCCAAGAGCCAGTCCATCGCCTTTCGGCTCGGCCTTGCGATGGTGCTGATCCTGATTGCTGTGGTCACGGCGACGATCCTTGCGGCCAACCAGTTCGGCCAGGCGGCGAGCGACGAGACCTTCGACAGGCTGCTGCGCGGGGCGGCCCTGCAGATCGCCGAGCGCATATCGGTGGCGGACGGGCAGACCCAGGTGGACCTGCCGGTTTCCGCCTTCGAGCTGTTGTCGCTGGCGCGGAACGACCGGGTCTTCTACCGGGTCATCGGCCCCGACGGGCGCACACTGACGGGCTATGACGACCTGCCCCGGCCCGCCCGGCAAAGCCGCGGCGCCGGCGCGGTCATCTATGACGCGCGCTACAAGGGCACGCCGGTGCGCGCGGTCATGCTCACCCGCCAGCTCGCCGAGCGCTCGATCAGCGGCCCGGTGATGATCCTGGTCGCGCAGACGACCGGCGAGCGCGGCGCGCTGGCAACGAGCATCGCCACCCGCGCCGTCCTCATCATCGCCGCCGCCGGCGTGCTGCTGCTGTTCCTGGCGCTCGTCGCGCTGCGGATCGCGCTGCGGCCGCTGGCCCGCGTCGAGCGGGCGATGCTGATGCGCGAGGCGAACGACCTGTCGCCCATAAACGTGCCGGCGCCGCAGGAGATCGCCATCCTGCTCCAGGCGATCAATCGCTTCATGGGCCGTCTCGACAAGCGCATCGAGGCCATGCAGAATTTCGTCGCCGATGCGGCCCACCAGATACGCACGCCGATCACCGCGCTGCGCGCCCAGGCGCAACTGGCGCTGGAGGAAAAGGACCCGGCCCGGCTGGCGCGCCTGCACAAAAGGCTCTATGCGCGCAGCGTCGGCCTCGGCCGTCTCGCCGACCAGCTTCTCAGCCATGCGCTGATCGCCCACCGCGCCGACACCGCCGCGATGGAGAAAATCGACCTGCGGCGGGTGGCCTTGGAAGCCGAGCGCGAAACGCGCGCCGTGGCGGACGAGGCGGTCTCGGTCGAGCTGCCGGACGAGGAGGTGTGGGTAGAAGGCGATCCCGTCAGCCTGCGCGAGGCGGTCAAGAACCTCGTCAACAACGCCATAAGGCACGGCCGCCCGCCGGTGACGCTACGCGTCGCCCGGCAGGGCGATGATCAAGCGCAGATCCTCGTCATCGACAAGGGCGACGGCATGCCGGCGGAGGCCGCCGCCCGCATCGGCGAACGCTTTACCTCCGACGGCATCAGCCCGGAAAGCGCCGGCCTCGGGCTTTCCATCGTCGCCTCGGTCGCCGCCATGCACGGCGCCAGCATCGTTCGCCACGAGGCGGAAGGCGGCGGCTTCGCCATCGGCTTGCAATTTCCCATGGGCCCTTCATGAAACTGCTTCTCGCCCTTTCCCTTTTCCTGACAGCGCTGTCGGCAGCGAACGCCACCATGTCCCGGCTGCCGCCGCAGGGCGGCACGGCGTCGGCCACGCTGGTGATCGAGAGCACCACGGACCTTGCCGTGTTCGAGCCCATGCTGCTGGCGTTCCAGGAGCGCAATCCCGGCGTCGCCATAGCCTATCGCGAGCTGACCACGAACGAGCTCGACGCCGATATCGGAGGGGCCTGCGCGGAACGCCGCTTCGCCGCCGATCTTGTCATCTCATCCTCGATCGACCAGCAGCTGAAGCTCGTCAATGACGGCTGCGCCCTGCCCCTGAACCTGCCGGCGGCCGAAGCCCTGCCCGACTGGGCGCGCTGGCGCAACGAGCTGTTCGGCCTCACCTTCGAGCCGGCGGTGACCGTCTATAACCGCGAGTGGTTCGGGGACCGGCCGGTGCCGCAAAGCCGGTTCGAGCTCATCGATCTTCTGCGCGACAGCGAGGATTTCGTCGGCCGGATCGGCACCTACGACATCGAAAGCTCGGGCGTCGGCTATCTGTTCGCCTTCCAGGACGCCTTGCAGGCGAGCACCTGGGGCCGCCTGGTGGAGAGCCTGGGGCGCAACGAGGCGCGATTGTTCTGCTGCACGGCGGAGATCCTGGAGCGGGTCGCCGACGGCCGCCTGCTGGTCGGCTACAATGTGCTGGGCTCCTACGCGCTGGAACGCATCGAGCGCGACGACCGGTTCGGCGTCATCCTGCCGTCGGACTATACGCTGGTCATGGCGCGGGCCGCCTTCGTGTCGCGGGATGCGCGGCAGCCGGAAACCGCCGCGCGCTTCATATCCTTCATGCTGTCGCCAGCCGGGCGCGACATCCTCTCCCGCAAGATGCGGCTCCTCTCGCCGGTGGATGGCGCCGACCGGCTGGCGCGCCTGACGGGGCAGGAGGATGCCAATCCCCGAGCCGATCCCCAGACCCTGCGGCCCATCGCCATGTCGCCGGCCCTGCTGGTGGGGCTCGACCGCGCCAAGCGCGAAATCTTCCTCAGGCAATGGCGCGCCGCCCTGCCGGCATCGCCGGTGGATGAATAGCAGCGCGTTGGCTCTACAGTTGCCATTTCACCGCCGCGCCCGCCCCCTCTGCCCTGAGCTTGCCGATGGGCCGGGCATCTCCCCCTCAAGGGGCAGGGCAATCGCATATGGCGCAATTCCCCCTCATCGACCCGCTTCGCGGCCCACTTCTCCCCCGCAAGCAGGGGAGAAGAAGCGCCGGCACCGATGCAGGGCTCCCTTCCTCTCCCCCATGAGCCATGGGGGAGAGGTGGCCCGCGAAGCGGGTCGGTGAGGGGGAAACGGCGCCAACGCCGTTCGCCGCTCCCACCTTTGTTCGGAAGGATGAGCAATGAAACCGTAGAACTAAAGCACCTTGCGCAGGAAGGCTCTCGTGCGCGGGTCGGCGGGGTCCTTGAACATGCGCGCGGGCGGGCCCTGCTCGACGATCCTGCCGCCGTCCATGAAGATCACGCGGTCGGCGATGTCGCGGGCGAACTGCATCTCGTGGGTGACGATCAGCATGGTCTGGCGCGCATCGGCGATCTTCTTGAGAAGTTGCAGAACCTCGTCGATCCATTCGGGATCGAGCGCCGAGGTCGGCTCGTCGATCAGCATCAGCTCGGCGTCCGCCGCCATGGCGCGGCCGATGCCCACGCGCTGCTGCTGGCCGCCGGAAAGGGCGGCGGGATAGCTGTCTCCCCTGTCGGCCAGGCCGATGGTGGAAAGGATCTGGCGGGCGCGCGCATGCGCCTTCTCCCTCGGCCAGCCGCGCACCGTGATCAGCCCTTCGGCAATGTTTTCGAGCGCCGTCTTGTTGGCGAAGAGCGCGTAGTTCTGAAAGACGAAGGAGGTGTGCCGGCGCAGGCGGCGCTGGTCCGCCGCCGAGGCAGTCCGGGCATCGACCGTTATGTCGCCGATGCGGATGACGCCCTCGTCCGGCTTCTCCAGGAAATTCAGGCAGCGCAGGAGGGTCGACTTGCCGGTGCCAGAGGAACCGATGACGGCGACGCGCTCGCCCTCTTCTATGTCGAGGTCGATGCCGTCCAGCACGGTGTTGGCGCCGTAGCGCTTTGTCAGCCCGCGAACCGAAATCATCGCGCATGCGCCTTTCCGAGATGGAGTTCCAGCCGGCGTTGAAGGACGGTCAGCGTCTCCACGATGGCCCAGTAGATGAGGGCGACCAGGATGAAGGCCTCGAAATAGAGAAAGCTTCCTGCCGCTTCCTTCTGGGTCGCGCCCATGAGCTCGGTGACGCCGAGCGTGAAGGCGAGCGAGGTGCTCTTGATCATGTCGACGAAGTAATTGACCAGCGTGGGCGCGGCCACGCGCGCGGCCTGCGGCAGGATGATGCGGCGCATCATCTGCGCCGTCGTCATGCCGACCGACAGGGAAGCCTCCCACTGGGAGCGGTCGACGCCGACGATGGCGGCGCGGATGCTCTCGGCCATATAGGCGGCGAAATGCAGCGTCAGCCCCATCACCGCCGCCGTCACGCCGTCGATGGCAGTCAGGAAGGAGAACACCTGCGGCAGGCCGTAATAGAAGAGAAAGAGCTGCACCAGGAGCGGCGTGCCGCGAAAGAAGCTGATGAAGAAGCGGGTGAAGCCGTCGAGCACCGGCACCTTCATGACCCGGACGATGGCCATCAGCGAGGCCAGAATCAGGGCCAGCACCATGGCGACCGACGCCATGGCCAGGGTCAGCGGCACATATTTTAAGAGAACGGGGACGAGCCCCAGCATGTAGTCGAGATCGAGTGGTCGCACGGGCCTGGGCTCTTTCCTGGCGGTCTGGTTGCGCGATCCGACATCCCGTTCGAACGCCGGCGCCGCCCCTCACCCTCTACCCGCAACCGGTGCGAGGCGGATGGGGGGCGGCGCCGGCCTCGGTGACCGGAATCGGCTCTGCTACTCCGTAATATCCGCCCCGAACCACTTTTGCGAGATTTCAGACAGCGTGCCGTTTTCCTTCAGCGTGGTGATGCCCGCATCGAGCCGGTCGCGCAGCGCCCGGCCTTCCTCGTCGTCGCGGAAAGGCAGCGCGTTGCGGATTTCGGAGAAGCGCTCTCCGGCGAGCGCCAGCGGCAGCGGCGTTTCCTTGATCACCTGCGTCGCGCTCACGCGGTCCATGACGAAAGCGTCCACCCGCCCGAGCGCCGTTTCCTGCTCGAGATTGCTCTCATAGGTCTTGATGTCGATCTCGTCCGCATAGGGAAGCTCGCGCAGGAGCTGCTCGAAATTCGAGCCGAGATTGACGGCAACGGTGCGGCCTTTCAGGTCTTCCGGGCCCTGGATCTCGTCCTCATTGCCCTTCCTGACCACGACCTGGGCGCCGTCGATCACATAGGGCTGGGTGAAGACGAATTTCTGCTCGCGCTCCGGCGTGATGGTGATCTGGTTGGCGATGGTGTCGATGCGGCCGGACTCCAGCGCGCCGATGAGGCCGGAAAAGCTCATCGTGACGAACTCCGCCTCGTCGCCGGTCACGTCGACCAGTGCGTTGATGAAATCCACCTCGAAGCCCTGCAGCTTGTCCTGCTTGACGAAAGTGAACGGAAAATAGCCGCCCGACATGCCGACCCTGATGGTATCGGCCAGGGAAACGGAAGTGGATGCCGCCAGCAGGGCGGCGGCAAGAAACAGTCTGCGCATATCAATCTCCGTGTGGCGAAACGATTTCGCTAGGAGCGCGGAAAATAGGGTATTCGGAACGATTTTCTATGGGTAGCGCAGCGCTGCCCCATAAAAAGCAATAGCATTCCGTCCTATACCGAATGCGTAGACTTTATATCCCGTCCCCCCGGCTGATCAGGTGGAGCCGTTCCACCTGGAAGAAGCGCTGAACGCGCCGCCGGAACCTCAAAATGCCGGCAGCGGCGGGCTCATCTCGGCCGACGGACGGCTCTCACTTTCCCGCTGCCTCCGCCGCCGCAGAAGAACAGGTCGCCGCCGCCGAACTCGAGCCCCGACACGCTCGTTCCAGCCGGCATCTCCAGCCTTTCCAGAACCTCGCCCGTTTCGGGATCTATCCGCCTCAAATCGCTCTCGTCACCCTCCCAGGTGCCGTGCCAGAGCTCATCGTCGATCCAGGTGACCCCGGTGACGACACGGTTGGTCTCGATGGTGCGCAGGACCGCCCCTGTCTCGGGATCGACCTGATGGATCTTCCGGCCCCGGTACTCCCCCACCCACAGCGCCCCTTCGGCCCAGGCGAGGCCTGAATCGCCACCGCCGCCGGGCGCCGGGATGGTGGCGAGCACACGGCCGGTCTCGGGGTCGATCTTCTGGATGCGATCCTCGGCGACCTGAAACAGGTGCTCGCCGTCGAAGGCCGTTCCGGCATGCGCGGCGACATCTATGGATCGCAGCACTTTTCCGCTCGCCGGGTCCAAAGCGTTCAGCTTGTCTCCTGACGCAAACCAGATGTGCTGACCGTCGAAGGTGACGCCATGCACCTGGTCGGCATTCGGAAAAGGTCCGTATTCCCGAAGAATTTCGGCTTGACCCTGTTTCATGATTCCGCCCTTTCCTCTGTCGGTTTCGTAGAGGACCTTTAGTCGCTCGGCAGCGGGCCCGGGAGTAACAATGTCGTCGGGAATCCCGGCACGGGCGGCGTGGTCCAGCGACGGGCCGGACCGCGGCCGAATGCGTGCACCTTGCCGGCCGCGGCAAGCTGCTCGAGCGCCCGCTGCACGGTGCGCGGACTCGATCCGAGCGCAATCGCCAGGGCCGAGCTCGACCATGATTCGCCGTCGGCCAGGAAGGCGAGCACCGCCGCATGCCGCTCTTCCACGCGCGGCGCCAGCACGACGATTTCGCGCGCGCTGCGCGGCACCAGCTTGAAGCCCCGGCTGGTCGCGGTTACGTCCGCCAGCGTCCCGAGCTCGGCGCGAAGCCGCCCGATCTCGACGCGCAACCGGGCGCGATGCGATTCGTCGGCATGCTTGCCCCGGAAGGCGCGCGCGACGAGCGTGCTCCGGGGCACGTCCTGCGGCCAGGCTTCGCCCAGCGCACGGGCAAGCGCGAACAATACCGGGCGCGTGGCAAGCGAGATCACCCGGCCTTCGTCCCGCACGACGTTGCGGCACGCGTCCACGACGACGACGCCCGAGGCGAGCAGCGCCTCGACGTCCTCAAGCAGGAGGGGGCGTTCCCCGCCGCACGCTATCAGGCGCGCGGCGGGCGCATCCATGACGAGGGCGGTGCTCTCGACCTCCGCCATCAGCGCCGGGATGTTCGCCTCCCGCGCGGCCTGTCCGGCCCGGTCAAGCGCTGCGCGCGCCGCTTTCGTCCTGAGGCGCCGGATCGCGATTCCCGCGACCGTCAGCTCGTGGGCCACCCTCGAGGCGGGCGGGAGCGGCACGAGGCCGGGATCGGCGAGCATGCGCTCGGCCTCGCCGAGGCGGCCGATCAGGAGCAGGCGGCGGGCTTCCAGATTGCGCGCATGCGCGGCGTTGACGCGGTCCCCATGCGCTTCGAGCGTCGCCCGCGCTGCGTCGAGCGCCTTTGCGGGCCAGGTGAGTTCGCGCGAGACGAGGGCGATTTCGGCCTCGGCGACGACGCAGCGGGCGCGGGCCACCGCCTCCTTCGGCCCGAAGGCGCGCGCTGCGCTCTTCAGGAGGGACTTGGCCCGGGCGAGATCGCCGAGCTGCGCCATAGCGATGCCGCGCAGCGCGAGCGCCGGCGCATCGTCGCGCAGGGCGACCCGGTTCAGCGCGCCCAGCGGATCGCCCGTCGCAAGCGCCCGCGCCGCGGCGGTGATCAGCGAGTCCATTGAAATCCCGTCACACTTGTCACTCCCACCGTCCGATATGCGGCCCCTAACCTATCTCACGTCACCAACCGGCGGCGTATCGAGAAACGACGGCGCCAAACACGAGAAGGAGAATCACAAATGCCGGACATTCTACACAAGGTCGGGATCAAGTCGGCCTCGCCGAACGATGCCTACAAGGCCCTCACCACGATCGAAGGACTTTCCGACTGGTGGACCAGGGATACGCAGGGCCAGAACAAGGTCGGCGAAGTGATCAGTTTCCGCTTCGGGTCCAATGGCGGTTTCGACATGAAGGTGCTTGAGCTCGATCCGGGCCGGCGCGTGCTGTGGCAGGTGACCGACGGACCGGCGGAATGGATCGGCACGAAGGTAAGCTTCGACATCAAACAGGATGGCGACTACACCATCGTCCTTTTCAAGCACCAGGGCTGGAAGGAGCCGGTGGAATTCATGCACCACTGCAGCACCAAGTGGGGCACCTTCCTGATGAGCCTGAAATCGCTCCTCGAAACCGGAAAGGGCGCTGCCTATCCCGACGACGTCCTGATCGACAACTGGCGCTGAATCATGAACCGGACCGGGATGGCGCTTCAGCGGACGTCATCCCGATCCGGGCAGGATCTTGCCGCGCCATCTGCCGTAGAGGCCGGCAGCCCGCTCGTGGGCGCGGTGGCCGAGGAGCAGCATGCACGGGCTGAGCATCAGCGTCAGGAACGTGGCGAAGGCGAGCCCGCCGGCCACCGTGGTCGCAAACTCGATCCAGTATTGCGTCGACGGCGCGCCGTACTGGATCTGCCGCTCGATGAGATTGATGTTGAGGCCCAGCACCAGCGGCATCAGGCCCAGTATGTCGTTGATGGAGGTGAGGAAGACCGGCCTGAGGCGCTGGGCGCCGGTGCGGATGGCGGCGTCGGCCGGCTCATGGCCCTTGCCGCGCATCTCGTTGTAGGTGTCGATCAGCACGATGTTGTTGTTCACGACGATGCCGCCGAGAGAGATGATGCCGAGCCCGCCCATGACGATGCCGAAGGGTCTTCCGGTGATCAGCAGCCCGATCAGCACGCCGGCTATGGAGAAGACGATGGCGCTCATCACCACGAGGGTCTGGTAGACGCTGTTGAGCTGGGCGACGAGAACCAGGAACATCAGCGCGACCGCCGCGAAAAAGGCGCCGAGCAGGAAGTTCTGCGCCTCGGCAATGTCCTCCTGCTCGCCGACGAACTCGGCCTCCACGCCCGCCGGAAGCCCGGCCTCCCGGATCGCCTGGCGCAGCGCGTCGCTCTTTTCCGCCGGCAGCGCGCCTTCCGCCACATCGGCCTTCACGGTCACCACGCGCCTGGAATCGATCCGGTTGATGATGCCGGTCTTCTCGGCGGGTTCGATGGTCACGAAATTGGTGATCGGCGTCTGGCCGCGCTCGGTGGGGATGGTGAGCCGGGAGAGGCCGTCCAGCGTGCGTTCGGGCGCGGGAAAGCGCACGCGGATGTCGACCGCGTCCTCCACGTCGGGAGGCCGGTACTCGGCCAATTTCAGGCCCTGCGTGAGAAGCTGCACCCCCTGGCCGAGCGTGTTGACGTCGGCGCCGAAGCGGGCGGCGCTCTCGCGGTCCACATTGATCCGCCATTCCACGCCGGGCACCTGCGTATCGTCCTCCACGTCGATGAAGCCGCCCACGTCCCGCATGAGGCCACGGACCTCATCCGCCGCCGCCTCCAGGGTCCGCAGATCGCCGCCGAAGAGCCGCAGCTGCACGGGCTTGCCCTGCCCCGGTCCCATCTGCTGCTCGTTGACGACGATGACCACGCCGGGAATATCGGCGGTCCGGCGTCTCGCCTCCTCGATGATCTCGTCGGCGCGCCGGCGCTGGTCCCATTCCGCCAGGTCGAGCTGGAGGACGCCGATCGTGTCGGCCGAAAGATTTTGCTCCTGCACCTGTTCGCCGATGGTTCGGGCATAGATGTGCTCGATGCCCTCGGTGCCCAGAATCGCATTCTCCACCTCGCGCACCAGGTCGTCCCTCTCGTATATCGAGAGATTGTCCCGCGCCTTGACGGTGGCCTGGATGAAGCGCGGCTCGATCTGCGGGAAGAACTCCACGCCGCGGCCGAAGAACACATAGGCCACCACCGCCAGGACGAGGAGGAAAAAGGTGCCGAGCAGGGTCAGCGCGGGGCGGCGCAGCAATCGGCGCAGGACGGCGACATAGATCCGCGTGACGCGGTCGAGATCCTCCAGATCGCCGCTCTCCGCCGCCACGAGCGCCTTTTCCTCCTCCTCGGCGCGCGGATTGCGCCGGCCGATCAGGCCGCCGAGCACGGGAATGAAGACCAGGCCCATGGCGAGCGATGCGGTGAGGATGGCGATGACGGTGATCGGCAGGAACTTCATGAACTCGCCCACCACACCGGTCCAGAAGAGCAGCGGGAAGAACACGCACAGCGTCGTCAGCGTCGAGGCGAAGATGGGCCACGCCATGCGCTTGGCGGCCGCGCGGTAGGCCTCCCACGGGCGCTTGCCCCCGGCCATCCAGCGGTCGGCCAGTTCCGTCGAAACCACCGCCGCATCCACCAGCATGCCGAGCACCAGAATGAGGCTGAACAGCACGATGATGTTGAGCGTGTAGCCCATCCACCAGAGGAAGATGATGCCGGCAAGGAAGGAGCCCGGAATCGACAGCCCGACCAGCAGCGCGTTGCGCCAGCCGAGCGTGGCGACCGTGACGATCATCACGAGGAGCACCGCCGCCACGACGTTGTTCTGCAGGTCGGTGAGGGTCTCGCGCACCTCGGTGGACTGGTCCTGCAGGTAGGTCACCGACACGCTTGCGGGGATCAGCTCCCGCCCCTCCTCGATGACGTCCTTCACCGCCTCGACGGTCTCGATGATGTTGGCGCCGATCCGCTTCTTCACCTCCAGCGCCACCGCCGGCTGGCCGTCGAGACGGGCAAAGCCCGTCGGGTCCTCGAAGCCGCGGCGGACCACGGCGACGTCTCCAACGGTCACCACCGCGTTTCCGGACACCTTGATCGGGATGTCGCGCACGTCGGAAATGTCCTCGATGACGCCGGGCACCTTGAGCGTCAGCCGGCCCGCCCCCGTGTCGATGGATCCTGCCGTGACGAGCCGGTTGTTGCTCTGGATGGTTGCCAGGAGCTGGTCAAAGGAGATGCCGTAGGTCTCCAGCGCGGTCGGGTCGATCAGCACCTCGAGCACTTCTTCCCGCGCCCCGCCTATATCCACTTCGAGAACCCTCGGCAGCGCTTCGAGCCGATCCTGGAACCGCTCCGCCAGATCGATCAGCGCACGCTCCGAAATGGGGCCGGACAGCATGACGGTGAGCACCGGGAAGAGCGCGACATTGACCTCCTGCACCACCGGTTCCTCCGCCGTCAGCGGCAGTTCGGCGGTCGCGCGGTCCACGGCCTGGCGAACGTCCTGCTCGGCCTCGTCGGCATCGAAGCCGGCGGTGAATTCCAGCGTCACGGCGGCATAACCCTGGGCGGCGACGGCGCTCATCTCGTCGAGCCCTTCGATCGACTGCAGCTCCGTCTCCAGCGGGCGCAGGAGAAGGCGCTCGGCATCCTCCGGCGAGATGCCCTCATGCGGCACGGACACGTGGATGATGGGGATAGGCACGTCGGGCGCCGATTCCCTCGGGATCACCCGGTAGGCATACAGGCCGACGGCCAGGATCAGCACCAGCAGGATGATGACGACCCTGTTCCGGCTGAATGCGGCGTCGATGACGGCTCTCATGGAGCACCACCCGCGCCGCCGGCCGAGCCTGCGGGAGGCGCTGCCATACGGCCCTGCCCCTGCGGCTGAACCGTCGCGCCCTGCCCTTGCGGCTGCACCGGCTCGATCCGCGGGGTCGGGATGCCCGGCGAGACCGGGCGCGCGGATGGCGCCGACGAGGCGGCCCCGCCCGTCGCGGCGCCGGTTCCCCCGCGGGTGCGAGCGGAGCCGGGGGACGCCTGCGGCTCGGCCGCCTGGCCCGAGATTCCCGCGGGCGCTCCGGCAGCATCCGGAGCAGGGCCGAAATTACCGGTAGCGGCGGACGCGGCCGGCGGCGAAGCGGGCAACGCATTGGCGGCCGAACCCTCGCACAGCTCCTCCGCCGGCGGCGGCTCCGGCAGATCTTCGGCGCCGTCGAATTGCCTTGCTTCGACGGTGGCGGTGGGCAGCCGCGCCACGCCGTCACCTTGTTCTTCCTCCGCGCGCGCCTGGCTCACCCGCACGCGCTCGCCTTCGCGCACGAAGCCCTGACCGGTGGTGATCAGCCGCAGTTCGTCCGGCAGGCCGCTGACCCAGGCGCCCTCCATCCCCGTCCGCGCAATCTCGACGGGATGAAAGCGAACCGTATTGTCCTCGTCCACGGACTTGACCCCCAGCGCGCCCTCCTCGCTCAGCGAGAGGATCGCCGGCGAGATGAAATGCGCCTTTACCTCGCCGCTCTGGAAACGGACTTCGGCGCTTACCACCGAAGGAATCTTCCGCTCCTCATTGGGCACGCGGGTTTCGACGCGGAAAGTCCGTGTCTGCGGATCGGCCGTGGGCGCGACGAAGCATACGCGCCCCTTTGCCAGGCCGCCGGTGGCGAAGCTGACCACCGCCACGCGCCCCACATCGACGCTTCCGACATCGCGCTGCGAGATATCGAGGGTGACGCGCAAGGGCGTGTTGTCGACGAGGCGTGCTATGGCCGTTCCGGCCGCCACAGTCTCGCCGCTGTTGACGAAGACGTCGCTGACGATGCCGGAAATGGGCGCCTCGATGGTGGTGTCGCGGATTTCCGCACGCACGCTCTGAAGCGCCGAGCGGGCTTCCTTGAGCTGCGATTCCAGCTCGCGCACCCTTGTTTCGGCGGCGAAACCCTCGCGCTCCAGCCGGCGCATGCCTTCAAGGTCCGCCTCGAGGCTTTCGACGCGCGCCTCGGCGCTGGCGAGCTGGCTTTGCCGTTCTTCCAGGCGCAGCTGCGCAAGAACCGTTCCCGCCTCAACGTGATCGCCCTGCTGAACCGGCACCTCGGCCAGCGTGCCGCCGGTGGCCGAAACGACGTCGGCGGTCCGGAACGGCTGGGCCACGCCCTGCGCGTAGATATATTGCGGTACCGTCCGGGCGGCGGAGGATTCCACTTCCACCAGCGTCGGTTGCGGCTGTGCGGATGCGGCCGCGTCCTCCTCTTCGCCCTCGCCGGTGCCTATGAAGAGACCGCTCGCGAGCCACGCCGCAGTCGCCGCCAGCAGGCCGATCGCGATCCATGTCGAGGTTCTCAAAGGAAAGCCTTCCGCTCGGTGAATCCTCCGAGGCCTAACGGAAAGCCTTGCCCACTGTTCCCGCGCGGATGGGGATCGGGCCCGCCTTACGGGTGTCGCGCCAGCATTGCAGGTGTGATTTGCCGCAGGGGGGGCCAACACAACCCTGGAGCCAGCATCAGGGCCTAAAGCCCCGGGCTCCCCAGGCTGGTGCTTCGGCGCTTGCGGATTTCGAAGCCGATGTCGACGACGGCGCCGTCGCCGCCGGTGCCCTCGATCGCCTCAACGAGCATGTTCACCGCGTGCCGGCCCATCTCGTAGCGGTAGGTGCGCACGCTGGTGATGGGCGGCTCGGCCGTCGCCATCATCTCCAGATCGTTGAAGCCGCAGATGCCCAGCCGGCCGGGCACGGGAATCCGGCGGCGCTGCGCCTCGAACATGACACCGAGCGCCAGATCGTCATTGTTGCAGAACACCGCGTCGAGATCCGGCGCGCGGTCCATCAGCTCCGCGAAGAGCTGGGCGCCCAGCGTCACCGAGGAGGCCGCCGTCGTGGTGATGACCCTGTTTTCAGAAAAAAGACCCGCCCCGGAAGCCGTGTCATGAAAGCCGCGCAGGCGGCGCTGCGAACGGGGATCCATGCGGGCGCCGATGAAGCCGAGCCCCCGGTAGCCCTGCTCGATGAGATGCCGTGTGGCCACGCATGCCGCCTCGTAATGGGAAAAACCGACCATCAGATCCACGGGATTGTCGTCGATCTCCATGATCTGCACGATGGGACAGGCGGCTTTCTCCAGCAGCTCGCGGGATTTTTCCGACTGGTCGATGCCGGTGACGATCAGCCCGGCCGGCTTCTGGCCCAGGAACACCTTCAAGAGGCTTTCCTCCCTCAGCGCGGAATAGCGCGAATTTGCCAGCTGGATGTCGTAATCCGTGCTCTCCAGCGCGGTGTAGATGCCGAGCAGCACCGCCGCAAAGACGTTGTTGGTGACCGAGGGAATGATCACGCCGATGACGTTCGTCCGGCTCGAGGCAAGGGTGCGCGCCGCCGGATTGGGCACATAGCCGAGATCGTCTATCGCCCGCGCGATCTCCTCGCGCAGCCGCGGCGAGACCTTGTCCGGCATGCGCAGGGCCCGCGAAACGGTGATAGCGCTGACACCGACCCGGGCCGCGACATCCGCAAGTGTTGCTTTCCTGAAGTTTCGCACGATATCGGATTTCCAGCCGCATCTTGATGACGAATCCTACCTCACCCCATTGACATATGCCAGCGCCACCCCCTATGACAGCGCTAACATCGAGAACCATGCCGGGGAGGAGCGTATGGTCGGCCTTTGCAGAAACGTGGTGGTGATGGGCGTTTGCGGCGTGGGCAAATCCACGGTCGCCAGCCGTCTGGCCGCCCGCTGCGAGGGTCATTTCCTGGAAGGCGACCAGTTTCATCCTCCCGAGAATGTCGGGGCGATGGCGGGTGGCATTCCGCTGACGGACAAGGAGCGCTGGGCCTGGCTCGGGGCAATCTGCCACGGGATCGCAGCGCTCAATGCCCGCGACGCCGCGCCCGTCTTCCTCGCATGCTCGGCGCTCAAGCGCAGCTATCGCACACTGCTGCGGGACCGCACGGGACCCCTCGCGATCATCCATCTCGACGGCGACAGCGCTATTATCCGCCAGCGCCTGCATGCGCGCCCGAACCATTTCATGCCGCCGTCCCTGCTGGACAGCCAGTTGCGGGACCTCGAGCCGCCCGACACCCATGCGGAGGCGCCCGCCTGCCGGCTCGATGTCGCGCGCAGCCTGGACGAGATCATAGACGAAGCGGAGCGTTTTTGCCGGCGTCACGTTGCCAGCGCCGGTCGATCCCCAAGCGGGGAAAAACCCAGCAGGCAACAAATTCCATGATGGCCGCTGGCCATAAAACAGGAGGAGAAACACCATGAAATTCATCCCGAAACTTGCGCTGGCCGCCGTGGCGGCGATTGCGCTGACGAGCGCGGCCCCGGCTCAGGAGTTCACGTTCAAATTCCAGTCGAGCGACCCCTCCGGCAACCCGAACTTCGAACTGCAGAAGGGCTGGACGGAGGCACTGGAGGAGCGCACGGACGGCAAGGTCAAGGTCGAGCTGCTGCCGGTCGGCTCGGTGGTCGAGTATAACGAGACCCAGGACGCGATCGCGGCCGGCATTCTCGACGGCCATATCACCGACACCTCCTATTTCGCCGGCAAGGATCCCGCCTTCGGGCTGATCGCCAATCCGGTCGGCGCCTGGTCGGATCCTCAGCAGATGTTCGATTTCATGTCCGAGGGCGGCGGCAAGGAGCTGATGAACGAACTGCTCGAGCCTTACGGCCTGCATTTCATCGGCGCCACGACGCCCGGCCTCGAGGCCTTCGTGTCCAAGGTGCCGCTTGACGGCGTCGACGATCTCAAAGGTCTGAAGGTGCGCGCGCCCGAGGGGCTGGTGCAGCAGGTATTCGCCGCGGCGGGCGCTTCTCCGGTCAACCTGCCGGGCTCGGAAGTGTTCACCTCGCTCGACAAGGGCGTCATCGACGCCGCCGACTACACCGTCTTCTCGACCAACCAGGCGCAGGGGTTGAACGACATCGCGCCGCACCCGGTCTATCCCGGCTTCCATTCGATGCCTCTCGTCGAGGTGTCGATGAACAAGGAGAAGTGGGACGCGCTGCCGGACGACATCAAGACGGCCTTCGAGGAGACCGTTGCGGAGTTTGCCCAGCACCAGGTGGCCACGCTCGCCGAGAACGACCAGAAGGCGGTCGAGGAAGCCAAGGCCAGCGGCGAGATCACCGTCCATGACTGGTCGGCCGAGGAGCGCGCCAAATTCCGCAAGATCGCCGTCGGCGAGTGGGAAAAGGTTGCCGCGAAGTCGGAGAACGCGCAGCGGGTCTACGAGAAGCTGACGTCGTATCTGACCAGCAAGGGCCTGGTCCAGTAAGCAAAGGTCTGGTCAAGTAACGATCGGCCACACCGGCGGCGGCAGTGCCGCCGCCGGCTCATCGAGGGAGGGTCTTATGCGTGACGACGATCTGCCGGATGTCGAAGCGGTGCTCGAACAGGAAGTCGCCGCTCCGTTGCCGGAAGCCGGCAGGCTGGGCAGGCTGATCGATCGCGGCGGGATCGTCTTCGCGATCGGCATCGTCCTGGCGATGCTCATCCTCATCCAGGAGGTGATCCTGCGCTACTTCTTCAATGCGCCGACCATCTGGGCGCATGAGACGACGGTTTTCCTGGCCGCCATCGCCTTCCTTTACGGCGGCCTCTACTGCACCGTGCGCAACTCCCATATCCGCGTGGTGCTTCTTTACGATCTGGTGCAGGGCCGCGCGCGGCGCGTGCTCGACGCGGCGATCTCCCTCGTCTGCATGATCGCCACCGGCTTTTTTGCCTGGGCGGCCTGGCTGATGGTGCAGCGGGCCATCTTCAGGCCCGACGGCAGCGTCAGGTTCGAAACCTCCGGCAGCGCCTGGGACCCGGCCTACCCCGCCTATCTGAAGCTGTTCCTGCTCGCGGTGCTGGCGCTGATGGCCTTGCAGTTCATGATCCTTGCCTTCAATTTCGCCCGCGCGGCCCTGGCGCGCCATCCGGAGACCACCTGATGCCGGAGACAACCTGATGGAGGGGCTAGGGTTTCTCTTCGACCTCAAATCGCTCGGCATCGAATATGGCACGCTCGTCATGTTCGGCATGCTGTTCGGCCTGCTGCTCCTCGGCATTCCGCTTGCCTATGTGACGCTGCTGGTCGCGCTCATCTTCGCGCTCGGCTGGTTCGGCCCGGCCTCGGTGCCGCTGATCACCAGCCGCGTCTATTCCTTCGTCTCGTCCTTCGTCTTCGTTTCGGTGCCGATGTTCGTGCTGATGGCGGCGCTGCTCGACCGCTCGGGCATCGCCCGCGACCTGTTCGACGCGATGAAGCTGATCGGCGGCCGGCTGCGCGGCGCCGTCGCCGTGCAGACCATCTTCCTCGCCGTGGTGCTGGCGGCCATGAGCGGCATCATCGGCGGCGAGATCGTGCTGCTCGGGCTTTTGGCGCTGCCCCAGATGCTGCGCCTCGGCTACGACCGCAACCTGGCCATCGGCGTCATCTGCGCGGGCGGCTCGCTCGGCACGATGATTCCGCCCTCCATCGTTCTCATCATCTACGGCCTGACCGCCAACGTCTCCATCGGCGACCTTTTCACCGCCGCGTTCATGCCCGGCTTCATGCTGGCCGGCTTCTACGTCATCTACGTGCTGGTGCGCTGCTGGCTCAACCCTGCCCTTGCCCCGCTGCCCGAGCCCGATCCGCGGCCGCTGGCCGAGCGGCTGAAACTCCTGAAGGGCATCGTGCTGCCGATCGGCGTCGTCATCTTCGTGCTCGGCTCGATCTATGGCGGCATCGCGTCGGTCACCGAGGCTTCGGCGGTCGGCGTCGCCGGCGTCCTTTTGTCCACCATCCTGCGCCGGGAGTTCTCGCTGCACATGCTCAAGGCGGCGGCGCTGCAGACGCTGGCGACCTGCGGCATGATCGTGTGGATCGGCATCGGCGCCAGCGCCCTGGTCGGCGTCTTCAACCTGATGGGGGGCATCGACTTCGTCGCCAGCCTGCTCACGGGGGTATCGGAGAACCCGACGATCATCATCCTCGTGATGATGGCGATCCTCTTCGTCCTCGGCATGTTCCTCGACTGGGTGGGCATCGCCCTTCTGACCATGCCGATATTCGTGCCGGTGGTCGTGAACCTAGGCTACGATCCGGTATGGTTCGGCGTGCTGTTCGCCATGAACATGCAGATATCCTTCCTGACGCCGCCCTTCGGCCCGGCCGCCTTCTATCTCAAGAGCGTGGCGCCCAAGGAAATCTCGCTGGGCATGATCTTCCGCGCGCTGCTGCCGTTCATCTGCCTGCAGGCCCTGGCCGTCGCCCTGCTGATCGCCTTTCCGGGCATCACCGGGCGGTAGGCGTCACTCGGCGGCCAGTTCCGCGCAGCCCGTCCTGAGCAGCGAGACCAAATGGGGCGCGAAGGACCGCCAGACGTCCATGCGGAATTCCTGGTCGCCGTCGCGCCAGAGAATGACGGAGGCGCCGTCGAAGACGGTGCGCCGTCCTTCGCCGGTGGCGATGCTGCCGATATCGCGCGGGCAGCCAAGGGTGAGCAGCGCTGCCGCCCCGGGTCCTTCGATCCGAACGGACAGTTCCCGGTCGGAAATCTCGGTCATGCTGTGGCGCGCTTCGGGATAGATGGCGGCGCAGGCCTGCGCGATCCCGGCGGCGCTGGCCTTGGGCGCAAGGATCAGCCATTCGTCGGGGCCAAGACACAGCGCCTCGGTCCCGCCCGCGGCGGCACGGCGGCCGACCCTTGCGGGCAGCTCCACCCCCAGTGCGGCCGAGAGCCCGGCCTGTTCGGCCTCCCCCGCGCGCAGCGAAAAACGGGCCGCCGGCGCCAGCAGCGTCACCGTCGCCGCGGCGCATTCGGCCAGGGTGCCTGGTTGGAGGACGTCGGAAAGCAGGGCCATCACGGTGTCTCCAGTCTCACAGTTTCAGGCGGGCGCCATCGGGATCGTAGAAGACCGTGCCGGTCACGGTCGCCTCGATCACCCGGTCGGACATCGGGACGTAGACGGTCTGTCCCATCCGCTCATGCCCGCCTTCGACCAGCGCCAGGGCGATCGGTCGCCCGGCGGCTTCGCTGCGATAGGACGAGGTCACGTGCCCCACCATCTTCATCGGCTTGGGCTGCGTAGGATCGAGGACGATCTGCGCCCCTTCTTCCAGCTTCGTCGTGCCGTCATCGGTGACGAGGCCGACGAGCTGCTTGCGGCCGGAGGCGACGAGGTCGGGCCGCCGCAATCCGCGCATTCCCACGAAATCATGCTTGTTCTTGCCGACCGCCCAGCCGATCCCCGCATCGTAGGGGGTTACGGTGCCATCGGTATCCTGGCCGACGATGATATAGCCCTTCTCGGCCCGCAAGACGTGCATCGTTTCGGTTCCGTAAGGGCAGATGTCGTATTTGCGGCCTGCTTCCCAAAGCGTTTCCCACAGCGCCCGGCCGTGACGGGAAGGCACGTTCACCTCGAAGCCCAGTTCGCCTGTGAAGCTGACCCGGAAAAGCCGTGCGTTGAAGCCGGCGACCTGGCATTCGGCGACCGCCATGTGCGGGAAAGCCGCGTCCGAAAGATCCTGCCCCTCGACGAACGGCTCCAGCAGCCGGCGCGCATTGGGGCCGTTGAGGGCGATGGTCGCCCACTGCTCGGTGGTCGAGGTGAGCCAGACCTTGAGGTGGGGCCATTCGGTCTGGCGGAAGTCCTCCATCATGTTGAGCACCCGCGCCGCGCCGCCGGTGGTGGTGGTGACGTGGAACCGGTCCTCCGACAGGCGGCCGATCACGCCGTCGTCGCGGATATAGCCGTCGTCGCCCAGCAGCAGCCCATAGCGGGCGCGGCCGGGGGCAAGCCGGCTCCAGGGATTGGTGTACATGCGGTTCATGAACTCCACCGCATCGGGCCCCACGACCTCGATCTTGCCGAGCGTGGAGGCGTCGAACATGCCGAGGCTCGCGCGGGTGGCGCGGCATTCGCGGGCCACGGCCTCGTCCATGGTCTCGCCCGGCTTCGGGAAATACCAGGCCCGGCGCCACTGGCTCACCGGCTCGAAGACAGCGCCGTTCTCCGCGGCCCAGCCATCGATCGGCGTCTTGCGCGTCGCCTCGAAATGGTCGCCGCGATGGTATCCGGCGAAGGCGCCGAAGGTGGTGGGCGTATAGGGCGGCCGGAAGGTCGTGAGACCGACCTGCGGCTGGGGCTTGCCGAGCGCGTCGGCGGCGATGTTCAGGCCGTTGATGTTCGACATCTTGCCCTGGTCGGTGGCCATGCCGGTGGTGGTGTAGCGCTTGATATGCTCGATCGAGCGCATGCCCTCGCGCACCGCCAGCCGCAGATCCTTTGCGGTCACGTCGTTCTGGTAGTCGACGAAGGCGCGGGCCCTGCCCGGGCTGCGATCGGTCGGCAGCTCCTTATGGGTGATGCCCGTCCCTGGACGGTCGCCGGCAATGCCGTATGTCGCCGGCTCTGCCGCCATGCCGAGCGCATGGGCGGCGGCGGCCCCCATGGCGGAACCGTCGTTCAGCGCGGCACCGATCCCCCACAGGCCGCGCCCGGCGCCGGCGATGCGGCAGGCTTCCGTGGCACGATCGGGCAGGAAGGTCTGCGCCTCCTCATCCCATTTCAGCGTGCCCTTCGTGTGCGAGAAAAGATGCAGCGAGGGCGTCCAGCCCCCCGAGATCAACAGGCAATCGCACGACAGGCGCCGGCCGGAACCTGCCTTGCCGCCCTCCATCCGGTTCACCCGGACCGACTTCACCCGAAGCCGGCCTTCCGTGCCGGTGACCGTGTGACCGGCAAGAACGGCGATCTCGCGCTTTGCCGCCTCGGCGATCAGATCGGCACGCGGTTCCGCACGCGTGTCCACGATCGCCTCGATCTTCGTGCCGGCCGCGGCCAGGTCGAAGGCGGCGTAATATGCGCTGTCATGGCTGGTGGCCACGACCGCGCGATCGCCGACGCGCACCCCGTAGCGGTTGAGATAGGTCTGTGCGGCGCCGGCCAGCATTACGCCCGGACGGTCGTTGCCGTCGAAGACCAGCGGCTTTTCCAGCGCCCCCTGGGCCAGGATCACCTGCCCGGCGCGCACCCGCCAGAGGCGCTCGCGCGGGACGGCGCTGCCGGGCTTTTCCAGATGGTCCGTCAGTTTCTGGCAGAGGCCGACCATGTTCTGGTGGTAATAGCCGATAGCCGTCGTCCGGGTCATGATGTCGACGCCGAGGCCCTTGAGCGCCTCGATCTCGGCCGCGAGCCAGTCCCAGGCGGACAGGCCCTCGATGCTTGCCTGCGGCTCCGACAGAAGCGTGCCGCCCGGCTCGCAATTCTCGTCGACGAGGGTGACCCGCAGGCCCGCGCCAGCCGCCGAACGCGCTGCCGCCAGGCCGGCCGGACCGGCGCCGACGACCAGGACGTCGGTGTGAAGATAACGCGAGGCGTAATGGTCGGGATCTGCTTCGGTCGGTGAAACGCCGAGCCCCGCCGCGGCCCGGATGAAGGGCTCGTAGACCTTGTCCCAGAAGCTCTTCGGCCACATGAAGGTCTTGTAGTAGAACCCGGTGGACAGGAGCATGTAGGCGCGGTCGTTCACGGCGCCGATGTCGAATTTGAGGCTCGGATACCTGTTCTGGCTGGTGGCCTTGAGCCCGGGCCAGATCTCCTGCACCGTCGCGCGCGTATTGGGCTCGAAGCGGCCCTTGCCCCGGCTGGTTCCGATCAGCGCGTTGGGCTCCTCCGAGCCGGCCGCCACGGGACCGCGCGGGCGGTGATACTTGAAGGAGCGCCCCATCAGGTGCACGCCGTTGGCCAGAAGCGCCGATGCGACCGTGTCGCCGGCGAGGCCTTCGAAGGTTTTGCCGTCGAACGAGAATCTGACCGGCTTGTCGTGGCGGACGCGGCCGCGCCCGGAAACGCGGAAGCCGGTCATTGCGAGCCCTCCTTCGCATCCGGCAGATCCTGCGAAGGCGTCGAGCCGGACAGGGACGACAGGTCGGGACGAGGCGCCCCGGCCTTGTAGGTCGTCAGAAAACGGTCGCTCACGGTGTCGCGGACGGCGTTGAAGAAGCGCGCGCAGCCATGGACATGGCGCCAGCGTTCGAAATGCGGCCCTTTGACGTTGGAGCGGATGAAGAGATAGTCGCGCCATTCCTCATCGGTCATTTCAGAGGGGTTTTCGGGCCGGACGATATGGGCCTCGCCGGCATAGGCGAACTCCAGCTCCGGCAGCGTTTCATCGCAATAGGGACAGTGGATGAGAAGCATGTCCGCCTTCCTCAGTGTGCGACAGCGGCGGCGGCCGCCTCGTCGATCAGACGGCCGGTGCGGAACCGGTCGAGCGTGAAAGGAGCGTTGATGGGATGCGGCTCGTCCTTGGCAACCGTCCAGGCCAGCGTGTGGGCGGCGCCGGGCGTGGCCTTGAAGCCGCCCGTGCCCCAGCCGCAATTGACGTAGAGCCCCTGAACCGGCGTCTTGCCGAGGATGCAGGAGCGGTCCGGCGTCACGTCGACGATGCCGCCCCATTTGCGCAGCATCCGCATCCGGGTGAAGATCGGGAATATCTCGCAGATCGCCGCGACCGCGTGCTCGATCAGCGGCAGTCCGCCGCGCTGCGAATAGCTGGTGTACTGGTCGGTGCCCGATCCGATGACCAGCTCGCCCTTGTCGGACTGGCTGATATAGGCGTGAACCGTGTTCGACATGACCACGCAGGGAAAGACAGGTTTCACCGGCTCGGAGACCAGCGCCTGCAGTGGGTAGCTTTCCAGCGGCATGCGGATGCCCGCGCTTTCCATCACCACGCTGGTATGCCCTGCGGCGGAAACGGCAACCTTCCTGGCCCTTATGAAGCCCTTCGCCGTCTCGACCCCTTCGACGGCCCCGTCGGGACCGCGGCGGATCGCCGTCACGGGGCAGTTCTGGATGATGTCGACGCCGCGCGCCGCCGCCGCCCGCGCATAGCCCCAAGCCACCGCATCGTGCCGCGCCGTGCCCGCGCGCATCTGCAGCGCGGCCCCCATGACCGGGTAGCGTGCACCGGGCGAGATGTTGAGCGGCGGGCAGAACTCCTTGGCTTCCTGCGGGGTCAGCCATCTGTTGTCCACGCCGTTCAGCCGGTTGGCGTGAATGTGGCGCTGGAAGCTTTGGACGTCGTGCACATTGTGCGCCAGCATCATCACGCCGCGGCGCGAGAACATGACATTGTAGTTCAGCTCCTGGCTCAGATCCTCCCACAGATCGAGCGCGTGGTCGTAAAGACCGGCGCTCTCGTCGTACAGGTAGTTGGAGCGGATGATCGTCGTGTTCCGCCCCGTGTTCCCGCCGCCGAGCCAGCCCTTGTCGATCACCGCCACGTTTGTGATGCCGTGCTCCTTGGCAAGATAATAGGCAGCGCCCAGCCCATGCCCGCCGGCCCCTACGATGACGACGTCATATTCGGCCTTCGGCTGGCTGTCGGGCCATTGTTCGGTCCATCCCGTATTCCCGGTCAGGGCGTTGCGCAGGAGCGAGAAGGCGGAGAATCTGGTCATAGGGTGCACGCCAGGCAGATTAGCATTGTCCCGACCCTAACGTCCTCCTCAACGGGAGGACTGGATTATTGCGACAGTTCGGCTGTATGATTGCGCCATGAACAAGGCGCTGCCCCGATCCCCCCATCCGCGCAAGCGATTGAACGTCGCTTTCCTGCTTGCCGACCGTTTCACGCTGTCGGCTTTTGCCAATTTCGTCGATGTGCTCCGTCTGGCGGCCGACGAAGCGGACCACTCCCGTCCGATCCACTGCGACTGGACGGTGCTCTCGGCAGACATGAACCCGGTCCGGTCGAGCTGCGGCGTGACGATCCAGCCCGACACGCGGCTGCAGCGGGCCGGAAGCTACGACTATATCGTCGTGGTCGGCGGACTGCTTGGCGAGGCCAGCGCCCTGGCCCCCGAAGCGGTGCGGTTCCTGCAGGCAAGGGCGGAGGAAGGCGTGCCGCTCGCGGGACTGTGCACGGGCGTGTTTCTGCTGCACGAAGCGGGTCTTTTGAGCGGCTACCGCTGCTGCGTGAGCTGGTTCCACCATCAGGATTTCCTGGAGCGCTTCGACGGAGCCGAGCTTGTCTCCGACCAGATCTTCGTCGTCGACCGCGATCGCCTTACCTGCTCGGGCGGGCACAGCGCGGCGCATCTGGCGGCTTTCCTGGTCGAGCGTCATGTCGGCCATTCCGCGGCAACCAAGAGCCTGAGCATCATGATCATCGACGGCGCCATGAGCGCCGACAAGCCGCAGCCCGGCTTCCCGATCAGGCTCGCCGCCAAGGACCCGCTGGTCCGCAAGGCGCTGATCCGGATGCAGCAGAAAATCGACGGCCCCGAAACGGTTCTGGAGCTGGCGGACGGACTCGGCGTGAGCCGCCGCCGCCTGGAGCGGAAATTCCTCGCCGATCTCGGCACCACCCCTTCCCGGGCCGGCCTCCAGCTCCGGCTCGACCACGCCTGCGCGCTTCTCAACAGAACCGAAAAGACGGTGACGCAAATCGCCTTTGCGACGGGATTCTGCGACACCTCCCACTTCATCCGGGCGTTCAAGTCCGGGCTGGGCCTGACGCCGGCCGAATTTCGCCGGACCGAATTTCGCCGGACCAAGGGCCGTTCCACGGACGGCCCGCAGCGGGCGGTGGGCGTCCTGCTTCCGCAGGCGCAGCCACCGGCGGACTGATCGACCTCGCCCGATCCCGGCATGCGGCGGCCGGCGCAAATATGCGCCGGAACCGCATCAGGCGCGCGGCGGGACCGGCACGGCGGCCTCCTCCCCAGCCGGAGCGCCACTGCGCGCCGCGTAGGACCATGCGCTGTGGTCGAGATCGAGGTCGGAGAACTGCCGCGGGTCAAGAACCGGACGCGCGACGCCCGCCTTCAGCTGCGCGCGGAAGTCGCCGAGAATGCGCAGAAGCACCGGAAAAAGCATCACGATCGCCATGAGGTTGACGAGCGCCAGAACGCCCATCAGCGGGTCGGAGAAGAAGAACACTGCCGTCGCGCCCGGCGCGGTGGCGCCGAGAAAAACGACGGCGATGATGGCGAGCCGCAACACGTGCAGCGCCGGTGCGCTCCTGGTCATGACGCTGAGCGCCGTCTCGCCCAGATAGTAGTTGTAGATGATCGAGCTGAACGCAAAGAGCAGGATCGCGAATGTCAGGAAGTATTGCGACCAGACTCCGAGCTGGCTGACCAGCGATTGCTGCGTGAGCGCCACGCCGTCCATGCCCTCGGCGCCGGGCACGTAGACAGGGCTGAGAAGGATCATGAAGGCGGTGCAGGAACAGATGATGATCGTATCGATGAAGACCGAGAACGACTGGGTGATGCCCTGGCTGATCGGATGCCGCACATCGGCGGTCGCCGCCACATTGGGTGCTGAGCCAAGGCCCGCCTCGTTCGAGAACAGGCCACGCCGCAGGCCCTGTGCCAGCGCCGCGCCCACGCCGCCGCTGACGGCTTCCTCCAGTCCGAACGCATTGGCGATGATGGTCCACAGAACGCCCGGCAGGTCGGAAATGTTGAGGACGATGATCAGAAGCGCCATCGCGATATAGCCGAGGGCCATGATCGGGATAATGACGTCCGCGACCTTTGCGATGCGCCGGATGCCGCCATAGACGATCAGGCCGGTGATCACCGCCAGCAGCAGTCCGCTCCAGACACGGTCGACCCCGAGGCTGTCGTTGGCGGCGCCGGCGAAGGTGTTGCCCTGGAAGGCGTTGAAGCCGAAGGCGAAGGCCGCCATCAGGCAGATCGCATAGACGACGGCCAGCCAGCGATACTGGGCTCCAAGACCGTAAATGATGTAGCTGGCGGGACCGCCCCTGTAGGTTCCGTCGCCGTTGGAGCGCTTGTAGAGCTGGGCGAGAGAGGATTCGACCAGGCTCGTTGCCATGCCTATCAGGGCGATCACCCACATCCAGAAGACCGCACCCGGCCCGCCGAGCGTGATCGCCACGGCAACGCCGGCGATGTTGCCGCCGCCGACACGGCCGCCGACGGAAACGAGGAGCGCCTGGCGCGCGCTGATCGCGTTCGGATCGCCGCTCTGGTTCTTGGAGGAAAGGACCCTGAACATCCTGCCGAAAAACTCGAACTGGACGAACCCGCTCATGAGGGTCATGAAGACGCCGAAGATGACCAGGATGGGGATCAGCGACCACCCCCAGGTCAAATCTTCGACCAGGCCGAAAAGCCCTCTGATCACATCCATCAGCTTCTCCTTTTCCGGCGTGCTGCAACCCAGGCGACCCGGCGCCCGCTCCAGGCTCAACTATCGGCCGAAGGCAGCGGCAATGACAAGCGGCAAAGACCTTCTATGCCCAACTTCCGGCGCGGCGCGGAACTTGCCCTCGACCGCCTCATGCGGTTGCGCAGGACGACAGACGCCGATGGGAACGGGGCGGCCGGAAGGCCATCCCCACGGGCTTCGGTCCGGCGCGACGACGGACCTTGGTCCGTCGGCCGTTTCGCCACTCGTCCCATAATTGCCCGGCAATGGTCGGACGGCGGCATATCCCGGGAACTCAGCCGTCACGATCCGGTTGGCCTCGTCACACGTCTAAGGAGGTTCCGATGGACAAGAGCATATACCAGGCCAGATGGCTGCTTGCGCCGCTCCTTGGGCTCGGCGTCGGGTTTTTTGTCCTTGGCGTGGTTGCCAGCTAGGCGGCAACCGCAAACGACACCTGCCGCGAAACAAGCGCGGCACGCCGGGGCCAGTGGCGCCCCAGAGTCAAAGTCACGCGCGCAGCTGTCTGTCCCTTCCTGCGCCGTGAGCCCGTCGACGGTCTGAATACCGTCGACGGGCCTTCCTTCCGGCCAGCCTGGGTTGCAGACCACACGGGCGACACAAATATGATGTGGTCTGATGCCTGGTTATCGTCGGCGCCGCATGCGCAGATCACCCGCCGGACGCTGCCGTCGATGACGATCGGCCGATGATGGTCGTTTGCTACACTGGTGGAGATGCGAATGCCGTGCCGCCGCAAATTCCTCTTGGCAGCCATAGGTGCGCCCGTGGCGGCAATGTCTGCCGCTACGCCTTTCCAGATCGCCTATCGCGGGCCGGTTCCCTCACTGGTCGCCGGAGCCGCTCGGGCGCAGGGCAACAGCGGCGGGCAGGGCGGCGGCAACAGCGGCGGCAACGGTGGCGGCGGCGGCAGAAGCGGGTCCGGGAGCAGCGGGGCTGGCAACAATGGCAGGGGCGGCAACGGCAATGCGGGGGCAGCCGGGGGCGGAAGCGGCGGCCGGTCCGTCGGCCGGTCGCGCAATGGCGCGTCGGCCCGGACCGATGGCACGTCCATTGAAGTGCGCCATCACAACGGCATGAGGGAAGTTCTCACGAACGGCCACTACATCATGACCGATGCGCAAGGCCGAACGATCATCAACAGAGCCGCCACGCCATCGGACCGCGCGCGGCTGCAAGGCATGGCCAGATAGCGGTTCGGCGAAGGCCGCGTGTGCGGGCACGGTCCGGGCGGTTCCCGGCGGAAAGTCCGTCCTTCACCGGTGTTCGACCGCGTCGCGGAACGCCATGGCGGCTTCGGTGCGGTTGCTGACGCGCAGCTTTGCCAGGATATGCGTCATGTGATGCTTGATGGTCTTTTCCTGGAGACCGAGTTGCAGGGCCACGCGCTTGTTGCTCAATCCCGCCGCGACCAGCTTCAGTATCTCCCGCTCCCGATCGGTGAGATCAGAGACCAGATCGGATTTGGATGAAAGATCGGTGCGTGCCGGACGATCGGAAAGCAGCCGGGCGGACAAAGTCGGCGTGACATAGCTTTCACCCGAAGCGACGGTTCGAATGGCCTCGGCGAGCGCCCGCGATCCCACGCCCTTGAGCACATAGCCTTTCGCTCCGCTGCTCAACGCCCGGGTCACGTCGTCGCTGGCCTCCGACACGGTCAGCATGATGATCTTCTGGTCGGGAACCATCTCGAGGATCGGCCGGATCGCGCTGGTCCCGCCGCACGGCATCGAGATGTCCATCAACAGGATGTCGGGGCGCTTCTGCTGAACGATCCGGAGCGCGTCTTCGCCCGTTCCACCTTCTCCAACGATCTGAAAGCCGCCGATCTCCAGGAGGCTGCGTGTGACACCCTCCCTGAACAGCGGATGATCGTCGATCACCGCGATCGTTATGGGCTCCATCAGGCCTGCTCCGCTTCTTCCATGGCCAGCGACATTCTCACCCTCGTTCCTTTTCCGGGCGACGATTTTACGGAGAACCGGCCGCCGAGGCTTTCCACGCGCTCGCGCAGGCCTGCAAGGCCGAGGCTTTCGGGGCGGACGAAGTTGGCGTCGAAGCCGGGCCCGTCGTCGGAAACCTCGATCACCACGTTTCCGTTCTCATGGGTGTGCCTCACGCATTGGCGCACGCCCCCGCCATGCCGGTATCCATTGTTCAGCGCCTCCTGCACGAAGCGAAAGACGCAGATCTTGGCAGACGACGACATCGGCAGGGGCGCGGGAGATGATATCAGGCGGACCTTGCTGCCCGTCCGCTGCTCGTGCGCCCGCACCGCCCTTGCCAGAACCTCCGGCAGCTCGGCGCTCTCGATATCGGGAAGCACGAGGCCGCTGGATATGCTTCGGATCTCGCTCATCGCCTCGTCGAGACATGATTTTATCGCAGATACGTCTCGCGCGTGGTTGTCGTCCGAGCGCGCCGCATCGGTCAGCGCCGTGCTTTCCAGGCGCAGGGACGCAAGGGCGATCAGCTGCGCTGGCCCATCATGCAGGTCCGCGCCGATGCGCCGGAGATAGCTTTCATTGAGCGCGGCGGCGCGCCGGGACGCGCGCTGCACGCGCTCATGCAGCGCCTTGTTCTGCGCCAGCAGGTCGGTGAGTTCGCTCACGCGCGCCTTGAGCGCCTCGCGCTGCCGGTCGATCGTGCGGCTGCCGCGGACGACGATCACCGACAGCAGCATGAAGAAGCCCAGCGTGGCAAGCGCCACGGACAGCCAGCTGAGGATGCGCGCCCGGTTCAGGCTGTGCTGGAAATCCGTGGCGATCTCGTCGAATTCGGACACGGCGACGACCTCGCCCGACCAGGGCTGGAGGATGGGATTGTAGATCTCCAGGAGAGGCTCGCCCGATCTGCGTTCCGCTCCGCTCTCGACGTCGTCCAGCCGGTCAAGCTCAGAAATGATCTCGCCCGAGAAGGCGGCCCTCAGATTCTCGCTGGGCTCGAAGCGCTTGCCGATGAGGCTCTCGTCGTTGGCGTAAAGAATGGTGCCGTCGCGACGCCACAGCCTGAAGGACTTCAGGCGGTCGGCCAGCGCGCCCTGCCCCAGGGTCTCGTCCAGGGCCCGCGTGACCGTCTCATCGAGCACCTCGTTCCGTCTCATGTCGGGAAGGAGCGGCGCGATCACGCTATCGACGTAGAGAGCCGTGCTCGCGGCCGAATTACGCGTGACCGCCTCTTCGATCAGACGGGTGACGAGGCCGCCCACCAGCAGCATCGCGATGAGCGTCACGATACCGCCCGCCAGCAGGAATTGCTTGGCCAGGGACTGAGAGACCCAGCGATCTACAAGGCCATCCATACGCTGCACGGCACTTCCAGCTTTGCGCCCCCAGAACTCTCTGCGAACTCTCTGCGGGCTGTCGTTGCCCTTCCTAGCTATGGCGGGAACGCGATGCGGCAAGGTTGCCTAGGCTTTCGGGACGGGGACGGGGAGGGTGACGTCGTCCTTGACCGTCTCCATGACGACATAGGTATGGGTCTGGAGCACGCCGGGCAGTTTCGATATGACCTCGCCCAATGTCTTCCTGTAGGCGTTGATGTCCTTGCTCCTGACCTTCAGCAGATAGTCATAGCCGCCCGCGACCATGTGGCACGACTGGATCTCGGGAACGCGGCGGACTGCCGCGTTGAAGGCTTCGAGATCATCGGCCGTCGTTCCCTTCAGCTGGACCTGCACCATCACGATATGTCCGGCATTCATGACCACCGGGTCGAGCTTTGCGAAATAGCCGCAGATGACGCCGGCTTTCTCCAGCCGCCTCAGCCGTTCCGCGCACGGCGTCTTGGTCAGGTGCACCCGCCGGGACAGTTCCACCACCGATATCCTGCCGTCCTTCTGGATCTCGTCCAGAATTCGCAGATCCGTCGGGTCGAGGCCGCCTACCGCCATCCCGCTGACGATCGGGCTGGCGATCGCCGGTCTGGTGGGGCTGAAGTTCCGCTCCAACTGAAGACGCCGAGACCGCCCGCCCGGTCGCCCCCGCCTGACCCGGCTTCTCTACCCGACGAAGTGTCCTCGCCGCCCGGCGGGGGCATATTCGTTCCGGCTTTCATGCGCCACCCACTGCGGCCAATGGCGCAAGCGCCGCCTCTCGGCCCGTTTCGCCGCATGGGCGGTAACGCATCGCACGGCGCAAAGCCCGCACCCGGCCCGGCCCTCTCGCAGACCTCACCAGCCGCCCCGGCATCCAGCGAGCGAACTCGCGCCGCCCACCCCCATTGACTCCTCCGCCGCGCCGCTCTTATAACTAACCAGTCAGTTACATCTCAATCCTGACGGGAGGAACCTATGAAACGTTTCGCGCTTGCCGCATTGGCAGCCACATTTCTCACTCTGCCGGCGCACGCCCAGTGGAAACCCGACAAGCCCATCAACATCATCGTGCCGTGGGCGGCCGGCGGCTCCACCGATCAGGTGACGCGCGTGGTCGCGCCTATCCTGGAAGAGGCGCTCGACGCGCAGATCGTCGTTGTCAACCAGCCGGGTGCTTCGGGCTCGATCGGAACCAAGGCGGCGCTCGATGCGCCGCGCGACGGCTATACCTGGACCGCCAACGCGATCGCCAACAACGCCACCTACGCCGTGACCGGACTGATCGAGGACACCAGCATCGAGGACTACAGGATCTACCTGCATGTCGCGAATGTGCCGGTGGTCTCGGTCCACGCCGATTCCGAATACCAGGATTTCGGCGAGCTGCTCGAAGCGATGCGCACGGGCGACGCGGTCACCGTCGGCACGGCGGGCGTGAACTCCTCCGGCGGCATGGCTCTGGCGGCCATCAAGGAAGCGGCGGGCGATATCAATGCCCGCATGGTCTCCTATGATGGCGGCAACCCGGCGGCCATCGCCGCCGCCAGCGGCGAAGTCGTCGCCACCACCCAGCTTGCGGTCGAGCAGACCGAGATGATCCGCGGCGGCAGGCTGCGGCCGCTGGCCGTGCTTTCCGACGAGCCGCTGACCGTGGAAGGGCTCGACCCCATTCCGCCGATCACCGAATGGCTGCCGGACATGCACATCGCCGCCGACTATTTCGGCATCCTGATCCCGACCGGGGCACCCCAGGAAGTCTATGACGCGGTCGACAAGGCATGGGCCGAGCACGTCGCCAATTCCGAGGAACTGCAGACCTACGCCAGGGAGCGTGGAGCGGTGTTCGACCCGGCCTATGGCGAAGAGGCCCTGGCAAAGGCGATGCCCGTGATCCGCGCGGAAGCCTGCGCCCGCGTGGAACGCGGCGAGGCCGTCGTCGACCCGTCCGAGATCGGCATCGACTGCAAAGCCGCCGAATAGGCCCGCATCGAACGACGCAGCAGCCGCGCCGGGCTGACCCCGGCGCGGCCAGACCGAGAACCCTAAAAAACCGGCAGACCGCAACCATGCGCGCTGATCTCTACACCGCACCGGCCCTGTTCATTCTGGGCGCCGCGATGAGCTATGGCGGCTATGTGATGGACCGGCTGGAAATCCGCCAGATCCATCCGGCCTCGATTCCCGGCCTCGTACCGATGCTGCTGGGCGCCGCCCTGATGCTTGCCGCCATCGTGCTCTTTCTGCAGGCGCGCAACGCCTTGGCGAGCGGACCGCAGCCCGAAGCCGACACCGGCTCGACACGGGATCTGGTGCTGACGGCGCTTTCCTGCGGGGTCTATGCGCTGCTGCTTGTCGGCAACATGCCCTTTCCGGCCGCCACCGCGATTTTCGTGGCGAGCTTCATCCTCATTTTCGAGGCCGACCCGTCCAAGGGCAAGGCCCATCTGGCGCGGATCGCCGCAATCGCAATCGTGCTGGGCGTGGCCGTCGCCGCCGCCACCAGCATCCTGTTCCGCTACGCATTCCTGGTGAGGCTGCCGTGATCGAAGCCTTCACCCGCCTTTTCGACGCGTTCGCGACGCTCTCGACCTTCGAGATGGTGTTCCATGCCGCCTGGGCGACGCTGCTCGGCATCGCGGTCGGCAGCCTGCCGGGCCTGACGGCCACCATGGGAGTGGCGCTCCTGACGACGCTCACTTATTCGCTGCCGCGCGAGGCGGCGATCCTGGTGCTGATCTGCATGTATGTAGGCGCGATCTATGGCGGCTCGCGCAGCGCCATCCTGCTCAATATTCCAGGCACGCCGGCAAGCGCGGCGACCACGCTGGACGGCTTCCCGCTGGCCAAGCAGGGCCGCGCCGCCTATGCCATGAGCGTGGCCACCACCGGCTCGACGCTGGGCACGCTGGTGGGCATCGTGATGCTGGTGGCGCTGGCGCCGGCGCTTTCAGAACTGGCGCTGAAATTCGGCTCCTTCGAATATTTCTGGCTGGCCGTTTTCGGCGTGCTCATCTCCGGCCAGCTCACCTCCGGCACGACCCCAGTCAAGGGATATATCGCCGGCATTCTGGGGCTCATGGTGGCGATGATCGGCTCCGAAGGCATCCACGCCCATGTGCGCTTCTCCTTCGGCTTCGACCAGTTGAACGGCGGCATCGGCCTGATCCCGGCGATGGTCGGCGCATTCGGCTTTGCCGAGGTGCTGATGGTGATGTGGCAGCCCAAGGCGCAGGTCGTGCGCTCCGAGGGCGAGAAAGGCGCCGGCCTCCCCCGCTTCATGGAGGCCTGGAAATATCGCGTGACCGTGCTGCGATCCGGCATCATCGGCACGCTCGTGGGCCTCATACCGGGCGTCGGCGAAGATATCGGGGCATGGGCCTCCTATGCCGCCGCCAGGCGCAAGAGCAAGGAAAGGGACCAGTTCGGCAAGGGCTCCATCGAAGGTCTGACGGCCGCCGAAACCGGCAACAGCGCCGTCGTGCCGGGCGCCCTCATTCCCGCGCTCACGCTTGCCGTGCCCGGCTCCGCGCCGGCGGCGGTGCTGATCGCCGCGCTCTTCATCCACGGCATCCGCCCCGGCCCGATGATCATGATCGAGCAGCCGGACTTCATCTATCTCGTCGCCGTCATGCTGTTCTTCGCGACGGTGGCGATCTTCATCTTCGGCATATCGCTCGCGCCGGTGTTCGAATTCGTGCTGCGGGTCCCGCGCGAGCGGCTGATGCCGGTGGTCTTCACGCTTTGCGTCATCGGCCCCTACGCGCTCACCCAGCGCATCTTCGACATCTGGGTCATGGTGTTCTTCGGCTTTCTCGGCTTCGCCTTGCGACGACTGGGCTATCCCATGCCGCCGCTGGTGCTGGGCATCATCCTGGGCGATCTTCTCGACAAGAACCTGCGCCGCGGCCTGACGCTCAGCGACGGCGATCTGTCGCCCTTCTTCACGCGGCCTTTCTCGATGGTCTTCGTGGCGCTGATCGTCATCACCATCATGGCCGGCATTCCGGTTGTCAGGCGGCAGGTCGGCCGGCTATCGGGGGCGCTGGCCAATAGGGGGAGGGGAACATGAGCGACGCCCGCATCGTCGACGAGCGCCATATGCCGAGGACGCTGAAACCGCGCCCCGACGACGCGCCCAAGCGGGACGCCGAGCGGACCCGGCAGGACATCCTCGCCGCCGCCATGAACGAGTTCGCCGAATATGGCGACACGGGCGCCCGCATCGACCGCATCGCCGAACGGGCCGGCTGCAACAAGGCGCTGATCTATTCCTATTTCGGCAACAAGGAAGAGCTCTACGCCGTGGTGCTGCGCGAGGCCTATATCCAGATCCGCAAAGGCGAGCGCGAGCTGGATCTCAGCGCCCTCGGGCCGAAGGAGGCGATCGTCAAGCTGCTGCGCTTCACCGCTCAGCACTTCCACGACAATCCCTGGTTCATGCGCCTGCTGAACACCGAGAACCAGCGCCGCGGCCAGACCATCCGCGCTCTTGAAGGCGTCGCGGAAATCAACTCGCACCTGGTCGAAATGCTGCGCGAGATCATCAAGCGCGGCCAGGCCGAGAACCTGTTCCGCCCGGATGTCGATCCGGTCGAGCTCTATCTTTCCATCGCCGGCTTCTTCTATTTCCCGCTGTCCAACAGCTACACGCTCTCGATCGTCTTCAAACCCGGCATCGACACCGACCGGTGGCTCGAGGAACGCAAGAAGCACGCGGAGGAAATGGTGCTGGCCTATCTGCTGACGGACAGGGCCGCGTGACCGGCCGCGCCCCGTTCCTCTCCTTCTGCAACGAGCTGCTGGCCGAAGAGGGCCTCGGCCTTGCCGAGCAGGCGCGATTCTGCGCCGCGGTCGGCTATCAGGGCCTGGAGCTAGCGCCGGCGACGCTGGCCGGGACGCCGCACCTCGTTTCGTCCGCGCAGGCGGCCGAGATGCGAAAGCTCGTCGAGGGCGAAGGCCTGGTGGTCACCGGCCTGCACTGGCTTCTCACCGCCTATCCGCACCTTTCGCTCACCAGCCGCGACCCCCGCCAGCTTGCCGAGTTGAAGGACGTCATGCTCGGCCTGCTCGACCTGTGCGCCGCGCTGGGCGGCAAGATCATGGTGCACGGATCGCCGGGCCAGCGCCAGATCGACGCGCAGGAGGCGCTGGACGATGCCATCGCCCGCGTCGCCGATTTCTTCGGCCCGATAGCGGAAGCGGCGGCGGCCCGCGGCCTGACCTATTGCTTCGAACCGCTTTCTGCCCGGGAAACACGCTTCATCAATACCGTTTCGCAGGCGGAACGGCTCGTGGAGAAGGTCGGACACGAGGCCTTCCGCACCATGATCGACACGAGCGCGGCGGGCCAGAGCGAGGATATGCCGGTGGCCGATCTCATCCGCCGGAAGCTGCCCGGCGGCAGCATCGCCCATATCCAGCTCAACGACACCGACCGCGGCGCGCCGGGCACGGGCGGGGATCCCTTCGCCGACATCATCGCCGCCATCCGGCAGGCCGGCTGGGACAGGCCGCTGGCGCTCGAACCCTTCAAGACCATCGGCGACGCGCGCGCGACGGCCGCCTATGGCGCGGCCACGGTACGCGCCTATTGGGAGGCGGCGGCATGATTGGGCTTTCGTTCCGGGATGATCGTAGCATGCGGATGGGAGGCACGGCATGAGCTCTGCGCAACTCGCCTTCGCCATCAAGTCGGTGCGCATCCATGAGCGCCCGGTCGAACTGCGGCTGCCCTTCAAGTTCGGCAGCGCCGCGGTGCGGCGCACGGCACAGGCCTTCGCAGCGATCATCGTCGAGACCGCGGACGGCCGCCGGGCGACGGGGCACTCGGCGCAGCTCATGGTGCCGCGCTGGTTCAACAAGGCGCCGGGGCTGACCAACGAGGACACGGTCGAGGAGCTGCGCGAAAGCGTGGCGCAGGCGCGGCAGGCTGTGCGCGGCGCCTCGAACACCGCCAGCGCCGCCGCCCATGCCGCCGACTGCCGCGCCGGCGTCGAGGCGGCCATGACCGGCGGAGGAACGCCCCGCCTTGCCGCCGGCTTCGGCCCGGCGCTGCTGGAGATGGCGCTGATCGACGCTGCCTGCCGCCTCGCCGGCCTTCCCTTCGACACGGCGCTCAACGCCGATATTTTCGGCCTGACGGACCATTGCCCGGACGACCTGTCGCAGGACGCCCTCCTGCACCGGCTGCGCAAGGCGCGCCTGCCGCGCTCCATCTTCCTGCGCCACACGGTGGGCCAGGATGCGCCGCTTTACGAGCGCGAGCTGGGCCCCGGCGCCCCCGAGGACGGCCTGCCCGTCGCGCTGGAAACGGTGATCGCAAGCCAGGGCGTGCGCTACTTCAAGATCAAGCTGAACGGCGACCTGGACGAGGATGTCGGGCGGCTGGAGCGCCTTTCCGCCTTCCTCGGCGAACGCTGCCCGGACTACCGGGCCACGCTCGACGCCAATGAGCAATACGATCTCGACGCATTTGCCGGGCTGGCGGCGCGCTTGGCCGGCGATGCGGCGCTCAAGCTCTTCGCCGAGCGCATGCTGTTCGTCGAGCAGCCCTTCGCGCGCGATGTGGCGCTCGGGCATGACGGCATCGCCGATCTGCTTCGCCGGACCGGCCTGCCCGTCATCATCGACGAGAGCGACGAGAGCCTCGACAGTTTCCCCCGGGCGCTCGAGCTCGGCTATGCGGGAACGTCGGTCAAATCCTGCAAGGGCGTCTTCCGCGCCCTCATTAACGCGGCCCGCGCCGACCAGCATCGAGCCGCCGGACGCACGGCGCAGCTTTCGGCCGAGGACCTGACCTGCCAGCCGGGCCTGTGCATCCAGCAGGATTTGGCCATGGCCGGGGTCTGCGGCGCCACCCATATCGAGCGCAACGGCCATCATTTCGTAGCCGGAATGGCCGGTGCTCCCGAGGAGGAAGTCGCCGCCTATCTCGACCGGCACGGCGATCTCTACCGCCCCTTCGGCGACGGCGACGCGACGCTCGACATCATCGACGGAACCTTGTCGCTCGGCTCGCTGGCAACCCCCGGCTTCGGCTCGGCCGTCACACCTCAGTTCGACCCATACGCATCTCAGGAGACCTCGGAATGAAGAAACAGCGCATCGGCATCATCATGCACGGCGTCACCGGACGCATGGGCATGAACCAGCACCTCATCCGCTCGGTGCTGGCGATCCGCGACCAGGGCGGCATCGCGCTTTCGGACGGCACGATGCTGGTGCCCGACCCGATCCTCGTCGGCCGCAACCCGGACAAGATCGAGGCGCTGGCGACCCGGCTCGGCGTCGCCCGCTTCACCGCCGATCTCGACGCCGCGCTCGCCAATCCGGACGACACCATTTTCTTCGACGCGGCCTCCACCAAGCTTCGCCCTGAACTGCTGAAGAAGGCGATCGACGCCGGCAAGCATGTCTATTGCGAAAAGCCCATCGCCGAAAAGCTGGACATCGCCGTCGACATCGCCCGCTATGCCAAGGAAAAGGGCGTCAAGAACGGCGTGGTCCACGACAAGCTCGACCTGCCCGGCCTGCTCAAGCTCAAGCGGCTGCGCGATGCCGGCTTCTTCGGTAAGATCCTGTCGGTGCGCGGCGAGTTCGGCTATTGGGTGTTCGAGGGCGACTTCCTGCCCGCCCAGCGGCCAAGCTGGAACTACCGCGCCGAGGATGGCGGCGGCATCATCTCCGACATGATCTGCCATTGGCGCTACGTGCTCGACAATGTGTTCGCGCCGGTCAAGTCCATCTCGTGCCTGGGCGCGACCCATATCCCCGAGCGCTGGGACGAGAACGGCAGGCCCTACAAGGCCACCGCCGACGATGCGGCCTATGCGACCTTCGAGCTCGAAGGCGGCATCATTGCGCAGATCAATTCGTCCTGGGCGGTGCGCGTGCGGCGCGACGATCTCGTCACCTTCCAGGTCGACGGCACCCATGGCTCGGCCGTGGCCGGGCTTCATTCCTGCCTCACCCAGCACCGCGCCAACACGCCCAAGCCCGTGTGGAACCCGGACCAGAAGCAGACCATGAACTTCTTCGACGATTGGGAGGAAGTGCCGGACAACATGGTCTTCGACAACGGCTTCAAGGTGCAGTGGGAAGAGTTCCTGCGCCATGTGGCCGAGGACGGCCCGTGGAAATACACGCTGGTCGAGGGCGCCAAGGGCGTGCAGCTCGTCGATTGCGCGCTGGAAAGCTGGCGCAAGCGCTGCTGGGTCGACGTTCCGGCGCTGGAGATCTGACCATGGCCATGCTGAAACTGCCGGACGCACAAGGCGGGCTCGTCCCGCTCACGCTTTCCACGCCGAAAAGCCACCCGGTCGAGCCCGCTGCCTATAACCGCAAGGTGCTGGCCGCCGCCCATGTGGTGGCCGATCCGCTGGCCGATGTCGACCCATGGCTGGAGCCGGCCATCGACTGGGACCGCACCATCGCCTTCCGCGAGCATCTGTGGGACCTCGGGCTGGGCGTCGCCGAAGCCATGGACACCGCCCAGCGCGGCATGGGGCTCACCTGGGAGCACTCGCTGGAGCTTATCCAGCGCTCCGTCGCGGCGCAGAAGGCAAGGGGCGGCGGTGCCGTGATGGCCTGCGGCGCGGGCACCGATCACCTGCCCCCCTCCCCCGATCTCTCGCTCGACGACGTGATCGCGGCTTACGAGGAGCAGTGTGAGGCCGTCGAGAAAGCCGGAGGGCGCATCATCCTGATGGCCAGCCGGGCGCTCGCCGCCTGCGCCAGATCGCCCGACGATTACGGCATGGTCTACGACCGCATTCTCTCAAAGGTGGCCGAGCCGGTCATCATCCATTGGCTGGGCGAAATGTTCGATCCGGCGCTGGAAGGCTATTGGGGCTCGTCCGACCATATGAGGGCAATGGACACCTGCCTCGACATTCTCGCCCGCAACGCGGCCAAGATCGACGGCATCAAGATCTCGCTGCTTTCGGCGGAAAAGGAAATCGCCATGCGCGAGCGCCTGCCGGAAGGCGTGATCATGTATACGGGAGACGATTTCAACTATCCCGACCTGATCGAGGGCGACGAGCGGGGCTACTCGCACGCGCTGCTCGGCATCTTCGACGCCATCGCCCCGCAGGCGGCCAGCGCGCTGACGGCGCTCGGCAAGGGCGAGCGGGCGCGCTATCGCGAAATCCTCGACCCGACGGTTCCCCTGTCGCGGCACATCTTCAAGGCGCCGACGCGCTTCTACAAGACCGGCGTCGTGTTCCTCGCCTATCTCAACGGCTTCCAGGACCATTTCACCATGATCGGCGGCCAGGAGAGCACGCGCTCGACGCTGCACCTTGCAGAACTGATCCGGCTTGCCGATGCAGCCGGCGCGCTGAGCGATCCCGAACGGGCCGCGGCGCGGGCGCGGCCCGTCTTCGCGGCGCGTGGGCTGGAGGTCTGAGATGCCTTCCGCAAAGGACATGTCGCTCAACACGGCGACGGTGCGCGAACAGTGGAATCTGCGCCAATGCATCGAGGGCGCCGCGCGCCATGGGCTGGGCGGCATCGCGCCGTGGCGCGACAAGCTCGCCGAGCTCGGCGCGAAGGAAGCGGCCCGCATGATCGCCGATAACGGCCTTGTCGTCACCGGCCTTTGCCGGGGCGGCATGTTCACCCGCGACGGCAAGGTGAGCCAGGCAGCGCTCGACGACAACAAATCCGCCGTGGACGAGGCCGTGACGATCGGGGCGGCCTGCCTCGTCATGGTGGTCGGGGGGCTGGAGCCGGGGTCGAAAGATCTCGGCTCCGCCCACCGCTTCGTCGAGGAAGGCCTTGCCAAGACGCTCGACTATGCGCGCGCTGCCGGCATGCCCGTTGCCATCGAGCCGCTGCATCCCATGTACGCCGCCGACCGCGCCTGCGTGTCGACCATGCGCCAGGCGCTCGACATCTGCGACCGCCTCGGCCCCGGCATCGGCGTCGCCTGCGACGTCTACCATACCTGGTGGGACTTCGAGCTGGAGGCGCAGATCGCCCGCGCCGGCAAGGACCGCCTCATGGCCTACCATGTGTGCGACTGGCTGGTGCCGACGACCGATCTCCTGCTCGACCGCGGCATGATGGGCGACGGCGTCATAGACCTGCCGCGCATCCGCTCTTGGGTCGAGAAGGCCGGCTTCACCGGCCTGCAGGAAGTGGAGATCTTCTCCGCCCAGAACTGGTGGAAACGCGATCCCGACGAGGTGCTCGCCACAATCGTCGAACGCGCGGCGATCTGCTGACATAGCAGAGCGTGAGGAATTCCAGGCGGAGCCAGGCACCCCACCGTCGTCATCCCGGAAGCCCGAAGCGCTATCCGCGACTCATTGGAAGGTCATCGTAGAACGCGACCCCTCTGAGCTTGTCGAAGGGCTCGCCCCGGCGCATGTCAGCGTCAGCGGTCCCTTCTGCAGAACTCGGCCGCGCCAACCCAATAGGCCCCGGCTCTCCCTGCGGACAGGATGTGGCCGAAGCCAAACCGATCTGAACTCTCCCCGCCCCGTCAGAGCTGCGGCGCCGACGGCACGATTTCCAGGGGCAGGTCGAGCGATTCGAGCTGGTCCTTCACCTTGTCCGCGTCGCCGACGACGACCCAGATCATCTGATCGTCGTTGATCGCCTCGCGCGCGGCAGAATCGAGCTGCGCGGCCGTCATGTCGCGGTAATCCGCAGCGAGCGTGTCGTAATAATCGTCCGGACGCCCGTAGAGATCGTTGCGCTGCATCCCGTCAAGCACGGCATAGGAGGTCTCGAACCTGCCGGGAATTTCCCGGATGCGGCCGTTCTTGGTGCGCTCGAGCTCGGCAGCGGTCACGCCCTTGTCGGTCAGGAACGCCCTGATCCCGGTCCGCAGCGCGATGAGCGCCGGTCCGGTCTTGTCCGCCTGCACGGGTGCGGTGACGACAAAGGGAACGCGCCCCGCGACGCGGTCGATCTGCGCCGACACGCCATAGGACCAGCCCTTGGTTTCCCGCAGGTCCATATTCAGACGCGACAGGAAACCGCCGCCCAGAACCTCGTTGGCCGCGAGAAGATCGGTCATCTCCTCCGCCCCCTCGATCGCCAGGACCATCCCGCCGACGATGAGCGACTGCGGCGAATCCTTGCGGTCGACCAACACGATGCGCGGCCTGGGCGCGGGAAGCGGGGCATCGAAATTCTTCGTGCCGGCAGGCCCCTGCCCCTGCCAGTCACCGAAGCGCGCTTCCAGCAGCGGCTCGATATCGGCAAGCGGCCGGTCGCTGACCACGAAGAAGCGCGCTTTCTCGGGGCGGAACCAGGCGCGATGAAACGCAATGAGGTCGTCGCGGCCGGTCCCGGCAACCGCGGCGGGATCGCCCGTGCCCGTGCCCGGCGCCCCATAGGGGTGGGAGGTGCCGTAGAGCAGCGGGGGCAACGTGCGGAACGCAAGGCCGAAAGGCTCCGTCATCTCGTTCGCGATGCCCGCAAGCTGCCGCTCGCGCTGTTGCTCGACCTTGTCGGGCGCGAAGGCCGGATTGCGCACGATATCCGCGAACAGATCGAGCGAGGGCGCCAGATTGCCGGACAGCGCGGAGAGATTGACGTCGGTGCGGTCCATCGTTGCGCCGCCATAGATCGTAGCGCCGAGGCGTTCCTGGCGCTCGGCGATCTCAACCGAATCGAGGCTGGTTGTGCCTTCCTCGAGAAGCGCCGACATGAGGGCTTGCGTACCAAGCTTGGCCTGGGGATCGGCGGCGAGCCCTGCATCGAAGCTCAGCGCGATCCGCGTCAGCGGAACCGCATTGCGATTGGCATAGACGACTTCGACGCCGTTGGAGAGCTTGGTGCGCGTGACTGCAGGGAAATCGAGTTCCTCGACCCTGCCCAGTTCCGGCAGCTTCGAGCGATCGAGCGCAGCCTTCGCACCTGCGCTTGCCTCACTGGCAGGTGCGGGTTTCGGCTTTTCGTCCTCTTGAGGCGCGCTGGAATTGGCTTGCGACGCGACCGCTTCCTCGTAAGGTTCCCGGTCGCCGGGAACGACGCGCAGCGCATAGGCAGGGCGCTTCAGCCATTTCTGCATCGCCGCCGTGACCTGCGCCGGCGTGGTCGCGGCGAGGGCGGCGAGCTGCTTCTTGTAGAAATCGGGATCGCCGGAATAAAGCAGGCCTTCTGCAAGCGCGACGGCCTTGCCGCCAAAACCGCCCACCGATTCAAGCCCGGCAATATCGCCGGCGACCTTCCGCATGACGACGCGCTTCACTTCATCGACGGTTGGCCCTTTTTCGATATAGTCGGCCAAGATCGCATCGAGGCGTTGCGAAACCATGTCGGTATCGGCGCCCGGCGCTACCTCGACGCGCACCTCGAAAAAGCCGATCTGCGCGAGCATTTGCACGTTGGCTGAAACGCTCAGCGCAACCTTTTCCTCGCGCACCAGGATGTTTTCGAGCCGGGAGGTGGCGAGGCCGCCGAGCATGTAAGCACCCACGGAAAGCGGTATCGTGTCGGGATCGTTGAGACCGGGTACGATCCAGTTGCGATAGAGCTGCGTGGTGGCCACGCGATCCTTCATCACCTCATCCTTGCGGGCGACGAGCGTGGGGATCGGTGCGACGACGGGCTCCTTCTCCGGGCCTCGCGCGATGTCGCCGAAATATCTTTCGACCAGCGGCTTCGCGGTCTCCACATCGACGTCGCCGGCCAGCACGAGGACCGCATTGTTGGGCCCGTAATACTGGCGGAACCAATCGCGGACGTCCTCAAGGCTCGCCGCGTCGAGGTCGGCCATCGAGCCGATCGGCGAATGTCCATAGGGATGGCCTTCCGGCAGCAACGCCGCGAGCCGCGCGTATTCGACGAGGCCATAGGGCCGGTTGTCGCCCTGCCGCTTCTCATTCTGAACGACGCCGCGCTGGTTATCGAGCGTTTTCTGGGTTACCGCACCGAGCAGGTGGCCCATGCGCTCCGATTCCAGGAACAATGTCCGCTCCAGCGCGCCCGTTGGCACGGTTTCGAAATAGTTGGTGCGGTCGAACGAAGTCGTTCCATTGACATCGGTCGCGCCCATCTGCTGCAGCGGTTCGAAGAAATCGCCGGGCACGTTTTCCGTTCCGTTGAACATCAGATGCTCGAAAAGATGCGCGAAACCCGTCTTGCCCTTCGGTTCGTCCTTGGACCCCACATCGTACCAGACGGAGACGGCAACGATCGGCGCCTTCCGGTCGGTGTGCACCAGAACGCGCAGGCCGTTGTCGAGCGTGAAGCGCTCATACGGGATATCGACCTTTTCGATCAGCTCGCCGGTCGGAACAGGCTGCGACGGTTGGGCCAAGGCTGATAGCGAGACAAGGGCGATTATGGGCGCGGCAAGCACCCCGACTATAAAGCGATACATAAAATCCTTCCTCTTAATAGCAAATAACTCGAAACAAGATCCAATAATGACGGAATTTTGTTTTCGTTGCTTATAAAGATTAATTCCTAAATAGTTATTTACTATACATATTCAATACGGTTTGTACATCCACCATATACTGATCCGGATCATGGTCGCAATACCTCATGTACATCAATCGGAGACGACGCCGGCGCGCCCTTCTCACATTCTGCCCTGGGCGTTAAATGTGGCTTCATGAGTACCGAACGGAACGCACGGCCGAAACTCGGGATCATCCTGCCGGACGATCCCATCGCATCCGAGATGCATCGTCTCGATTCCTGGCTCGCCGCGAGAGGGCGCGACGACGTCACGGCGCTCACGCTTCTGTCCAGGATCGAGGGCGGGCATCTCGAGGACATCCTCTTCAAGGCCGGCGATGCGGAGGTCATAGGGCCTGTCGCGGGCGAGCTCGCGGCACTGGGCTGCGACGCCATCGTCTGGGCCTGCACCAGCGGCAGCTTCATCGGCGGGCTTTCCTGGGCGCAGGCGCAGGCGTCTGCCCTGGCCGTGATCGCGGCGCGCCCGGTCACCAGCACGAGCCTTGCCTTCATCGCCGCGCTGAACGCCCTTCAATTGGACAGGGTGCACCTGCTGGGGGCCTATCCCGAACCGGTAACGCAGGCGTTCAAAGCCTGCCTCGCCTCGGCCGGGATCTCGGTGGAACGATGGCAGGCCCTGGATTCGCCCGACGGCCCAAGCTCGTTCCGCCTCTCCCTCGTCGATGAGGTCGACCGTTTCGCCGGATCACTGCCGGCTCGTGGAGATGAACCCATCCTGATCCCGGACACGGCGATCAACAGCCTCGACCTCGTCGAAGATCTGGAAAGGCGAACCGGGCGCACGGTTCTGACAGCCAACCAGGTCTCGCTTTGGCATGGGCTTTCCCTGCTGGGAGTCGGAACAGCCATCTCCGGGGCGGGCCGGCTTCTGGCCGGCGAAACCCGTAACACAGTATCCTCGACATAAAGGAGCCCCCATGATCCCTGACACCATGAAGGCGGTGCTGCTCACCCGGCATGGCGACCTCGACGCCCTCGTCTACCGCCAGGACGTTCCCGTGCCCCGCCCCGCCGCCGGCGAGGTGCTGATCGAGGTGACGGCTTGCGGCATGAACAATACGGATGTGTGGGTGCGCCAGGGCGCCTATGGCAGCGAGACGGACCCTCAGGCGGTTTCCTCATGGCGGCGCGGCCGGCCGACGCTGACCTTTCCCCGCATCCAGGGGGCCGACATCGTAGGGCGCATCGCCGCCGTGGGCGAAGGCGTTGCGCAGGAGCGCGTCGGCGAACGGGTGATGGTCGATTTCAGCCTCTACAACCGCGACGACGACAGCCTCGCCGATATCGACTATATCGGCCACGGCCGCGACGGCGGCTACGCGGAGTATACGACGGTGCCGGCGGAGAATGCCCATGTCGTCGACACCGGCATGAGCGATGCGGAGCTGGCGACCTTCTGCTGCGCCTACCTGACCGGCGAGCACATGCTGGAGCGAGCGGGCGTGAGCGCCGGCGAGCGCGTGCTGGTGACGGGCGCCTCGGGCGGCGTCGGTTCGGCCATCGTGCAGCTTTGCCGGGCGCGGGACGCCATCCCCTATGCCGTCACCGGACAAGGCAAGGAGGCGGCGCTGCGCAGGGTCGGCGCGGAAGCCGTGATCACCCGCGAACAGGGCGACCTTGTGGAAGCAGTCGCGACGGCAACGGGCGGGGAACCTATCGATGTCGTCGCCGATCTCGTTGCCGGGCCGCTGTTCAACCCCTTGCTGCGCATCCTGCGTCCGGAAGGCCGCTACACCACCGCCGGCGCCATTGCCGGTCCGGTAGTTCAGCTCGACCTGCGCACCCTGTATCTGAAGCACCTGCAGTTGCACGGCTCCTCGCAAGGCACGCGAAAGGACTTCCGGCGCCTGGTCGGATATATCGAGACCGGCAAGGTCAAGCCGCTGCTAGCGCAAACCTACAGGCTGTCCGATTTCCACAACGCCCAAAGAGCCTTCATGGAAAAGCGCTTCGTCGGCAAGCTCGTCGTGGTGCCCGACGCCAAATGGCGGGAGGCGGGAAGCCCAGGTTAGGCGCCCTCTAGGCGCCCTCCGGCACCGCCGCGTCCGGCATCTCATCGCCCGCCGTCTTTCGCGCCAGCCTGATGCGGAAGAAGGAAGCGTAGAGCACCGGCACGGCGATCATCGTCAGCACGGTGGCGAAGGCGAGGCCGCCCATGATCGTGACGGCCATCGAGGCGAAGAAGGCGTCGCTGAGAAGCGGCAGCATGCCGAGCACGGTGGTGACGGCGGCCAGGAACACCGGGCGCAGACGGCTGACGCTGGCGTCGACCAGCGCCTTGTCGCGCGGCATCCCGGTGGCGATCTGCGCGTCGATCTCCTCGACCAGCACGATGCCGTTCTTCATCAGCATGCCGGAAAGGCTGAGCAGGCCTAAAAGCGCCGTGAAGGTGAAGGGCAGGCCGGTGAAGAGCAGCCCCGCCACCACGCCGCACACCGCCATCGGCACGACCAGCCAGATGATCAGCGGCTGGCGCAACCGGCCGAACAGCAGAACCGAGATCACCAGCATGACCAGGAAGGACAGCGGAAGCTGGCGGCCCAGCGATTCCTGCGCCTCGCCGGAATTCTCGTACTCGCCGCCCCACTCCAGATGATATCCGGTCTGCAGCGGGATCGCCTCGATCCGCGCGCGCACCGCATTATGCGCGTCGACGGCGGTCAGGTCGCCGGCCGGGTCGGCCTGAACGGTCAAGGTGCGCACCCGGTCGCGGCGGCGGATCAGGACTTCCTGCGGCTCGGTGTCGAAGCTCTCGACGATCTGGGTGATCGGCACGAAGGCCATCTGCCCGGAGCTCCAGATGAGGCGGTCTTCGAGCCGCGTCACGTCGAGGCGCTCGTCGGCCGGCGGGCGGGCGACGATGGGGATCACCTCGTCGCCCTCGCGATAGGTGCCGGAGCGAATGCCGGTCGTAGCGAAAGCCAGCGTCTGGGCGACATCGCCACGGCCGACACCGGAGATGCGCGCGCGCTCCTCGTTGAGGCGCGGCGCCAGCACCAGCTCGCGCTGGCGCCAGTTCTGGCGGATGTCGATCAGCGCGCCGCTCTCCTTCATGATCGTTATGGCCTCGTCGGCCAGCCGCCTCAGCTCGGCCGGGTCGCTGCCGGAAAAGCGCGCCTCGATCTTGGCGCCGCCGCCGGGCCCGAAAACCAGGCGCTCGGTGCGGATCTCGGCCTGCGGAAAGGCCACGCCGAGCTCGTCGCGCAGGTCCGCCGCCAGCGCGTCGATCTGGTCGCGCTCCTCCATCTCCACGATGAACTGGCCATAGGCCGGGTTCGGCTGTTCCGGCGCATAGGTCAGCATGAACCGGCTGGCGCCCCTGCCGACGAAGGTGGAGACGGCCTTCACGCCCGGCTTTTCCAGGATGATCTTCTCGATCTCACCCATGTCGCGCTCGGTGGCGCGTATGTCGGCCCCCTGCGGCAGCGTGTAGTTGACATAGAAGATCGGCGTGTTGGAATCGGGGAAGAACTGCTGGCGCACCATGCCGAAGCCGTAGAAGGAGGCTCCGGTGAGCGCGATCAGCGCGACGATCGTCACCGCCTTCGCCCGCAGCGCGCCGCGAAGCAGGCCGCGATAGCCGCCATAGATGGCGCCCTTATAGGGATCCGCATCGGCATCGCCGGAGCCCGGTTTCAGGAGATAGTGCCCGAACAGCGGCGTGACGGTGATCGCCAGCACCCAGCTCAATAGCAGCGATATGCCGATGACGGCGAACAGCGAGAACAGGAACTCGCCCGTCGCGTCCGGCGAAAGACCGATGCCGGCAAAGGCCATGATGCCGATCACCGTCGCGCCCAGAAGCGGTATCTGGGTGCGGGAGGCCGCGTCGCCGGCCCCTTCGCGCGCGCTCATGCCGCGCTGCATGTTGATGAGCATGCCCTCGGCGATGACGATGGCATTGTCCACCAGCATGCCCATGGCGATGATAAGCGCGCCGAGCGAGATGCGCTCCATCTCGATGCTGAAGATGGCCATGAACATGACAGTGCCCAGCACCGTGAGCAGAAGGGTGACGCCGACCACGATGCCCATGCGCCAGCCCATGAACAGGCACAGCACGCCGATCACGATGGCCACCGACATGACGAGGTTGACCATGAAATCGCTGATTGCCTTCTCGACCACCTCGTGCTGCTGGTAGATCGGGCTGATCTCCACCCCCAGCGGAATGCGCGGCGAAAGCTCGGCGAGCTTCGCGTCCACGGCCTTGCCGACCTCCACGATGTTGGTGTCGGCGACGCCGGCGACCGCCAGCGTGAAGGCATCCTCGCCGTTGAAGTGGATGATGTGGTCGGGCACTTCGGTCGGCGCGCGCACGATCGTCGCAATGTCGAGCAGGCTGATCTGTTCGGTCGTGCCGGGCTGGCCGACCCGCAGCGCCTCGATGGCGGCCACCGAATCGAAGGAAGGCTGCAAGGAAATCCGCACGCGCTTGTCGCCGATGCGCACCGCGCCGGCCTGCTCCACCGCATTCTCTGACTGGATGGTGTTCACCACCTGCTCGATGGGAATGCCGAAGCGGGTCAGCTTCTCGTTGGAGATTTCCAGATAGATCGTCTCGGTCGGCTCGCCCGCCGTGGTCACCTTCGCGACGCCCGGAACCGTCAAGAGCTCGCGGCGCAGGAAGCTGGAAATGGAGCGCTTGTCCGCGTCGGAGAAGCCGGGAGCGGTGATGGCGTAGAAAAGCCCGAACACGTCGCCGAAATCGTCGTTGACCATGGACGGGCCGGCGCCCTGCGGCAGGTTCGACTGCGCATCGCCGACCTTGCGGCGCAGCTCGTCCCAGATCTGCGGTATCTCCTCGCCGTCATAGGTCGACTTGATCTCGACCTGAAGCTCGGATACGCCGGGCATGGATTTGGAGGTGACGAAATCGAGCTGGGACATCTGCTGCACCGCCGATTCCAGGACCTCCGTCACCTCCTGCTCCACTTCCTCGGCGGTGGCACCGGGATACTGGGTGACGACGATGGCCGATTTCAGCGTGAAGGCGGGGTCCTCCAGCCGGCCGACGCTCGACAGGCCCCAGATGCCGCCGAACAGGCAGAACAGGATGACGATCCAGGTATAGATCGGGCGGTCGATGGCCGTGCGGGCGATCTGCATCAGTCTATCGCTTTCAAAAATTGATGACGTCGTGAAACGGGAAGAAGGCGGGCGCCGGGGCGCCCGCCGGTCAGAATGCGTTCATGGAGCGGACGGTCATGCCGTCCTGGAGCTTCGGCCCGCCGGCGGCGACGACCATCTCGTCTCCGTCCAGACCCGACAGCACCGGCACGCGCTCGCCCTCGAGGCTGCCGAGCGTGACCTTGCGCGGCGAAACCTGCTTGGTCGATGCGTCGAACACCCACACCTGGAAGGAGCCGTCGGCGCTGGTGTCGACCGCCGAAAGCGGCACGGAAAGCGGCTTGTCGTCCGCCGCGGCGGCATAGTGTATGGCGACGGAAGCGGTCATCCCCGGCAAGAGGTTCAGGTTCGCCGGCGGCTTCATGCCGAAGGTCACCTCATAGGTCTGGGCGACGTCGTTGGCCTCGGTATTGTGCTCGCGATATTCCAGCGGAAAGCGCCGGTCGATGCCCGGAATGGACGCTTCGACCTGCATGGCGCCCGGCTGTCCGACGAGGCGGACGAGATCTTCGGGCACCGAGATCTCGACGCGGAACTCGCTGATGTCCTGGATGCGCAGCACCGGCGCGCCGGCGGCGACATTGGTGTAGGTGTCGGTCAGGCGCCGGGTGATGAGCGCGTCGAAGGGCGTTTCGAGGCGCGTGTGCAGGAGATTGCGCTCGGCATTCTCGGCCGCCACCTTGCGCAGCTCGTATTCCGTCTTCGACTGGTCGAACACCGCATTGGACACGGAACGGCTGGCCAGCAGCTTTTCCTTGCGCTCGAAATCGGCGCGGGCAAGCTCCTCGGAAAGCTTGGCCTGGCGGTAGGCGAGTTCGTAGTCGACCGGATCGAGCGCCGCCAGAAGCGCCCCTTTTTCCACCTTCGTCCCTTCCTTCACCGGCATCTCGATCAGTTCGCCGCCGACCCGGAAGGACATTTCGACGGTGCTGACGGGCGCCAGGCGTCCGACGAAATTGCGCGTGTCGAGCGGCGGCGTGTCGGAGACCGGCTTGATCGAAACGGTCGGCACGGGTGCCGGCTCTTCATTGTTGGCCTCGCTCTTGGAGCAGGCGGCAAGGGCCAGGGCAGCCAGTGCGAGTGCGCCGAAACGGATGAATTTTGACATCGTGGGTGCCTTTATTTGCAGATTTGCGTCGCAAGCTCGTCCAGGCGTTCCAGAAGGTGGGCGCGCTGTTCGTCGGGGATGACTCCGGTCCCCAGCATGCAGTGAAACATCAGCCCGTCGGCCGCCGCCCAAAGCAGCGCGGCCAGCTCCGGGTCGGTCCCGTCCTCCAGCACCTGCTGCCAGCGCGCCTGCATCTGAGCGCGCATGGGCGCCAGAAGCTCCGGATCTTCCGCGGCGACGGCCAGCACGGCCATGGGAACGGAGGGATCGATGGTGGCCTTGAAGGCCGAAGCCTTGATCAGCGCGCGCAGCGTGCGGTTGGGCTGGCCCTCGAGCGCATCGCGATGCTCGTCGATCAAGGGCGAGATCGCCTCGATCATCCAGTCGAGCATGCCCTTGAGAAGCAGGTCCTTGGAGGGAAAATTGTAAAGCACCCCGCCCTTCGACAGGCCGGCCTCTCTGGCAACGGCCTCGATGGTGATCTTGCCCGCGCCCTCGCGGCTGGCCAGCCGCTGGGCCGCCTCGAGAATCTCCTGCCGGGAGTTGGATGTGCGTCTGTCTGGTCTTGTCATTTTCGGTCCCGATGCGCGGATCGCCGCGCTGGTTTGTGTGGTTTGTGCGCCGGTGCGCGCCCACAAAGAAGGCGCTCCACAGCTAAACCGTCCGGATGGTACATATACCGTCCGCACGGTACAGTAAAGGTGGCGCGTCAGATTTTTTTGCGGTGCAGCATCGATTGGCCGCGAAGCCCCGGCGGGCAGCGCCGGCCGAGGCGGGCTCGCTATCGCGGCCCTTGTTGCGCTTTCAGATCATTATGGGCGAGGTTTCGCCTGCCGCCGTCGCGGGCGGCTCCAGGAAAAATGGAAGCCGGTTTTCCTGGAGTTGTTAAAGCAGTCCCCGCATGGCGAGGTTGCGCATCAGCGCCGCCGCCCCAAAGGTCCAGGGCGGGCATTCGGTGCTGAGGCGCACGGTGTTCGAGAGCGCGCCGAGGTCGGGCGCGGAGATGACGACCCGGTCGCCCAGCTTGTGGGTGAAGCCCTCGCCCTCGTGGTCGCGGTCCTTGGTCGGCGCGAACAGCGTTCCCAGGAACAGCATGAAGCCGTCGGGATACTGATGGTGCCGGCCGATCGTCTGGGCGACGAGTTCTTCCGGATCGCGGCTGATCTCCGACATGGAGGAATGGCCGTCCAGCGTGAAGCCGTCCTCGCCCTCGACCCGCAGGTCGAGCTCGGCCCTGCGCACGTCGTCCAGCATGTAGCGCCCGTCGAAAAGCCGGATCATCGGCCCGATCGCGCAGGAGGCGTTGTTGTCCTTGGCCTTCGACAGGAGCAGCGCGGAGCGGCCTTCGACGTCGCGCAGATTGACGTCGTTGCCGAGCGTCGCACCCAGGATGGCGCCGCGCGAATTGACCGCCAGCACCACTTCCGGCTCGGGATTGTTCCATTTGGAGACCGGATGCAGGCCGATATCGGCGCCCCAGCCGACGGAGGAAAGGACCTGCGCCTTTGAGAAGACTTCCGCGTCGGGGCCGATGCCGACCTCCAGATACTGGCTCCACAGGCCCTCGGCGATCAGCGCCTTCTTGGCCGCAGCCGCCTCGGGCGAGCCGGCCTTCAGGTCGCGCAGGGATTTGCCGATGGCGCCGCCGATGCGCTCGCGGATGCTCTGCGCCAACGCCGGGTCGCCCGCCGCCCGCTCCTCGATCACCCGCTCCACCATCGAGCCGGCGAAGGTGACACCGCAGGCCTTGACCGCCTGCAGGTCGCAGGGCGCCAGCCAGCGCACGCCCTGGCCCGACAGCGTGGAAGCGCAGACTTCCTCGACCGTTCCCAGCGCCTCGCCGTCGGCCTGCCGCACGAAGCCCGCCGGGTCGTCCATCTCCATCGCGTCGCGCACGGTCGGCGCCGCCTTCGAGGTGATGTCCACGAGATGCCCGTCGCGCAGCGTGACCACCGCCGGGCCGATGCCCGGCCTCTCCACCCGGCCGAGATAGACGCCGGAGGCGTCGAGCGCGGGGACCGTGAGTTCGTTCATGGCTGATGCTCCGAAATGGGCGCGTCGGCGCGCAGCAGGCCGGCGCTCTTGAGGTCGGCCCACAGGCCCGTGGGAATTTCCCGCGCCAGCAGCGCGATATTGGCGTTGACTTCCTCGGCCGAGACCGCGCCGGGGATGACGGTGCGCACCGCGGGGTGGTGCAGCACGAATTGAAGGGCGGCCTCGATCAGCCGCACACCATGGGCGGTGCATATCTCCTCGATCCGCCGCACCCGCTCCAGGATGTCGGGCGGCGCGGCGTTGTAATTATATTTGGCGCCCTCGACCGCGCCCGTCGCCAGTATGCCGGAATTATAGGGACCGCCGAGAATGATGCCGATGTCGTCCCGCTCGCAGCGCGGCAGGAAGCTGTCCAGCGCCTCCTGCTCCAGAAGCGTGTAGCGCCCGGCCAGCAGGAAGCAGTCGAACGCGCCCTCGTCGAGCAGCCTTTCGCAGACCTGCCACTCGTTCACGCCCGCGCCGATGGCCTTGATGCGGCCCGCATCCTTCAGTTCGGTGAGCGCCCGGTAGCCGCCGCCGTCGAACAGCTCGCGTATCTTCTCCTCGCTCGCTTCCCGGCTGCCATGGGTGAAGACGTCGACGTCGTGGACCAGCAATATGTCGACCGCCTCCACCCCCAGCCGTTTCAGGCTGTCCTCATGGCTCCTCATCACGCCGTCATAGGTGTAGTCGAACACATAGCGCCTTTGCGGCACGTCGACGAAGGAAGCCGGCGTCACCTCGCCCGGCGCGCAATCCTCGAGCCAGCGGCCGATCTTGGTGGAAAGGGCTACATCCTCCCCGAAGCCGGCAAAAGCCCGCCCGAAACGCTCCTCCGAAAGGCCGAGACCGTAGAGCGGGGCGGTGTCGAAATAGCGCACGCCGCCATCATGGGCCGCGCGCAGCGCCGCCTGCGCGTTCTCCTCGCTGACGGCACGGTAGAGATTGCCGAGCGGCGCGCCGCCGAAGCCCATCCGGGTCAGCATCACGGGCGCCTGCGCGCGCAACGGAACCTTGTCGCCGGCCTTCATGCCGATCCTCCCACCAAACTACGGTCTCCCTCACCCCACCCCGAGCGCGCGCCGCCTGGCGCTGTCGATATGGGCCTCCAGCGCTTCGAGCGCGGCTTCCTCGTCGCGCGCGGCAAGCGCCTCGACGATGCGCATGTGCTCGCTCATCACCGAGGTCACGAGCTCCGGCAGCATGCGGGTGTCCTCCTGGCGGATGACGCGGATCTTGACCGAGTTGACGCGGTAGATGCTGGAGATCAGCTCGTTGCCGATGGAATCGATCATCCGGTCGTGGAAGGCCCAGTCCATGAGCTGGGCATTCTTGAGCAGCTCCGGCGTCACGCCGTCTTCCACGGCCGCCCGCTGCACCGCCAGATGGTCCTCCCGGAGCCTGGCGATCTCCGCCTGGCTCGCCGCCCTGCAGAAGCTGACCACCGCTTCCCGCTCCAGGATCAGGCGTAGCTGGAAGGCGTTGCGGATGAGATCTATGTCGACATGGGCGATCTGCATGCCGCGCTGGGGAACGGTCTTGATCAGGCCGTCGGCCTCCAGCCGCGGGATCAGCTCGCGGATGGCGCCCAGCGGCATGCCGGTGATGGCGACGAGCTCGCGCTGGGACAGGAACTGCCCCGGCCTGATCTCCCGGGAGAACAGACGCTCCTTGAAGGTCTCGTAGGCCTTCTCGCGCAGCGTCGTCGGCTCGCCCGCCTTCTGGTTCATCCTGTGCCGCCCTCATGCCGCCGCCAATTACGCGGCCTTGTCCCGCCCCATCGCCTGCCAGACGTCCCTGAGCCTATCAATGTCGGCGGCGGGGGTGGAATCAAGGGGCGCGCGCACCCTGTCCCAGCCTTTTTCATTCCGCATCACCCCCACCAGCGCCTTCACCGCCGGGGTGACCGGCAGCTTCACCACCGCGTCAACCAGCCCGCTCAGGTCGGGATCGTCCTTGCCGGTCGCCACGAGCTCGGCAAGCCGGGCGGGAAAGAGATTGGCCATGCCGCTGATGGCGCCCGCCGCGCCCAGCCGCACGGCGTGGGCCAGCTGGCGCTCGTCGCCGACGAGCACCTGCAGGTCGCGCTCGCCGAGGAAAGCCTCGGTGGTCGGCCAGTCGCCCGCCGAATCCTTGACGCCCACGATCAGCTCGCCGAACCGGTCCTTCAGCCGGCGCACCAGCTCCAGCGAAAGCGGGGCGGCGGTGACCTGCGGGATATGGTAGAGGATGATGCGCGGCGACTGGCCGGCGATCTCCCCGATCAGCGCCGAATACCAGCCGAAAAGCCCTTTCTGGCTGACACCCTTGAAGTAGTAGGGCGGCGGAACGAGGATGGTGCGAATGCCCGTATCGAGCGCCGCCAGCGCCTGCTCGGCGACGCTGCCGACCGCCGCCCCGCCGACGCCGGCCACCATCCTGTCCGGTGCGATGCCGGCGCTGGTCAAGGCATATTGCACCTTCAGCCGCTCCGTCATCGACAGCGAGGCCCCCTCGCCTGTGGTGCCGAACAGGGTGATGCTGGCGCAGCCATCGGCAAGAAGGCCCCTGGCATGGGCCGCCATGCGCTCCAGATCGACGGAGAAATCGTCCCGGAACGGCGTGACGAGGGCGGCGGAAATGCCGAAGGTTCCGTTCTTCGGATGGTTGGAAGCGGTCATTGAAAACCCCTGAAGGATATGTTCGATGACTAACATGTTAGTGCGTTGTCGTCAGTGGCGCAAGCCCGCCAGTGATTGCTCGCGAGCTGCTACCCTGCCGTCGCCCGCGCCCGCGTGTCGGGCAGCAATATGGTCAAGAGCCCCAGCAGCGGCAGGAACGAGCAGGCTACAAAGACGAACCCGATGCCCTTCCAGTCGGCGATCACGCCCAGCACCGCCGCGGCGATGCCGGCCATCCCGAAGGCCAGGCCGAAGAAGATGCCGGCGACCATGCCGACCCGGCCGGGCACCAGCTCCTGCGCGAAGACGACGATGGCCGGAAACGCCGATGCCATGACGACGCCGATCACGCCGGTCAGCACGACCGTCCAGGTCAGATCGGCATAGGGCAGCGCCAGCGTGAAGGGCAGGACGCCGAGGATGGAGAACCAGATCACCGTCTTGGCCCCGACCCGGTCGCCTATCGGCCCGCCGAGGATGGTGCCCAGCGCCGCGCCGCCGAGGAACACGAAAAGCAATATCTGCGAGGCCTGCACCGACACACCGAATTTGTGGATCACATAGAAGGTGTAGTAGCTCGTCAGGCTGGCCAGATAGATGTGCTTGGAAAAGGTCAGGATGGTGAGCACCGCGAGCGCGACGACCACTGTCCGCCGCGGCAGCATGGGGACCGCCGTGCCGGGCCGGCTGCCGTTGGCCGCGCAGTAGCGGCTGTACCAGTTGCCGACCCGCCAGAGCACCATCATGCCCACCAGCGCCGCCAGCGAGAACCAGGCAACGCTGTCCTGCCCCCGGGGAACCACGATGAAGGCGGCCAATAGCGGGCCGATGGCGGAACCGGCATTGCCGCCCACCTGGAAAAGCGATTGCGCCAGGCCATAGCGCCCGCCGGAGGCCAGCCGCGCCACCCGCGAAGACTCCGGATGGAACACGGCCGAGCCGAAGCCGATGAGCATGGCGCCCAGAAGAAGGAACGAATAGTCCCACGCATAGGCCAGGAACAGCAGGCCGGCCAGCGTCGAGCCCATGCCGACCGGCAGCGAATAGGGCATCGGCCGCTTATCCGTATACATGCCGATCAGCGGCTGCAGCAGCGACGCCGTCACCTGGAAGGCCATGGTCAGAAGGCCGATCTGCCAGAAATCGAGCCCGTAGCTGTCCTTCAGCATCGGATAGAGCGCCGACAGCAGCGACTGCATCACATCGTTGAGCAGATGGCAGAAGCTCACGGCGAGGATGATGCCGTAGGCCGTGGTCTCCCCGGAAGACCGGGCGCGGATGGCTGCCGTGTCGGCCAAGATCGTGCTCCTGATAGTGATCCGATGCGGATCTGCGCCTGATCCTTACGCCCGTTGCGCGCGATCTTCTTTCGTGGTTTGGTCGAAAACTTTCGCAACTGGGCCATCCCGTGAACGACACATCCGCCATCCGCAGCCCGTCGACCGCCTCCCTTGAGGAGCACCACAAGCGGATTCTGGCCCGGCTGGAGGAGGTGGAAGGCGCGGTGCTGGCCGTCTCCACCGACTATCCGGACGGTCACCGAATACCGGTCCACCGGCACAGCCGCTCGCAATTGCTCTACGCCCTGTCGGGCGTCGTCATGGTGAGCACCGGCAAGGGGCGCTGGATGGTGCCGCCCGAACATGCGATCTGGCTGCCGGCCGGCACCGACCATGCCGTCGAGATGCTGGGCGAGGTCGAGATGCGGTCGATCTATGTGCTGCCCGATGCGCTGCAGGGCCTGCCGGCGGATCTGCGGGTGGTGGCTATGACGGATCTGGTGCGCAGCCTGATCGTGGAGGCGGTGGCGCTGCCCCTGCCGCCGCGGCGCACGGCCAGGGCGGGGCTGATTCTGGACCTGCTCCTGCACGAGGTCACCGGCCTGCCGGAACGGCCGCTGGCGCTTCCCTTCCCGTCCGACCGCAGGCTTGCAGCGCTCTGCCGGCAGTTCCTCGCCGCGCCCTCGGCGCGGGCCACCATCGACGGCTGGGCCAGGGCCGCCGGCATGAGCCGCCGCAGCTTCACCCGCGCCTTCCGGCGGCAGACCGGGCTCGGCCTGTCCACCTGGCGCCAGCAGGCCTGCTTGTTCGCAGCCCTGCCCCGATTGGCCGACGGGGAAGCCGTCACCACCGTTGCCCTCGAGCTCGGCTATGAAAGCGTCGCCGCCTTCACCACCATGTTCAAGCGCATGCTGGGCAAGCCGCCGCGCGCCTGGCTGCGCTAGGGTCAGGACCTATTAATATGACCACAATGGTCGGCCTGATTAATAGGTCCTGACCCTGGAGCGCCGTGCGTCTTCCAAGACGCGCAAAGGACGCTCTAAACCATTGAATCTAGGCATCGAGCTTCCCGAAAATCGATCCCGATTTTCGGGCCGATGCTGTAGCAATTCCAGGAAAAGGGAAGCCGGTTTTCCCTCCGCAATTGCGTGGAATCAAATAGCTGATCAGTCCGGCGTTTCTGCGACACGGTGAACTGATCTAAACGCCGGCCGCCCGCGCCGCCTTGCACCATCAGCTTTCCGGGGCCGTCGTTTCAAGCCTGAGCAGCCCGCCTTCCACGCGCCGCCTGAGATGCGTGTCGATCTCGCCGCGATGCGGGCAGGCGTGGAACGAGCCGCCGCAAAGGCGATTGAGCCGGTCGAGATCGGCGAAGGCGGGGGAGCCCGTCAGGCCGGCCGCGCGCAAAAGGTGGGTGCCGAGAAAGGCAATGTCGACGGTCGCCTGCGGCGACGGCGGCCGCGCGACGGTGCCGCCCAGCGTATAGAAGGTGCGGTAGGCGAGCGAGCGCGGACGGCCGAGCGCGCCATCGCCCTCCAACTCGTCGACGAACGGCTTGGTGGCGAAAACCTGGTGATCGCCGAACGCCATGAGCACGGAAGGCCTTTCCGACTGCTCGGCCAGCCGCCTTTCCGCGAACTCGGCATAATCGCGGTTCGCCACGAGCATACGTCGCAGATATTCGGCGATCTGCGGATCGTCGTGAAGCGGCTCGCCAGGCCCGTCCGGCCCCGGTTCGAGCGGCGCGTCATAGGGCGAATGGGCGAACATCGTCTGCACCAGCAGGAACAGCGGCCGCCCGTCCGCTTCCCGGTGTTCGGCAATGAAGCGCTCGGCCGCGTCGAAATAGAACCGGTCGCGCATATGGAAGCTCGGCGCTTCGATCGCGTCCATGTCCATCACGGTTTCAAAGCCGATCGACGAGAGGAAAGGCCCTTCATTGACGAAGGTGTAGTTCAGCGGAAGGATGGCGGCGGTGCGATAGCCGCAGCGGGCGAAGATTTCCGGCAGCGCACCGGAGACGCGGTTCTCCAGCGAAATGGTCAGGTAAGGGCTGCGCCAGCCGAAATCCGTGGCCGAAAGCCCGGTCATCAGCGAGAGATTGGTGATCCAGGTGCCGCCGCCGAAGGATTCGACCTGCAGCGGACGCAGTTCGCCGGCGTTCTCGGCCATCTCCCCGGCCAGGGCCTTTCCGCCTTCGATCTGCGGAAAATAGGCCGGGCTGGTGTGGCTTTCCTCCAGCACGACATAGACATCCGGCTGCTTCCCGCCGCCGCATTCCACCGTGTCGTCGAAGGGCTCGGCAGGCGCGGCGCCGGCCAGCCGGCTTTCCAGCGCGCCGTCTCCGGCAAGATTGGCCAGATCGAGCAGCGAAACGAAGAAGGCCGTCGAATGGCGGCCCTGCAGGTAATAGAAATAGCGCTGCTCGGCATAGGCCTCCGCCGGATAGGTCAGCGGAAGGCCCGCCGCCGCCACGACGAGCGGCGCAAGCCGCGCCGTCGCGGACACCGCCGCCGCCCGCTCCAACCTGAAAAGCAAGGCCAGCACCGCCAGCGCGACGCCGGCCAGGACAAGAACGGGTGCCACCAGACCGAGATAGGAGGAGAAGATGAAACGGTAGATATCCGGGTCGCCGGCGACCACCACCGCGTCGTAGAAATGAACCGAGAATCCCTTCATCTTGAACTTTATCGCCGAAGCCACCGATATCGTGCCGACGAGCGCCCAGGCGCAATAGACGGAAAAGGCAGGCCGCCGGGTCGCGGCGAAGAGGCAGGCCGCCGAGAACGCGACGATGAACACGGCAAAAGGAACGGTCTTTGCGTTGTTCTCCGCATTCCAGATAAAGGCCACGCCGAGGACGCTGAAGAGCGAGATGGCAAGCGGATGGACCGCCGCCCGCATGCAGATGGCGGCCGCCCGCGCGAACAGGGCCAGGCTGCGGATTGTGAGCGGCTTTGACATTAGCCAGCTATTGGATATCGGGGCGGTTCCCGCAATCGGATAATCCAAAATGGGTTAACCGCCGGGCCGGCGGAAGGCGCTCGCGGGCATCATGCACGCGGCAGCGCCGCGGATGCACAGAACCATTTGGGCCACTGCGCGTTGTGTCAGGTTGGAGCGCCCGTTCGGACGCCACACAAGGACGCTCTGAAACTTTGAACCTGCGCATCGTTTCCCGATTGTCGGAAAGCACGATGCCGTGGGCAGAAGGAGGAATAGCATCATGCGCACGATCTTGGGGCGAACGATCCTGCTGGCCGTCGTGGGTTTCGTTGCAGTGCCCGCTGCTGCAACGGCCCAGGAGGGCATCCCGGCGTGTCAGGATCAGCAGAATCTCGAGCAAGTTCTGGGCAGCAACGGAGAAATCATGCCCGAAGACTGCCGGGAAGCGACCATCAGCGTCCTGGAAACCGACGGCGACCGGCTTTGCCTCGTCGATCTGTCGGGTGAGAGCGAAGGCATTGTCGGAGAGATACGCGACGTCGCCGTTGAACAGCGCTGGTGGATGAGCTGCCAGGATATCGAGGAGGCCGTGCGCTAAAGCGCCGAGCGACCGAACGGCCGCATGATGGACGCTCCGACACTTTGATACTGCGCATCGCGCTTTCCGAGATCGGTTCCGATTCTCGGGCCCGAGCGAGCGACCGGTCCGTTCTGTCTCGACTGGGTGAGGGTGCGGCAAGGCATCGAGGTGGGCTTTCCTGGGGCCATGCCGCATTTGACGTCCTCCGCCCTATCCCGGAAATGCAGGTGGCGTTCGAGCAGAGCAGAAGGAGCTATCGGGGAATACCGTCGCTCTCTCCCGTTATGAGGCTCATCGGCCAGATCCTGCGCACCGTGCCCAAGGGATATCGTTCTTGGAAACCAGGCATGGTGGCCAGCAATGCTTCTGCAAGGCCCTCGCCCAATGCGTGAAGATCGATGCGGAAGCATGTAAGCGGGGGCGAGAGGAACTTCGCCTGCGGGCTCTCGCGAAAGCCGATCACCGCTATGTCCCGGCCGGGCTCCAGCCCCGCATCCCGCAGGCCGCGGTAGAAGCCGATCGCCGTCGTCTCATTGACGAGCACGATCGCCGTTGGGCGCTCCTCCATCGCGACCACCTGCCTTGCCATCTGGTAGCCCCCTATCTCGTTGGGCGGCGAACGCAGAACCAGTTCCGGCGGCAGGACCAGCCCGTGGCCCTCAAGCGCCGTTCTCGCGCTGTCGAGGAAAACAAAGCCGAGATTGGCATCGTCCGCTGGTGCGGAGACGGCGATCCGGCGATGTCCCTTGGCCACGAGCCGGTCGATGCCGGTGCGGGCGAGACCTTCGAAATCGAGATCGATCCAGGGATGGCCGGCATCGGTTTCGCTGCGTCCCAGTGCGATGAAGGGTATGCCGCGCTCCGCAAGGTAGGCGATACGCGAATCCTCGCGCCGCGTAGCTGAAATGATGAGTGCATCCGCAAAGCCGCGCGCAACCGTCCGGCGGAGATAGTCGTCCGGGTCCTCACGCGAAGAGCAGAGCAGCACGACGAGATCGAGGTTGTGGCGTGAGAACACGGCCTGCACGCCATCGAACACGCTCATGAAGAATGTGTCCCCGTCGCCGGTGATTTCAGAGCCCGTCTGCATCATGAAGCCGACGACGCCGGTCGAGCCCCTGCGCAACGCGCGGCCTGCCTGATTGGGCGCATAGCCGAGCGCGCCCGCCGCCTCTAGCACGCGCCGGCGCGTCTCCTCGTTCACGTCCGGACGCCCGTTGAGCGCACGCGAAACCGTGCCGATGGAGAGGTTGAGATGCTGGGCAACGCGCCTTATGCCGACCATGTCTTTCCCTGTTGATCTTCGTTTCGCATGCGAAACTGCAAGCTTTCGCCCAAGCGTCGCTGCCGACGCAGAGATGAAGCACCTCCCCCTCGCCCTTCGAGACCCGGTGCTCGGCGGCACCGCATCGCGCCGGCTTAAGGCAGCAGTTGAGCGCTTGCATCAGCCTTCTTCGTAAACGTTTTCGATTCTCTCTTGACATGAATGAAGCGCCGATTCTAGTGTCGTAAACGTTTACGGAACGCGTTCCGGCCGGATTGGGAGAGAGCAGGCCAGGCCGCAGTTTATCTCCGGGAGGAGCTTCCTTGACGAAGTCGAAAGCCGTTCTTGCGGGATGCGGAGCAATGGCCAAGGGCTGGTTGCGCGCCCTGCGACAGACGTCCGCACTGGCCGACCGCATCGAGGTCGTCGGACTGGTTGACATCGATGAGAACGTCGCCCGCGAGCGAGCCCGCGAGTTCGAGATTGCGCCGCTGATCGGCACCGACCTTGCGACTGTGCTGAAGGCCACAAAGGCCGATTTTCTGTTCGACGTGGTGCCGCCGTCAGCCCGCAAGGCGACCGTTCTGACAGGCCTTTCCCTCGGCTGCCACGTGCTGAGCGAAAAACCCATGGCGACCTCCATCGAGGATGCGCGCGAGCTGATCGCGGCGGCTGAAAGGGCGGCGCGTATACACGCCATCGTCCAGAACCGCCGCTTCATCTCGGGGGTGCGGCGCATCCGCGCCTTTCTTGAGAGCGGCGTGCTGGGCGAACTCACCGGCTTCCACTGCGACTTCTTCCTCGCGCCGCATTTCGGCGGCTTCCGGGAGCAGATGGAGCATCCGCTGCTTCTGGACATGGCGATACACACCTTCGATGCGGCCCGCTTCATGGCGGACAAGGTGCCGCTCGCCGTCTATGCGCAGGAAGCCAATCCGAAGGGCTCCTGGTACGCCCACGGGGCGGCAGCCAACGCCATCTTCGAGTTCTCCGACGGCGTGATCTTCACCTATCGAGGCTCGTGGTGTGCCGAAGGCGCGCCGACCAGCTGGGAAGCGGCGTGGCGCTTCATCGGCACCCGCGGCTCGCTTCTCTGGGACGGTGCGGAGCGCTTCGAAGCGCGGGTCGTGGCGAGCGAGGGCAAGTTCCTCAACGACCTCAAGATCGTTTCGGTACCGGAAGAACCGGCAGCGGAGCTGACTCATGGCCACGCGAGCGTCATTGCCGAATTCCTCGCGGCGGTCAATGAAGGCCGCCGGCCCGAGACCGACGGCACGGACAACGTCAGGAGCCTCGCCATGGTGTTCGCAGCAATCGAGAGCGCTGCCGCACGCGCGCGGGTCGAAATCAGCCAATAGGAAGGAAGAACGTGAGCGATCCAGCCAAGGCCATCCGCATAGGCACCATGATCAAGGCTACCGACGGCAAGGCGGCCGAGAATATCGCGGCCATCGCCGATCTCGGCTTCGAGAGCTTGGAGCCCTTCTTCTGGCAGACCACTGGGGACCAGAACCTGGCGGAGCTTGGCAAGCGCTGCCGCGAGGCCATCGGCGATCGCGACATCACCATTTCCACCCTCGGCATGTTCGGCAATCCGCTGGAGGACCGGCCGCTCGACCGGGACACCCTCGAAGGCTGGAAGAAGTGCATCGACAACGCCCACCACTTCGGCGCCACCTGCGTGGCGGGCTTCACCGGCCGCGTCCGTGGCAAGCCGATCGAGGAAAGCCTGCCGCGCTATCGCGAGATCTGGTCCGAGCTTGCCAGGCGCGCGGCCGACCGGGGCGTGAAGATCGCCTTCGAGAACTGCGCCATGGACGGCAACTGGCAGACGGGCGACTGGAACATCGCCCACAATCCGGACGCCTGGGAACTGATCTTCAACGAGACGCCGGACGACAATATCGGGCTCGAATGGGAGCCCTGCCACCAGATGGTCTATCTGATCGACCCGCTGCCGCAGATCCGCAAATGGGCAAGCAAGATCTTCCACGTGCACGGCAAGGACGCGACGATCCGATGGGACGTGATCCGCGAGCACGGCATCTTCGGCAAGCACGCTCATGTCTTCATGCGCACGCCGGGCTTCGGCGACAGCAACTGGACCGACATCATCTCCGAACTCCGGCTCGCCGGCTGGAGCGGCTCCATCGACATCGAGGGCTGGCACGACCCGGTCTACCGCGATGCGCTGGAGATGACGGGGCAGGTGCGCGCACTCGAATATCTCAAGCAATGCCGCGGGGGCGAGTTCGTCGCCGCCGCATGAGGACGGGCTGGGAGGAACGCCCGTCCGTTCGCAACGCAGGCTCAAGGCCTGCAAGAGGAGGAGAGAAGATGAGACTGACGATTGCGCTGACGGCCGTCGGGCTTCTGGCCACGACGGTTATTGCTTCCGCCCAGGAGGTGGAGCTCGATCTTTGGACGATCGACGATCCGGGCGAGTACCACTACGTGCTGGCCGAGGAGTTCATGAAGGAGCACCCGAACATCAAGATCAATGTTCGCACGGTGCAGTTCCGCGACATGGTGAACGACCTCGCCCGGGCGGTCGCGACCGGCTCCGGGCCCGACATCACCTATATCGACAATCCGGAAGTCGCGCTCTTCGCCTCCCGCGGACTGCTTCTCGACCTCAAGCCCCATATCGAGAAATCGGAGATCGTGAAGGAGGAGGATATCTATCCCGGGCCCCTCGCCTCGGTCACCTGGGAAGGCGGCATCTACGGCCTGCCGCGCGGCGCCAACACGATTGCGCTCTACTACAACGCGGACAAGTTCCGCGAGGCGGGGCTCGACCCTGACAACCCGCCCGGTACCTGGGATCAGCTCTACGAGGCGGCCAAGGCGCTGACCAAGCCCGACCAGAATGTCTACGGCCTCGCCTTTTCGGCCGTGGCGAGCGAGGAAGGCACTTTCCAGTTCCTGCCGTGGCTGCAGATGACGGGCGGCAACTACGACAATGTGGCCACCGAAGGCGGGGCCAAGGCGCTGAATTTCTGGAAGCGCCTGATCGACGAGCGGCTCGCCTCCCCCGACACGCTGATCCGCAGCCAGTGGGATTCCACCGGCACTTTCAACACCGGCAGCGCCGCCATGGCGATCTCCGGCCCGTGGGAGCTGCCGCGCATGAGCCAGGAGGCGAAGTTCGAGTACCGCGCCGCCCTCCTGCCCGTGCCGGAGGAAGGGGCCGAGCGTGCTTCGGCGCTCGGCGAAGGCGACAATGTGATCCTCGCCAACACGGACAATCCGGATGAAGCGTTCCAATTCGTCGAGTTTCTCTATGCGCAGATGCCGCGCGTGTGGAACGAGTTCGGCTATCTCCCCGCTTCGCAAGTCGAGGTGAAGGATCCGAAGAACCCGGAGATCTACGCCGTGTTCGAGGAGAGCATGAAGTATGCCCGCAACCGCGGTCCCCATCCCGAATGGCCGCGCATTTCCAAGGCGATCCAGCAGGCGATCCAGTCGACGCTCACCGGTCAGGCGGAGGCTGGCGCCGCGCTGGAAGCGGCTCAGCAGCAGATAGACCAGGTTCTGGGAAAATAGTCTCCTCCCGAGACCGGCTGCGGATGGCCTTCGTGCCGTCCGCAGCCGACCGCCGATAAAGGATATCTGCTGATGGTGCGTTTCTGGCGTTCCCTGCGCGATGGAAGCAGCTTCGATGCCGTCCTGGTCTGGCTGGCGCTCGGCTATCTCATCGTCTTTTCCGCCTTTCCGCTGATCTACAACATCGTCATTTCGCTCCAGACGGTGGACCTCTTCTCGATTGCCTCCTTGAACCGGCCCTTTGTCGGCCTGCAGAACTACCGGGAGGTGCTCTCCCAGCCGATCGCGGGACTGGTCTTCTGGAACACGCTGCAGTTCGTCGTGCTGTCGATCGTCTTTCAGCTTTGCATCGGCTTCGGCCTTGCACTCTTCTTCCAGCAGGATTTTCCAGGCGCCTCCTATCTGCGCGGCCTGTTCCTGGCGGGCTGGATCATGCCGGCGCTGGTGATTGGCGCAGTGTGGAGCTGGATTCTCGCCGGCGATTTCGGCGTGCTGAATTACTGGCTGCGATCATTGGGCCTCATCGACCAGAACATCTTCTGGCTCTCGGACCCGAGCGTCTCGCTCTATTCCGTGATCATTGCCAATATCTGGCTCGGCGTTCCCTTCAACATGATCCTGCTTTCCGTCGGCCTTGCCGCCATCCCCCACGATGTCTATGAGGCGGCGGAGCTCGACGGCGCCACCGCCTGGCAGCGCTTCCGCACCATCACGCTTCCGCTCATGCGGGCGCCGCTGGGCGCCGTCATCTCGCTCGGCGTCATCTTCACGTTGCAGCAGTTCGATCTGTTCGCGGCACTCACCCAGGGCGGACCTTCCAACGCCTCCAACGTGGCACAGTACTGGTCCTGGCAGCTTTCCTTCCAGACCTACCAGATCTCCTATGGCAGCGTGGTCTCGGTGCTGATGATCGTCTTCGTCATAGGCGTGGCGGCGATTTATACCCGCTCCACCCGGCATGAGCAGGCGGCCTGAGGGGATCTCATGAAAAAATACATTCTCCTCGCCCTGGCCATCCTTTTCGTCGCGGTCTACCTGTTCCCGCTCTACTGGATGTATGTCACGGCCCTGAAGCCCAGCTCGGAGATATTCCAGTTTCCGCCGACCTTCTGGCCGCAAGACCCGCAGTTCGACGTCGCCGATGTCTGGACCCGGCTGCAGATGGACCGGTTCCTCACCAATTCGCTCATCATCGCAGTGGGCACCTCGGCCATTATCGTGGCGGTCGGCACGGGCTGCGCCTATGCGCTCGCCCGGGTGCGCTCGGTCTGGATGGACATCGCCCTCTTCGCCATCCTCATGATGCAGGTCCTGCCTTCCTCGCTGATGATCACGCCGATCTTCGTGGCCTTCAGCCAGGTGGGGCTTCTCGAATACCCCCGGCTTGCAGTCATCCTGGCGCAAGCCGCCAAATCGCTGCCGCTCTACATCGTGCTCTGCCGCACGGCCTTCATGCAGGTGCCCAGGGAGCTCGAGGAGGCGGCCCTCGTCGACGGCAATTCGCGCATCGGTGCCTTCTTCGGCGTCGCCATACCGCTGGCGCGCAACGGCATCCTGGTCACCAGCGTGCTCATCTTCCTTCATGCCTTCGGCGAGTATGTCTATTCGCGCTCGCTGATCGGCGAGCGGGCGCTGCAGCCGGCCACCGTCGGCTTGCAGTCCTTCATGGGGCCGAACACCAGCGACTGGTCCGGCGTGATGACCTATTCGGCGATCTACGTGACCCCCATCCTCATCATCTTCGTGCTGCTGCAGCGGCGCATCGTCAGCGGCCTCACCGCGGGAGCCTTGAAATGACTTCGACGGCGCAGATCGAGTTCGAGAACGTGCAGAAGCACTATGGGCAGTTCCACGCGCTCAAGGACATCAACCTCAGGATCGACAAGGGGAAGTTCGTGGCCCTTGTCGGCCCTTCCGGATGCGGGAAGTCCACGCTTCTGCGCTCGCTGGCGGGGCTCGAATCCATCTCCAGCGGCACGCTGAGAATTGCCGGCGAAAAGATGAACGATGTGCCGCCGCGCCGCCGCGACATCGCGATGGTGTTCCAGTCCTACGCGCTCTATCCGCATATGACGGTTCGCGACAACCTCACCTATTCCATGCGGCTGAAGGGCGTGCCGAAGAACGGCCGCGAAAAGGCCGCGCGCGAAGTGGCGGCGATCACCGGACTGGGCGATCTGCTGGACCGTTACCCGCGCCAGCTTTCCGGCGGGCAGCGCCAGCGCGTCGCGATGGGCCGGGCGATCATCCGCCACCCCAAGGCGTTCCTCTTCGACGAGCCCTTGTCGAATCTCGACGCGGCCTTGCGCGTGCAGATGCGGAAGGAAATCCGCGCGCTGCACGACCGGCTGGGCGCCACCTCGGTCTATGTCACCCACGACCAGGTGGAGGCGATGACGATGGCCGATCATGTGGTGGTGATGCGCAACGGCGTGATCGAGCAGCAGGGCGCACCGCTCCAGCTCTACGACCGCCCCGCCAACCGCTTCGTGGCCGGCTTCATCGGCTCACCAGCCATGAATTTTGTGGAGGCGGCGGTCACGGCCTCTGGCGATGCGCTGGCGCTGGACGGATTTGACGGCGCCCTCGTGCCGGTGGCCCGCAGACTGGAACCAGGCCGGAAAGTTCTGGCCGGCCTGCGCCCGGAACATCTTGCTCTCGGCGATCCTGACAAGAGCCCGATCCGGGTGCCTGTCTCGACCGTCGAGTTCACGGGAGCCGCAAGCTATCTTTCCTCCTCCACGGAACCGGAGCTGACGATCTTCCATGCAGGCCGCACCGAGGTGCGACCGGGCGACAGCGTGGGCTTGAGCATTGCGCCGGATTTCGTCCATCTCTTCGACCCCGGCACCGGACAAGGCGTGGACTGAAGACCGGCCCCGGCCGGCGTCTCGGCCAGTTACGCCGGTTGAAGGAGCGTCTTGGCCTCGAGGAACTCCCGGCACTTTGCCAACCCCGGCCAGACCACCAGCGACGCCCGAGCATGGGGCAGGAATGCCGGGTTCAGATCCAGTATCTCCGAACGCACCCCCGGATATGGACCCGGGCCGGGGCGCAGGAGGGCGTCAACGGCGCCGCTGACGAGATCCGCCATGTCATCGGTCAAGGTCGCCCGCAAATAGGCGGGGGCTCTCCCGTCCCTGCCAAGCCAGCCAGCAGACGGTCAGGCTCGCCGGCCCGAAAGGGCGAGATTCCGAAGCGCAGAACCCTCTGCGGCAGGTCGGTCGTGATGGCGTCGGCAGCCGCCGAGAGCCTTTCCAGGCCGTCGCTGACGCCAGCCAGCAGCGCCTCGCCGTGGCTCGTCAGAACGAGGCTGCGATGCAGACGCTGGAACAAGGGCAGGCCCAGCACCTCCTTAAGGTGCTTGACCTGCTGGCCGACCGCCCCCGGCGTAACCGAGAGTTCCTGCGCGCCAGCTTCAAGCTGAGGTGGCGGCCGGCAGCCTCCAAGGCACGCAAGCCGTTGAGCGGGGGCAGTCGGTAACTCACGGGAGACCTCGGGACGGTTGATCGAGGGTTCAGGATAGAAAATCTGGGCCAGGTGTCGGGAAACAAGCGTTTGAGCACGGGAGGCGCATCGCTGCACAATGGGGCACTCGAACAAAGGAGAGGTCGATGCAGGTCCGCCTGATCAACGCCGACACCGTGCCGGTTCCGACGACGGGATACGTGCAGGCTCTTGAGATTGCCCGCCACGAGCGCATGCTCTTTGTCAGTGGCCAGACGCCGGTCAATGCGAACGGCACCGTGCCCGAGGGCTTCGAGGCGCGATGCAGGCTGGCCTGGCGCAACATCGAGGCGCGCTTTCGGCAGCCGGCATGACGCTCGACAATCCGGTCATGCACCGGACCTATTTGGCGGATCGCAGCTACACCTTGGTGAACCGGTCGGTGCGCAACGAGATCCTGAACGGTCGAAAGACGGCGTTGACGGTCGTGGTCGCCGGAATCTTCGACGAGGCGTGGCTGGTGGAGATCGAGGCGGTTGCAGCCGCCTGACCAGGACAGTTCTTGCCGGCGGCCGTGACATAGGCCTTTGCAGACAGGCCCTCGATCGGTTCACCGTTTCCCAGAAGCGTGAACTAATCTAACCGTTTGATTTCACGCAGTTCCGGGCGGCAAACCGGGTTTGGAACTGCGCTAAAGCACGGCCCAGGCGCGGTAGCGGCCGCGGCCGGTGATTTCGCGGGGGCCGAGCTCGCCGATCAGGTTGAGCGCCGCTCTCTGGGTGATCTTCAGCTCGTCGGCGATCATGCCGGCCGAAACGATCGGCCGCGACAGGATGAGCTCGACGAGCCGCGGAAGGCGGGAGCTTTTGCGCCGGCCCCTTAGCCGGCGTTCGAATTGGGCGGCGGCGAGTTCCAACCGGTCGATCTCCCTCAGGCCGGCCAGCGCGCCGGCCGATAGCGCATCGAAGAAGGCATGGCAGCGGGCCGGCGCCTTGCGCGACATGCGTTGCTCGCGGGGGATCTCGCGCAAGGCCGCGGCGAGGCTGAACAGATGCCGGGTCTTGCCGCTCTTGCGCAGGAAGGCGGCGACCAGGAGGTTTCCAAGCCAGGACTGCCGCTCCAGCGGCTGCAGCGCCTGCCACGCCTCCCATGCGTGAAAAGCCATCAGCACCGGCGGCAGCCTGGAGCCCTCGATGGCCGAAAGCCGGGCATGCCAGTCGGCCAGAAGGCCGCGCTCGTCCCTGTCCCCGTCGCGGATGAGCGCGTCGATGGAGGCCGCCCCCGGCCCCGAGAAATCGCCTGCGAAATCGGCCGCCTCCCCCGCCCCGGACCGGGCTTGGCCGGGTGTCAGCGGCCACCGGGCGGCTTGCATGGCAGGGTCCCCTTCCCCGTCCCTGGCCGCCAGGAGCCGGTTGGTGCGCGCCAGCACCGCATCGATCTCGGCCAGTTCCTCGGCCAGGGCGTCGTCGCGGTCTGCGGGCATGGCGGCGGGATCGGGCGGGGCCGTCCGTTCCGGCAGGGGCGGGGCCGTGCCCTCCTCCCGCGCCTGCAGCAGGGCGAGGCCGGCCGGTGCGGTTGCCCAGTCCGGCGGTTCGGCTGCGATCCGGCGGCGCTTGCGCAGTATCGCGTGGGCCCGGGTCAATTCGTGCGAGGGGCTGCGCACATCGAGCCGCCCGTCATGCAGGACCAGATCCTCCATGTGGACGAGCTCGCCTTCCAGCCAGCACGCGGCGACGGCATCGGCGAAGTCGCGGCGCAGCAGGAAGCCCTCGCCCCGGCTGCTGCGGTCTATCCGTTCGTCGAGCCGGGCAAGCCCGTCCTCGGCCCGCGCAAGGGGGGAAAGGAGGTCCGGATGGTCGAGAACGAGAGATTCGTAAGCCATTGGTTTATGGTTATCATTTCCTTAACACGGAAGCTATCTCGACATTAGCTTCCGCTGGTCGGGAAATGCGGTGTTCCATCAATCTCGTGAATCGGTGGCGCTGGATCGATTCACCGAATGCGTTGGACGCCGAAAGCGCCGCCGGGCGAGACTCGGGCCATGCAGAAAACGCTGTCCGAGCATCTTCTTTTTCGAATCGATACCACCTGCAATATGGCACGCTTTTATTGCCTGTCCATAGAACCAAGCCTGTTCGGCGATGCCGCTCTGGTGCGCCAATGGGGGCGGATCGGCACGCGCGGCAGGGCGATGGTCGATCTTTATCGCAGCGAGGCCGAAGCCCGCCAGGCTTTCGAGCGGCTGCTCGCGGCCAAGCAGAAGCGCGGATACCGGCTGGATGCCGGAAGGCATCACGCCGCCTGACCCGGGCACAGCCGTTCCCGCAGGCCGCGCACGGCCAGGGCCGAAAGCATCGGCTTCAGCGAGAAATCGCCGATCTCCGCCCGCGCCGTCAGCCCGCGCAGATATCCGCCGGGCGATTGGATCTGGTCGATGCGTTCGAGGATCGCCGCGACCGCCGCCGCCGCGCCGGCCTGCCCCAGCACGCGCCGTGCTCTTTCCCAGGCGCTGCCCGATATGCCCAGCATCGATCGGACAAGATCGGCCGCCGCCGCCAGATCCCGCCAGCCGGCAATGCCGTTGGGCGCATAATCCCTGATTTGGGGGCAGGCCGACAGGACGAGCGTCAGGTCGACCGGCTCGACTGATGGGTTCGGCCTTGCCGGTTGACAGCTGTCAACTTCCGGGGAGGAGGCGCTGTCGCTGCGGTCGCGCATTTCAAAATCAACTGGCTTATTTGTTAAAGGATATTCTGACTCTGAACCCTCTATATGGCGCTCATTTTGCGCGTCATTGGCGCTCATTTTCGGTGATTTTCGGCTGATCTCCGGGGCGTTTGAGCTCGTTTCGGGGGTGTTTAAGTTCGTTTCCACGGCCTGACCCGGGCTTTCAGCCAGGAATTCAGCCTCCAAACGGGCCCGCAGCGAGAGGAGCGCGTCCCTGCGGCGCGATAGTTCGGCCCGCGGCGTGTTGCGGCCGAGCCGGCCCGAAAGGGCCTCGAATTCGGCGGCAAGGCCGCCAGCTTCGGCCCTGCCCTCCTCCTGCGCCGCCTTCAGGATCGCCGACATGTCCCGCAGATGGATGGTGATCTCGGCGCGCAGCATGCGGATCGCCGCCGCCTCCTGCCGCGCCTCCTCGGCCAACCGCAGGATCTCGCCGGCCCGCATGACCAGCGGCGCCAGGTCGAAGCCGAAGGCCGCCTCCACCTCGCCCTTGTCGTTGCGGCAGGCAAAGCGCTTGCCGTTGGCGCTGTCGCGGCGCAGCACCATGCGCGTTTCCACCAGGCAGGCCAGATGACGGCGCAGCGTGGCCGGCGCCATGCCCCTGCTCCGGAGCGACAATTCGGCGTTGGAGGGAAAGACGATCAGCGGCCGGGCGAGGTCAAGCCGCCGCTCGGGATAAAAGCTCATAAGCGCTTCCAGAACGGCGACGGTGCGATCGGAAAGGCCGAGCGCCGCCTTGGCCTCGGTCACCGCCCGGATCAGCTTCCACTTGTCCTCGACGACCTTGCTCCGGCGCGAATCGCCCTGCCCTGCCACGCCGCCGCCAGGTCCCCCGGCAGCCTTCCTGGCATTGAGTATCTGCTCGTTCAGTGCAAATTGCGCACGCGCCAACCCTCGCCCGCCGAATGGCGAGACGGCAAAACTGTCCGTCATGGCTCTTACCTTTCATCAGGCAAGAAAAAGACGGCCACCGGAACGGTCCGATGCTTGACATTGTCGGTCGGAAGTGATTCTTTCAGATTGCTACATCGAAAAGGGGCTTCCGGAATGGCAACGTTCTGGGGGCCTTTTTTCTTGCGGTCTCTACCTCGTTTTCAGTTCATTTCGTTACGCTGTGGAACACTCTACGCGCGCCGGTCAAACCCTGGATAGATCGGCCGTGGATAGATCGGCCGTGGACAAATTGACCATGGTCTGCCGACGCCAACTATCATTCGCCCGCGCCCTCCTCGGCGAGGCGCCGGGCAAGCTCGGGCAGGTGCCGCGCCACATAGTCGGCGAGCCCCGGATGGTTCTTCTCGTCGAATTCAAGCTGCGGCTTTTCGCCGGGCGTAAGGCGCGCCACGACACGGCCATTGCCGTCCTCGATGGCGCGCGGCTGCGACTTCGGCGGCTTGCGGCCGGGCGCGCGCCTGGCCAGCCGGTCGAAAAGCAGGCGGAAGCGCTCGTCCGAACCCGCATCGGCAAAGCGGCCGGAGCGGATTTCTTCCTGCGCCATCACCACGGCGGCCTCGCGCTTGAGAAACTCCGCCAGTGCCAGCCAGCGCGGCCGTCCGGCCTTGGGCGCAGGGCCGATGGCGCGGGCGATGTCGGCGGGCACGGCGCCGGCCACGGCCAGAAGCCGCGTCATCTCGGCCTTGTGGATCGACAGTGCCCGCTGGACGATGCCGCGCTCGAAGCCGTGGGCGATCAGCGCATGGGCGAAAAAGGCGCGCTCGATGAAGGAGAGATTGCGCCGCTCGGTATTTTCCTTGCCCTGGGCGAGCACCAGCTCGTCATCGGTGAGCGTGCGGACGATGGCCTTGACCGGCTGGCCCAGGCGTGCGGCAGCGCGCACGCGGCGATGGCCGTAGGCGACCTGGTAGCGGCCGTCGGCCTTCGGGTGAGGGCGCAGGAGGACGGGAACCTGCTGGCCGTTCTCACGCATGCTGTCGACCAGCCCCTGAAAGGCTTCGTCCCCCTTGTCCTCGTGGCTCAGCCGGTCGCGCACGAGAGAGGGATCGATCAGTTCCGGGTCGATCTCGACCACGCGCTCGCCCCTGGTCAGGCTCTCCTTGATGGCGCGCGCCTCATCGAGCTCGCGCGTCATGGAATTGAGCGTAAGCCCCATGGCCTTGACCGCGCCCGAGGCGCTGCGCCCGCTTTGCCGGGCCGGCTGGCTCCTGGTTTCGGGTGCGGGTGGCGAGGGGGCCGGCGGTGTCGATGGAGCTCTGCCGGACGGGGCCGGGGAGGGCGCTTCGCCGGGAAGCGGGCCGCCGCCGAACAGGGCTTTGAGATGGTCCTTGCGTTTGCTCATGCAGCGCTCCCCTCGCGGCCCCCGTCACGACCCCAGGCCGTGCGCAGCAGCGCCTCCACCTCGACGTTGACAGCTGTCAACGCCTCCATGGCGCGGTCATAGGTCGTGCGGGTGAAATTGTCCCGGCCCACCTCGTAGAGCGTCTGCTTGGTCAGGCCGGCATCGGAGATGGCGGTGGATTTCACCATCGGCGCCGTCAGCACGCGCTCGCCGAACTGGGAGCGCAGAAAGCCGACGATCTGCGTCTGCGGCCCGTCATTGGGCTCGTATCGGGTGATGAGGTAGCGCAGGAAATCGAAATTGAGCGTGCCGCCGGCCGAGCGCACCACCGATAGAAGATCGGCGGTCATGTAGAGGAATTGGCTCATGGAGGCCACGTCCAGCATCTGCGGATGCACCGTCACGATGACCGAGGTGGCCGCGCACAGGGCCGACAGGGTGAGGAAGCCGAGCTGCGGCGGGCAATCGATGACGACGATGTCGTAATCGTCGGCCACCGAGGCGAGGGCTGTCTGGATGCGGGCGAAGAAGAAATCGTCGGCCCCCGATCCGGCCCCCGACCCTGATTGCCGGTCGGCCAGCATGCGCGGCGTCGTGTGCTCGAACTCGTGCAGTTCGAGATTGCCGGGCACGATGTCGAGCCCGTCGAAATAGGTCCTGCGAATGATCTGCGAAAGCGGCCGGCGCTCCTCGTCATAGCGGATCGCGCCGTAGAGCGTGTCGTTGCCGGTAAGGTCGATCTCCGGCTGATAGCCGAAGAGCGCCGACATGGAGGCCTGCGGGTCGAGATCGACGGCCAGCACGCGATAACCCTCCAGCGCCAGATGCTGCGCCAGATGGGCGCTTGTCGTGGTCTTGCCGGAGCCGCCCTTGAAATTGGTCACCGCGATCACCTGCAGATGCTCGCTCCGCGGGTCGCGCCACTTCACATAGGAGCGGGCCTTGGCGTGGTTACCCTTGAGGCGGGCCTGCGCCGCCAGATGCTGGCGCAGCGCGTTGATGTCGGCCAGCGAATAAAAGCGCCGCCCGCCGGGTCCGGTGTCGGGCTGCGGACCCTCGCCGGCAATCGACAACTGGCGCAGATAGCCGTCGGAGACGCCGATCAGCCTTGCCGCCTCGCCGCTCGTGAAGGTGCGCAGCACCTTGTTCGACGTCGGCGCGAAAAGCCGGTCGCGCAGCGCGCGCAACTGTTCGGACAGCAAGGCCGCGTCGGCCGCGATCGTCTCGTCCGCCGCCGGACTTCCGGCCACCGGGTTCGCGGTGTCTTCCAATGCCATTTTCCCTCCGGGAGGCCCACGCCTCCGTCTGCAATGGCTTTGCGCTGCGCCAAACATCCCATTGACAACGGTCAACGGGACGCGCCCAATCTCCGGCAGGGCTCCCGGCGCGGCCAATGATTAGCCGGCTCTTCCACCCTGCAGCACGCAGCTTATGCCGATTCGCCCCGTTCAGGCGACCCCGGTTACACTTTGCGCCGCAAATGCGGCCAGGGGGCCCGTATCGTCCGTTCGCACAAGCTACGCCCGGCTGCCCGGATTGATGCTGCCGGACCTTAGTTACGCCAAAACCATCTATCCACGATAAAACCCGTATCTATTGGTATCGGCACATCGCCCATCGTCAAGAAGTTTTTGGTTAACAAACGGTTAACGGGAATGGCCGCGGCCGGCCGGGCAGCGCCCAAGCCCATGATTTCGCGGCGTTTCAGGCGGTTGCACGGGATCGCCGCCGCCTTGCGCATGATGGGAGACGATGGCCCGGAAGGCCGACCTCCGCCCTGTGCTGGAAGCGACGGACTGTGAAGGACGGGGAGGGAAGAGCGGTGATTCTGCCGCCGCGGCTTTTCCCGTGCCGGGCGGCAACGCTCCACGCGGCTTACCCGCGCGGGTTCTACGTGCCCGCCATCAACCGCTCCACCGCCGCGCGGTCGGGGGCGCCCTCGCGGCCGCCGAAGCGGGTGCATTTCAGGGAGGCTGCGGCGTTGGCGAAGCGGATGGCGGTGCGGGTGTCCTTGCCTTCGCCAAGCATCAGGGCGAAGGCGCCGTGCCAGACGTCGCCGGCGCCCAGCGTGTCGACCACGGTCACCTTCGGCGCGGGTTCATGGGCGATGCCGCCCTTCTCGAGCCAGAACGTTCCGCGCCCGCCATCAGTGACGCAGACGAAGGCGTCGAGCCTGGCCGCAGCCTTGCCAAGGGCCTCGTCCAGCGCCTTCTTGCCGGTGAAGTCGCGCAGTCCCTGGGCGGAGAAGGCCGCGTGGGAGCACAGGCCGAGCGCGTCGGCGGCCTCCATCACCGGGGCTTCGGCGTCGATGACGCCCGGCTTGCCGCGCACCCGGGCGAGCCGCATCAGCGCTGCCGCGCCCTGCGGCCAGCGCGTGTCGGCAAGCGCGGCGTCGAAGGCGGGGACGGCGGCTTCCTCCAGCCAGTCCGCCCCGAAATCCATGTCGAGATCGCGGTAGTTGACGATCTGCCGCTCGCCGGCCGCATCGATGAAGATCGAGGAAAAGGACGAGCGCCGGCCGGCAAAGCGCTTGACCAGCCGGCAGTCGACGCCCTCGGTCGCCAGCCCGTCGAGGATCATCGTGCCGATGGCGTCATCGCCCAGCCGCGTGGCGAGCATCGCCTCGCCGCCCAGCCGGGCAATGGCCACGGCCGAATTGGCCCCGCCGCCGCCACCCACGATCGCCGCGTCCCTAGCCCGGTACTTCTCCGGCCGGGAGGGCATTTCGTCGAGATGCATGAGGAAATCGATGACGGCCACACCCGCCGTGACAATGCGCGCCAATGGTTCCTCCCTCGGACGTTTGGGGGCTTATAGCCGGGGGAGAGGGGGTTGTCATGGTGGGGCGGGGGTTATGGCTATGATCGACCGCCGTGCCCTGCGCTACCCCCCTCTGCCCTGCCGGGCATCTCCCCCTCAAGGGGGGAGATCATCTCTTCATTGACCTCCCGCCTCTTAAAGATCTGGCTGTTATGGGAAGGAGGAGGTGAAGGGTCTCGGCGTGAAACGCAGTCGTTGAATCAATCGAGCAGCGCGATCATCGTTTCCAGATGGCCCATGGCGCGGACGCCGTCTTCTATGGTGGGGGCGGTGCTGGGTTCGCCCTTCAGCGCCGCCACGGCATCGGCGATCAGGGCGTTGTAGCCCTTGTGATCCTCATTGGCGGCGGCGGTGAAATTGGGCGTCCATGACAGCGTGTCGACCTCGTTGGAAAGGCTCGCCGCCCGGTCGTCGGCCTTGAAGGGCGGGTCGCGGTAATAGGCGACGTTGATGACGTTGTTCACCTCCACCCTTGCATGGTCGCCCATGATCTGGATGGTCTCCATGGGGGTGCCGCGCGATTGTACCGTGCCCATGACGATGGTGCCGATGGCCTCGTTCTCGCAGGAAAAATTGAGATGGAACAGAAGGTGCCCGGGCGCGGGCTCCACCTTGCGCAGGGCCATCTCGGCGAAATCGGCGCCGGCCAGCCACGGGATAAGGTCCATGTAATGCACGCAGTGATGCAGGAAGAACCCGGTATAGTCGACTTCGCCGGCGAAATAGGTGGGCGCGGTCATATAGGTGCCGGTGATGCCCAGCACCGGACCGAACTCGGGCTTCTGCAGGACATTCCTGGCGATGCGGTTGCCGGTGGAATAGCGCTTCATGAAGCCGACCGCCACCGCCTTGCCGGCGCGCCTGGAGGCCGCGCTGATCTCCTGCGCGCCCCTGCTGGTGGCCGCCGGCGGCTTTTCCAGAAAGACGGGGAGGCCGCGGCCAAGCGCCTCGATGGCGGCGGCGTGGTGGAGGTCGGGGCCGACCGCCATGCCGATGGCGTCGAGGCCCTTGTGGGCGATGAGCTCCCGGTAATCGGCATAAACGTCCTTCACACCATATTGCCGGGCGGCGCGGCCGGCGGCCTCGCCATCGAGGTCGCAGACGGCGGCGATCTCCACGTCGTTGCGGCCAAGCTGCGGCAGGAGCATCTGGGAGGCGTGCCGGCCGCAGCCGATCCAGCCGATCTTCAGGCTCATTGGTTCACCTCCGCCAGCGCAAGGCAGGAGCGCACGAAGGCGAGCCCGGCCTTGAGCTTTTCGGTCTCGTCCTCGTGCGGCGGGCGCCAATGGGCGATCGGCAGGCCCACCCGGTCGTCGTCGCGGCGGAAAGGTTCCAGCGAGACCGGGCCTTCATAGGAGATGTCGCCCAGCGCCCGCATGATCGGCGGCCAGTCGATATGGCCGGTGCCGGGAAAACCGCGGTGGTTCTCGTTGGCCTGGAAATGGACGAGGCGGTGGCCGGCAAGGCGGATCGCGTCGGGCATGGAACGCTCCTCCATGTTCATGTGGAAAGTGTCGAGCACGATGCCGAGCCCGGCATCGGCGACGGCGTCGACTACGTGGACGGCCTGCCGCGTGGTCGAGACGATGTCGGTCTCGAAACGGTTGAGCGGTTCCAGCGCCAGCACCTTGCCGGCATCGCGAGCACGGGGAGCGGCCTGCGACAGGCCTTCCACGGTGCGCTCCTCGCGCGCTTTGCGCTCATCCTCGCCGTGCGGGGACGGGGCGCGGCCGGCAAAGACGAGCGGTTCGCCGTAAAGGGGGCCGCCGATGATGCGCGCGCCGATCCTGTCGGCCACCTCCACGCAATAGGCAAGATAGTCGAGCCCGCCCTTGCGGGCCGAAGGGTCGGCGCTGGCGATGGAGCGCTGAAGGTTGACGCGGGCGGCCAGCACGACGTCGAGCCCGTTATCCGCGAGCGCGGCGCGGGCCTCGGCCGGGTCGAAATCGTCCTCCGGCTCGGGCACCAGCATCTCGACGAAGTCGAAGCCGAGCGACTTGATGCGGGCGAACAGCGCAAAGTGCTCGCGGGTGAAGGGGCGCACGAACTGCATGGAAATTATGCCGACGGGGTTCTGCAATATCAATTCCTCTGTTGGTTCAGCCCTTCACCGCGCCCTGGGTGAGGCCGCTGATGAGACGCCGCTGGACGATGAGAAACAGGATGGTGGCGGGCAGCGCGCCGACGATGCCGCCGGCCGTGAGCAGGCCCCATTCCACCTGGTATTCGCCGATCAGCGTCTGGATGGCGACGGTGATGGGCCGCACGTTTCGGCCGCCCAGCGTCAGCGCGTAGAGATATTCGTTCCAAGCGGTGATGAAGATGTAGATGCCGGTGGCCACGATGCCGGGGGTGCACAGCGGCAGGATCACCCGCCACAGCGCGCCTAGCCGCGAGCAGCCATCGGTCATGGCCGCCTCGTCGATCGATTTGGGAATACCGTTGATATAGCTCGTCATCATCCAGACCGAGAACGGGATGGCGATGGTCGAATTGGCGATGATCAGGCCGATATGGGTGTCGAGGATGCCGACTTTGCGCATCAGCACGAAGAGCGGCAGGATCAGGAGAACGATGGGGAACATGTTGATGACGAGGAACTGCAAAAGCAGCACCCGTTTGCCCCGGAAGGAAAAGCGCGAGAAGGAATAGGCCGCCGTCACGCTGAGCGTCAGCCCCACCACCACCGTGCCGCCGGCGATGATGAAGGAGTGCATCAGGTTCTCCAGGAAGCCGACGGTCCGGAACAGGCGGACATAGTTCTCCAGCGTCGCGCCGACCAGGGAGGGACCGTCGGTGAACAGCCGGCTTTCCTGCGTCAGCGAGGTGATGAGCATCCACAGATAGGGGCCGAGCGTGAAGGCTAAGATCGCCAGCATCGGCAGGTCGACGGTAAGGATGCGGCGCAGCTTCGACTTCCTGCCGACCATCAGTTCACCGCCTTTCCGGCGCGCTTGAGATAGAGGATCACGAAGCCGAGCAGCATGATCGTGAACATCACCGCCAGCGCCGAGCCGTAGCCGAAATCCAGGTTGGTGCGCGATTTGACGAAGGCGTAGAGCGGCAGCGTGTAGGTGGCGTAGCCGGGTCCGCCGCCGGTCATGACGAAGATGACATCGATGGAATTGGCGACCCATATGGTGCGCAGCAGAACCGCCGTCACCAGCACGCCGGAAATGCCCGGCAGCGTGATGTGCCAGAACTGCCGCCAGGCGCTCGCCCCGTCGATGGAGGCGGCTTCGTAATAGCTGCGGGGGATCGACTGCAGCCCGGCCAGGATCATCACCGCAAAGAAGGGGAAGCCCTGCCAGGTGAGGGTGAGGATGATCGCATAGAGTGCGGTATCGGGATCGGCAAGCCAGGGGATGGAGCTCTTGAGGATATCCATGCGCAGCAGGAATTCGTTGAGCACGCCGTAATTGGCGTCGTAGATCCACACCCACATCAGGGCGATGACCACGCTGGGCAAAGCCCATGGGATGATGATGAGGGCGCGGGCGACGGGCCGCCAAGGGAATTTCTGGTTGAGAAGCAGCGCCGTGACGAGGCCCAGAAGCATTTGGGCCGGCACGGTGAGGCCGATCCAGATGGCGGTGTTCTTCAGCGATATCCAGAACACCTCGTCGGAAAGCGCGGCGGCGAAATTCTTGAGCCCGACAAAGGCGAAGCCGCTCGGCTTCCACAGGAGATAATCGTGCAGGCTCATCCAGGCCGCCTGCGCCATCGGCAGGAAGACGATGGCGAGCGTAACCAGCACCGCAGGCGACAGCATCGCGTAGGGCAGCACGCGGCGGGCGAGCGAGGCCCGGCCGCCCTTGGGAGGAGCCCCGGCTGCTGTAACGGAAAACGGTGTGTCGGTCATGATCGCTGGATTTCCGCGGCTGGCATCAGATCGAACTCTTCGTCGTGTCCCCGCCCTGAGCGTGTCGGAGGCAGGGCCATCGCATTGGTTTTGTTGCGGGCTCCGCCGACGAGCCTCCATCCTCGATCCCTCCCCTCAAGGGGGAGGGAGGAAGGGCGCAGCGCTCCTTGTGCGGTAGCCCTGCCGGCCGCAGCCTACGGGTTGTAAAGCGCGTCGATCGCCTGGTTCATCTCCCGGGCTGTGATCTCGCCCGTGAGCGCGCGCTGCATGTTGACCGGCCAGACCGTGTTCACGAAGTCGGAGGTCTCCGGCACGTTCGGCAGCAGCTCGGCAAAGGGCAGGGAATTGACCGTCGCGTCGACGAAGCGCTTTTCATGCAGCGTCCAGGAGCCCGAATCGGTCCTGGTGACGGGAAGCTGGCCGGTGGCCTCGTTGAAGAGCGCGTTGTTGCCGGCGCTGGACAGGAACGAGATCCATTTCCAGGCCGCTTCCTTGTTCTGCGCCGAAGACAGGATCGCGGTGGATTCGTCGCCAAAGGCGGTCCAGCGCCCGCCGCCGCATTCCGGCACGGTGGTGGCCGAGACCTTGTCCCCCAGCGCCTCGACCATGTCGGCGGACGATCCGATATGGTGGATCGTCATGGCCGTCTTGCCGGCCTGGAACGCGCCGATCACCTCCTTGAAGCCGTCATTGGGGGCGGATGGCGGGAAAACCTTGTCCTCGCGGAAGAGGTCCACCACGAACTGGGTGCCGGCGATAGCCTCCTCGGTCAGCATGCCCCCCGGCTCGAAGCTCACGTCGCGCGATAACACGAAGCTGCCCCAATGGTCATGGCCGCCCTTGCCGCCGCGGAACCCGAAGCCGTAGACGTCCGGCTGGCCGTCGCCGTCGGTATCGCGGGTGAGTTTCATTGCGACATCGCGGAACTCATCGCAGGTTCCTGGCACGTCGAGGCCAAGCTCATCGAGCATGTCCTGGCGATAATAAAGATACAGAACGACATACTGGATCGGCAGGTAGTAGGTATTGCCGTCGGACGCCCTGGTCAGGTTGAGCAGGTTGTCGAGCAGGTCGTCCTTGCCCTCCCAAGCCTCGACCATCTCGCCGACGGGCTCCAGCGCGCCCATTTCGAGAAGACGCGGCTGGGCGAACATCTTGACCATCGCCGCGTCAGGCGCGTTGCCGGCGACGATCGAGGTGTAGAGATTGTCGTAATAGCTGTTCCAGGGGATGTTCTCGGCCTCGATCCTGATGCCGGGGTTCTCCTCCTCGAACTTTTCGACCAGCGCCGACATGGGATTGTCGGCATTGTCGAAATGGTACCAGAAGCGGACGGTTTCGTCGGCCAGGGCGCTGCCGGCGCCAAGTATGGTGCCTGCCGCCAGCGCGGCAGCAAGGATCGTTCGTTTCATGTTCTGTCTCCTCCAATCGAGTGTTTTTATCATTTGCTTGCGCCCGCCATTTCCCGGAAGGCCAACGCTGCCTCCCTTGTGGCCGTGCGGGCTTCGGCCAGATCCAGGCTCATCTGCATGAAGCCGTGAACGACGCCCCGGTGAATGCGCAGACGGTCGGCCCTGCCGAGGGCGGTCAGCCGCGCATGGAGGTTTTCGGTGTCGGATCGCAGAGGATCGATGCCGGCGGCGTTGAGATAAAGCGGCGGCAGCGCGGCCAGCGCCGCGTCGCCGGCACGCAGGGGCGCGATCAGCGGGTTGGCGCGGGCGGCGGGATCGGGAGCGTACCAGTTCCAGTAGCGCATCATCTTGCCGCGCGTCAGGCCCGGCCCGCAGGCGTGCTCCAGATGGGATTGCGAGCCGAAATCATCATCATAGACACCGTAGAACAAAAGACCCTGGTCCGGCGCGGGCCGGCTTTCCGACTGCTCGTGGAGCATCAGCGCCAGCGCCAGATTGGCGCCCGCGCTGTCGCCGGCGACGGCGATGGGGCCTTGCATCGGGCCGAGCGGCGACGTACCGGCCTTTACCCGCCGCCATACGGTCACGCAATCGGCAAGACCGGCGGGGAAAGGGTGCTCGGGCGCCAGGCGGTAGGAGATCGACAGGACCGGCACACCGGCTTCGACCGCCAGCAGCCGGGCGGCGCGCTCATGGGTGTCGATGCTGCAAAAGGCCCAGCCGCCGCCATGGATGAAGAAGATCAGCCCCGACGCGGAGCGTGCGGGCGTGTAGAGCCGGCAGTCGATGACGCGGCCGTCCTCGATCGGGATCTGCAGATCGACGCAACGCTCGAGCGCGGGCAGGTCGCGGTTCCACCGGACATTGGCGGCTGCTGCCATGGCCCGGCCCTCGGCGGCCGGCATCAGGGTGGGGTCGCCCAGCCCGCCATCCTCGCGCACCAGCCTTTCGATAATGGCCTGCATCTCGGGCGAGGGGACGTTCGCGGGAGCGTCCATCAGCCGGGCACTCCGGGCTTGGCCACGATATGCGGTCCAAGGTCGACGATGGTCGTGATGTGGTGGGACAGCGCCTCCACGGCCCTGGTCGTATCGCCGCTGTCGAGCGCCTCGATGATGGCGAGGTGCCGGTCGGCCGTCTCGCGCAAGGCGCGATTGGGCTCGGAATTGAGGATCTTGTAGCGGTGGTTGTGGATGAGGCAGCGCCGCAGGATGGGCCGGATCGAAGGCAGGTCCGCAGCTTCGTAAAGCTGGAGGTGGAAGCTGCGGTCGTGGAGCGACAGAAGATACTCGTCGCCGTCGCCGGCAGCCGCCTGCATCGCCTCGATCTCGGCCGTCAGCTTGCGCTTCAGGCGCAGGTCGTAGCGCTCCATCACACGGGTCACGCCCCGGCATTCGATGTCGTGGCGCACGAGGATCAGTTCGCGCGCGTCGTCGCCCCGGCAGTCGGCAACATGGGTACCGCGGTGGGGCATGCGGTGGACGAGACCCTCTTCCTGCAATTGCAGGAGCGCCTCGCGGATGGTGCTCTGGCTGCAGGCGAAGCGCTGGGCCAGCTCCAGCTCGAGGATGGTTTCGTTGGGGGCGAGGTCGCCCAGCATGATGTCGCGCTGCAACTGCTCGAAGATGATTGCGCTGCGCCGGTTGGAGCGGGCGCCCGGCTTCTCCGAAAGCCGCCTCGCGCCGTCACCGGCAGCGTCGGGATCGAAATTTTCGAGCGCCATGCGCTTCGCCCTTGCGTAACGTTATCGTTATCGATAATTAATCGATATTGCGGACGGGATGCAAGAGGTTTCCTGAAATTATCTGCCGCGAACGAAGAATGACCGGCTGCGGGGCAGCGATGGACCGAAGCGTGAGCCTTTGGCGAACGGACGGTCGGGAGGAGGCACATGGCGAGCGTCACGCTGGAAAAGATCGTCAAGGACTACGGCAAGTTTCGCGCCGTCCACGGGGTGGACCTTAATATCCGCGACGGCGAGTTCGTCGCCCTTGTCGGCCCGTCCGGCTGCGGCAAGAGCACGCTGTTACGCATGGTGGCGGGCTTGGAGGAGATCTCGGGCGGGCGCATGCTGATCGGCGACAGGCTGGTCAACGAGGTGGAGCCGCGCGGCCGCGACGTGGCCATGGTGTTTCAGGATTATGCGCTCTACCCGCATATGTCGATTGCCGAGAATATCGGCTTCGGCCTGAGGATGCGCGGCGTGGCGAAGGGCGAGATCGAGCGCCTGGTGGCCGAGGCGGCGTCGATCCTCCAGATCGAGGACCTTTTAAGCCGCAAGCCGGGACAGCTTTCGGGCGGCCAGCGCCAGCGGGTGGCGATGGGACGCGCCATCGTGCGCCGGCCCAAGGTTTTCCTGTTCGACGAACCGCTTTCCAACCTCGATGCCAAACTGCGCGTCGACATGCGCACCCAGATCAAGCGCCTGCACCAGATGCTGGCCACCACCACCATCTATGTGACCCACGACCAGGTGGAAGCGATGACGCTGGCCGACCGGGTCGTGATCCTGAAGGACGGCCGCATCATGCAGGCGGGCGCGCCGAACGAGGTCTATGCCAGGCCCAACAGCCGGTTCGTCGGCGAGTTCATCGGCTCGCCGCAGATGAACATGCTTGCCGCCCGCGTCGACCGCGCCGGACGGAGCCCCGCCATCCGCTACGGTGCGTTCAACGTGCCGCTCAGCGACGTCGAGGCCGCGGACGGAGCCGAGGTGGTGCTGGGTTTCAGGCCGGAGCATCTGCAGGTCTGCGCACCCGAACGGGCAAGCTTTGCCGCGGTGGTGGACGTGTTCGAGCCGCTCGGCTCCGATACGCTTGCCGTGTGCATGCTGGAGGGAGCCGAGATCACCGCGCGGCTGGATCCCGAGCTGCCGCTGGAAAAGGGCGGGACGCTGCATTTTTCCGTGGACCCGGCGCGGATACATCTTTTCGATGCGCAGAATGGTGCGAGGCTGGCTTTTCAGGCTTGAGCGCCGCTATGCGGCCAGGCGCAGATCCTGCATTATTTCGGCGGCAAGCGTGAAGGATTTCACCCGGGCCGCATGATCGTGGATCTGGCCGGTGAGGATCAGCTCGTCGGGCCGGTGGCGCTCGACGAAACCCTGCAGGGCCTTCCGCACCGTTTCCGGCGCGCCGGCGGCGGTGCAGGCGAGCGCCTGGTCGACCATGGCGCGGACCGCCGGGTCCAGATGGGCGTCAATGTCGTGCACCGGGCGGGGCAAGGGCCCCGGCTTGCCGGTGCGTAGATTGGCGAAGGCCTGCTGCATGGAGGTCTTCAGGAAAAGGCCTTCCTCGTCGGTGTCGGCGGCGAAGACGTTTAGCGCCATCATGAAATGGGGCTTGTCGAGCTGCGCCGAGGGCCGGAAGGTTTCGCGGTAGACGGCGACCGCCTGTTCGAGCGCGGCCGGCGCGAAATGCGAGGCGAAGGCGTAGGGCAGGCCCAGATGCGCGGCAAGCTGCGCGCCGTAGAGGCTGGACCCCAGAATCCATACCGGGACATAGGTGCCGATGCCGGGAATGGCGCGCACCTTCTGGCCGGGCTCGCCGTCGCCCAGATACGCCATCAGCTCCATCACGTCCTGCGGGAAGCCATCGCCATTTTCCAGGCTGCGCCGAAGCGCCCGCGTCGTCGGCATGTCCGTTCCCGGCGCGCGGCCAAGGCCGAGATCGATGCGCCCGGGATAGAGTGTGGCGAGCGTGCCGAACTGCTCGGCGATGACGAGCGGTGCGTGATTGGGCAGCATCACCCCGCCCGCGCCGACACGGATGCGCCTGGTCACGGCCGCCACCTGCCCGATCAGCACGGCGGTGGCCGCGCTGGCGATACCCGGCATGTTGTGATGCTCAGCCAGCCAGTAGCGCGTGTAGCCGGCAGCTTCCGCCTTGCCTGCTAGATCCAGCGTGTTGGCGAGCGCGTCGGCAACCGAAGCGCCTTCGGGAACGGGGGCAAGGTCGAGGACGGAGAACGGGATCATGGGTGGGCTCCCTGTTGCCTGATCGGCATATATGGACATTCGCGCCGCCAGGTGAAAGAGCTGCCGGCACGCCGGCCTCGACGATCCTTCACGAGCCGGAGCCGCGTTCCCCCGTACCGGTGAAAAGCTGGATCACCGCATCCTGCGCCACGGCGATGTGATATCTGAGCGCCGCCAGCAGCCGGTCGCGGCTGCCTTCCTTCAATGCTTCCACAATCGGCTCGTGGGTGGCGGCCAGGCGGTGGGGGTCGTCGTAGAGCTTGCCGATGAGCGTGATGCCGCAGCGCATTTCGGTGGCCAGCTCGTCATAGACCTTGAGCAGCCTTCTGTTGCCGCTCGCCTGGCAGAGCATGCGGTGGAAGGTGAAGTCCTCGAAGATCTGCTGCTCGAAGGAGCCCTGGTCGGCGAGCGTGTACATCTTCTCGATCTGGCGCTGCAGGCCGGCGATGTCGGCGGGGCCAATGCGGTCGATGGCGATGGAGGCGGCGTGGAGCTCCAGGCCGATCCGCAGCTCGTATATGTCGCGCAGATCCTCGGCCTTGAGCGTGCGCACGAAAAAGCCGCGGCGCGGGCTGGAGACGACGAGGCCCTGGCTTTCCAGAAGGCGGGCGGCCTCGCGGATCGGAGCGCGGCTGGTGCCGAACTCGCGGGACAGCTGCAGCTCCGTCAGGCGGGCGCCGGGCTTGAGCCGGCCGGTCACGATGGCTTCGGTTATCTGGCGCGCGATCTGGGTGACGAGATCGGTGGCCGTGACAGCGGAGAAAAGCCGCGCGTCGCCGGGGCCGCCGGTTCGGTCCGCACCTTGCCGGTCCCTGTCTTGATCGCCGGGTCTGTCGTCCATCGGCCTCGTTCCCGTTCATGCCCTCGGTCTGCTTTCGGCGGACCTTCCCAAATTGCAGGACTCCGCGCCGCTGGCGCGAGGACCTTGGCGAGTATTTCTGAATTTTTGCCGATTGTCGACAATTGACATGATGGAGCCGCTGTGGTTGCCTGACTGCTCTTGGCGGGTTCGCCGCGCCGGATGGCCTTGGTCCTGGCATCGAGGGCTCGGAAGCGCTTGCGCTTTCCGGCGTTCCACCAGAAGGGGGATTAGATGACCGCGCACAGCCGACTTGCGGATACGCAGAAGCGCTCCGGCAACGATAACGAGATCCAGCCGCGCGAGCGCATCGAGCTTACGGCCGCCTATAGGCTGATCGCGCATTATCACCTTGACGACAGCATATTCACCCACATCTCCAGCCGCGCGCCGCGCGAGGAAGGCGAGCATGCCTTCCTCATCAACCCGTTCGGCCTGCGCTTCGACGAGGTGACGGCATCGAGCCTGGTGACCGTCGACATCAACGGCGACATCCTGCGCGACGACCATGGCGCGGGCATCAACAAGGCCGGCTTCACCATTCACAGCGCCGTCCACGCCGCGCGGCCGGATGTGCACTGTGTGCTGCACACGCATACGGTGGCCGGCGTCGCCATCTCCTCGATGGAGGAAGGAATCTTGCCGCTGAATCAGTGGTCGCTGCAGTTCCACAAACGTGTCGCCTTCCACGACTATGAAGGCATCGCGCTGGACCTCGGCGAACGCGAGCGCCTGGTGGCCGATCTCGGCGACCGCAATGTGATGATCCTGCGCAATCACGGGCTGCTCACCTGCGGACGCACGGTGGGCGAGGCCTTCGCGCTGATGTTCAACATGGAGCGCGCCTGCCGGGCGCAGCTTGCCATCATGTCGTCCGGCGGCACGCCGCGACTGATCGACGAGGCCCTGGCGGAAAAGACCGCCCGCCAATACGAGGGCTGGGACAAGCACCAGACCGGCAACAAGCCGGACCCGCAGTGGGACGCTTTCCAGCGCCTCGCCATCAAGCACTATCCGGACCTCGTGGATTGATAAGGGTGATCTGACGGGGCAGACGGACAAGCAAAGCCAATCGGACCGGCGAAGAAGAGGCAATCAGCCCGCCACGCCGGCAAAAAAGGGGAACGACAGCCATGCTGAAAAGACTGACGACACTCGCGGCGGCCCTCCTGGTCTCCACCGCTCTTCACGCCGAGCCGGTTTCCGGCGGGCGCGCCAATGTGGTGATCCAGCCAGAACCGCCGAGCCTGATGGTCGGTCTGGTGCAGAACGGGCCGACCCAGATGGTGGCCGGCAACATCTATGAGGGCCTGCTGCGCTACGACACCGATCTGGAGCCGATGCCGCAGCTCGCAAAATCGTGGGAGGTCTCCGAGGACGGGCTGACCTACACGTTCAAGCTGCACGACAATGTGAAGTGGCACGACGGCGAGCCCTTCACGTCGGCCGATGTCGTCTTCTCCGCGGACAAGTTCCTGCGGGAGACCCATGCGCGCCTGCGCACCTCGCTCGAACATGTGGAATCGATCACCGCGCCGGACGAGGCGACCGTCGTCTTCAAGCTCAAGCAACCCTTCGGCCCCTTCATGGGCATCTTCGAGGTCGGCACCATGCCGATGATCCCGAAGCACATCTATGAAGGCACGGACTACGAGAACAACCCCGCCAACAACACGCCGATCGGCACCGGTCCGTTCAAGTTCGAGGAATGGGTAAAGGGCTCGCATATCCGTCTCGTCAGGAACGAGGACTATTATGAGAAGGGCCTGCCCTATCTCGACGAGATCTACTGGCATGTGATCCCGGATGCCGCCTCCCGCGCGGTGGCCTATGAGACGGGCGTGGTCGACATCCTGCCGGGCGGTTCGGTGGAGAATTTCGACGTCCAGCGCATCGCCGCGATGGACAATACCTGCATCACCGACAAGGGCTGGGAGTATTTCGGTCCCCATTCGTGGATGTGGCTGAACAACCGCGAAGGTCCGACCGCCGACAAGCGTTTCCGGCAGGCGGTGATGTATGCGATGGACCGCGAGTTCGCCAAAAGCGCCTTGTGGAACGATCTTGGCAAGATCGCCCACAGCCCGGTTTCGTCTTCCACGCGGTTCTTCACCGACGACGTGAACAAATACGATCACGACCCGGAAAAGGCGAAGGCGCTTCTGGACGAGATGGGCTATGACGGTGAAACCGTGCGCCTTCTGCCGTTGCCCTATGGCGAGACCTGGCAGCGCTGGGCCGAGGCGGTGAAGCAGAATCTCGGCGAGGTGGGCATCAATGTCGAGATCGTCGCCACGGATGTGGCCGGCTGGAACCAGAAGCTGGCCGAGTGGGACTACGACATGGCCTTCACCTATCTCTACCAGTATGGCGACCCGGCGTTGGGCGTGGCCCGCAACTACATCTCCAGCAACATCGCCAAGGGATCGCAGTGGAACAATGTCGAAGGCTATGAAAACCCGAAGGTCGACGAACTGTTCGCGCAGGCCGCGGTCGCCGTGACCAAGGAGGAGCGCCAGCAGCTCTATACGGAAGTCCAGCAGATACTGACGGAGGACGTTCCGGTCGCCTGGCTTCTGGAACTCGGCTTCCCGACCATCTACCGCTGCAACGTCAAGGATCTGGTGACCACGGCCATCGGCGTCAATGACGGGTTCAAGGACGCTTACATCGAAGAGTGAGATCGCGGATCTGTTTGCGTTTGCGCCCTTCGCGCCCCCCTCTGTCCTGCCGGACATCTCCCCCTCAAGGGGGGAGATCAGCCTTCATAGCTGTTGCGCTTTTCCTGCAGCGGTTGGAGAGCGGCGAAGCCAGTCGTGACAGCTAATCTCCCCCCTTGAGGGGGAGATGCCTGGCAAGGCAGAGGGGGGTGAACAGGCGCATACCGTCGACGTTAGCCACCAGTGAGGCTCGAGCCAGTAACCCATGCTACGCTTTATCCTGATGCGACTGGGCAAGGCGGCGATCATCCTGATCGCCATCCTGATCCTGAACTTCTTCCTCATCCACGCCGCGCCCGGCGACCCGGCCGCCGTGATGGCGGGGGAGGCGGGCGCGGCCGACGAGAAATTCATCGCCGATCTGCGCGCGCGGTTCGGCCTGGACAAGCCGCTCCTCACCCAGCTCGGCATCTATCTCGGCGGCGTGCTGCAGTTCGACCTCGGCTTTTCCTACCGGCAGCAGATGCCGGTGGCCGATCTCATCTTCTCGCGCCTGCCGGCCACGCTGCTTCTGACCATGACGGCGTTCGTCATTTCATTGCTGCTTGGGACATTGGCCGGCGTGCTGGCCTCGGCGCGGGTCGGCAAATGGTCCGACACGCTGATCTCCACCCTGGCGCTGCTGTTTTACGCCACGCCGCTGTTCTGGGCGGCATTGATGGCGGTTCTTCTGTTTTCCGTCACGCTCAACTGGCTGCCGGGCTTCGGCTATGAGACGGTGGGGGCAAATTATACCGGCTTCAGGCGCGTTCTCGACATCGGCCAGCATCTCATCCTGCCGGCGACCACGCTCGGCCTGTTCTTCATGGCCGTCTACATGCGCATGACGCGCGCCTCCATGCTGGAGGTGAGCCAGCTCGACTTCGTCAAGACGGCGCGCGCCAAGGGGCTGCGGTCAGGCATCATCCAGCGCCGCCACATTTTCCGCAACGCGATGCTGCCGGTCGTCACCCTGGCCGGCCTGCAGGCGGGGCAATTGGTGGGCGGGGCGGTGCTCACCGAAACGGTGTTCGCCTGGCCGGGCATCGGGCGGCTGATGTTCGAGGCGCTGGCGCAGCGCGATTACAACGTGCTGCTCGGCGTGTTTTTCGTCTCGTCGGCCATGGTGCTCCTCTTCAACCTCATCACGGACGTCCTGTACCGGTTCGTCGATCCCAGAATACGGGTGGGCTGACATGGCCGATTTCTGGAAACGCTTTTCCCGCAATCGCGGCGCCGTCATCGGGGTGGTGATCCTGGTCATCGTGCTTGTGGTGGCCATCCTGGCGCCGGTGCTCTTTCAGCAATCGCCCTGGCGCATGGTCCAGCGGCCGTTCCTGGCGCCCTTCGACATGCCATCCCATCCGCTCGGTACCGACGCGCTGGGCCGGGACGTTCTGACGGGGCTGGCCTATGGCGCCCAGGTTTCGCTGCTGGTGGGGCTGGTCTCGACCGGGGCAGCGCTGCTGATCGGCATCCCGGTCGGTGCGCTGGCCGGCTATTTCGGCGGCTGGGCGGACGATGCGCTGATGCGTTTCACCGAGTTCTTTCAGACGGTGCCGAGCTTCGCGCTGGCCATCGTGCTGGTGGCGATCTTCCAGCCCAGCATCTATTCCATCGTCGCGGCCATCGCCATCGTAAGCTGGCCGCCGGTGGCCCGTCTGGTGCGCGGCGAGGTGCTGTCGCTGCGCTCCCGCGAATATGTGGAGGCGGCGATCCTTTCGGGGCAGACCAGCGGCACGATCATCCTGCGGCAGGTGCTGCCCAACACGATCTCGCCGATCATCGTCCTGGCATCGCTGATGGTGGCGACGGCGATCCTGCTGGAATCCTCGCTTTCCTTTCTCGGGCTGGGCGACCCCAATCTGATGTCGTGGGGATACATGATCGGGGCGGCGCGCACCGTCATCAGGCAGGCCTGGTGGCTCTCCTTCTTTCCCGGCGTCGCCATCCTGCTCACCGTCCTGGCGCTCAACCTGATCGGCGAAGGCCTCAACGATGCGCTCAACCCGCGCCTGGCGCGAAAGGGGAAATAGCGATGAGCGATCCGGTCCTGCGTATCGAGAACCTGCGCATCGCGCTTCCCGAAGGGGCCGACCGCGACTATGCCGTCGACGATGTCAGCTTCGAGCTGAACGCGGGCGAGATCCTTTGCATCGTGGGGGAATCGGGTTCCGGCAAGTCAATGTCGGCCAATGCCATGATGGGATTGTTGCCCGATCTCGTGCGCCCGGTCGGCGGCAGCATCCTGTTCGACGGCGTCGACCTGCTCACGCTGAGCGAAGCCCAACTCCTGGATCTGCGCGGCCGACGCATCGCCATGATCTTTCAGGAGCCGATGTCGGCGCTCAACCCGCTGATGCGGGTGGAGGATCAGATCGCGGAGGTTTTCGAGGCGCATAATCTGCTTACGGCGAAGGAGCGCTCGGCCCGCGCCATCGCGCTGTTGACGGAAGTGGGCATTCCCGATCCGGAAAAAGCGGCGCGCGCCTATCCGTTTCAGCTCTCCGGCGGACAGCGCCAGCGGGTGATGATCGCTATGGCGCTGGCGCTGGAGCCGGAAATCCTGATCGCCGACGAGCCGACCACGGCGCTTGACGTCACCACCCAGGCGCAGATCCTGGAGCTCATCCGCAATCTGCAGGAAAAGCACGGCATGGCGGTGATGTTCATCACCCATGATTTCGGCGTGGTGGCTGAGATCGCCGACCGGGTGGCGGTGATGCAGTATGGCAGGATCGTCGAGACGGGATCGGCGGACGCGGTGCTGGACGATCCGCAGCACGATTATACGCGCAAGCTGATTGCCGCGATCCCGAAGCTCGCCACCGACCGCGAGCAGGATGCCATCGGCAGACAGAAGGTGCTGGAAGTGGAGGGGTTGTCAAAGACCTATGTCACCGGCGGCGGCCTGTTCGGCGGCAACAAGCGGGTGGTCAAGGCGGTGCAAAATGTCAGCCTGACGCTGGCGGAGGGGGAGACGCTCGGCATTGTGGGCGAGTCCGGCTCGGGCAAATCGAGCGTCGGGCGCTGTCTCGTGCGCCTGATGGCGCCGGACGCGGGAACGGTGCGGCTTGCCGGCCAGGACATGGCGAAGCTGAGCGGGAGGGCGCTGCGCGAGGCGCGCAAATCGATCCAGATGATTTTCCAAGACCCCTATGCCTCGCTCAATCCGCGCTCGAAGGTTGGTCGCATCATCGCCGAGGGGCCGATGGCGCATGGCGTGCCGAAAGCGGAAGCCTATGCGCGGGCGGTGGAACTGCTCGAACTGGTGGATCTGGATGCGCTTTCCATCGACCGCTATCCGCACGAGTTCTCCGGCGGTCAGCGGCAGCGCATCGGCATCGCCCGCGCCCTGGCGCTGGAGCCGCGGGTGATCATCGCCGACGAGGCCGTCTCCGCGCTGGACGTTTCCATCCAGGCGCAGGTGCTCGACCTTCTGGCGGATTTGAAGGAAAAGCTCAATCTGGCGCTGATCTTCATCACCCACGATTTGCGCGTCGCCGCGCAGATATGCGACCGCATTGCGGTGATGCAGATGGGTGAGGTGGTGGAGATGGGGCCGGCGCGCGCGATCTTTGAGAACCCGCAGAATGCTTATACGCGCACGTTGATCGAGGCCATTCCCGGCCGCGAGAAGGAATTGGCGGCGGCGGGGTGAGGGTGATTTTCGGTGGCGCCAAGCCATCCCCCCTCTGCCCTGCCGGGCATCTCCCCCTCAAGGGGGGAGATTATCTTTTCCTCGATGTTTCGCTTCTTCTTCAAGAGTTGGCGAAGCCAATCACGACAGCCAATCTCCCCCCTTGAGGGGGAGATGTCCGGCAGGACAGAGGGGGGCAATTTGGGCGCAGTCAATAAACGATCAGGAAAACCAAAGTGGACGAACAACTTAGCCGAAAGATACTCGCCGCCGTCGATGAAGGCTTCGAGGAGCAGATTGCTTTCACCGAAGAGCTGATCCGCTTCCCTTCCCTGCGCGGCGAAGAAAAGCCGGCTCAGGACTTCGTGCACAAGGCGCTGGTGGAGCGCGGATACGACGTGCGCACCTTCAGGATCGACGAGGACAAGATAAGGGATCATCCGGGCTTCTCGCCGGTCGCCGTCGATTATGCCGATGCGGTCAACGTCGTCGCCACCCATCAGCCGCGCGCGGAAAAGGGAAAGTCGCTGATCCTCAACGGCCATATGGATGTGGTGCCGGAAGGCCCGCACGACATGTGGGAGGTCTCGCCGCCCTATGAGCCGAAGCGGGTGGGCGATTGGCTTTACGGGCGGGGCGGCGGCGACATGAAGGCCGGCATCGCCGCCAATATCTTCGCGCTCGATGCGCTGCGCCGCATCGGCCTTCAGCCGGCGGCCAGAGTGCATGTGCAAAGCGTGGTCGAGGAGGAATGCACCGGCAACGGCGCGCTGGCCTGCCTCGTCGAAGGCTATACGGCCGACGCCGCCATCATCCCCGAGCCGGAGGACGAGATGCTGGTGCGGGCCAATTGCGGCGTGCTGTGGTTCGAGGTGCATGTGGCGGGCCACCCGGTGCATGTGCGCGAGGCGGGCACCGGCGCCAACGCCATCGAGGCGAGCTTCCGCGTCATCGAAAGCCTGAAGCGGCTTACCGCGGACTGGAACGGGCAGAAGGCGAACTATCCCTACTTCGCCGAGCTGGACCATCCGATCAACTTCAATGTCGGCAAGATCGAAGGCGGCGACTGGGCCTCCACCGTCGCCGCATGGTGCAAGGTTTCCTGCCGCATCGCCATCTATCCGGGCGACGACCCGAAGGAGCGGGCGGCCGAGATAGAGGCGCATCTGGCACACGAGCTGGCCGACGACCCATTTCTCGGCAACCGGCCGCCGCAGGTGACGTGGAACGGCTTTTTCGCACGCGGCTACGTTCTGGAGGAGGGCGGCGACGCGGAGGCGGCGCTGGCCGAGGCGCACCGCCGGGCGACGGCGAGCGAGCTGCAGAGCTTCGTCACGCCGGGCTATCTCGATGCGCGCGTGTTCGTCATCTATGCCGGCATGCCATGCCTCGTCTACGGCCCTATTACCGAGAACATCCATGGCTTCGACGAGCGGGTGAGCCTTTCGTCGATCAAGCGCGTCACCGGGTCCATCGCCCTCTTCATCGCCGACTGGTGCGGCATCGAGCCTATCGAGGCCGGAGATGGGTGAACCGATCGAGGGCGTCTATCTGAGTGCCGCGTTCGATCTCGAAGAGATGTTCGCGCGCTATTTCGAGCCACACCGCGACCGCGTCCGCCTCAGGCGGCCGGAAGCGATAGACGATCCGCTAAAGGTGCACTTCGCCCTGGCATGGCGGCCGGCCGCGAACGCCTTCGCGCCCTATCCGGCTCTCAGGCTCGCCTGTTCCATCGCGGCGGGCGTCGACAGCATCGTCAACTGCCCGAGCCTGCCCAAGGATGCGGTGGTGGCGCGGGTGCGGGACGAGAACCAGGCCGATTTCATGGCGGGCTTCGCCGCGTGGCACGTGGTCTGGCACCATCGCAACATGCGCCATCACATCGTTCATCAGACCCGGCAGGAATGGGCGCGGCAGGGCATCGACAGCTTCGTGCCGCCGCGCGATTGCACGGTTGGCGTCCTGGGCTTCGGGCTGATGGGCAGGGCTATTGCGCGGGCCGTGACGGGAATGGGATTCAAGGTGGCGGCGGCGGTGCGCAATGCCCCGGCTGCGCCCATGGCGGGCGTCGAATACGAGGCCGGGACGGATGCGACGGCGCGCGTTGCCGCGCGCTCCGACCTCCTGATCAACGTGCTGCCGCTGACAGCGGAGACGCGAGGCCTCCTCGATGCGCGCTTCTTCGCCGCCATGCCGCGGGGGTCGGTGCTCATCCAGCTCGGGCGGGGCGAGCATCTGGTCGAGCGGGACTTGCTGGCGGCGCTCGACGCCGGCCATCTGCGGGGCGCCTCGCTCGATGTTTTCGAGCGCGAGCCGCTGCCGCCGGAGCATCCTTTCTGGCGTCACGAGCGCATTCTGGTCACGCCTCATCAGGCCAGCGAACCCTCGTCGGTTCTGATGGCCGCCCAGGTTGCGCAGGCGGCGCAGGATGTGGTGGCGGGCAGGGTGCCGGAAACGATGGTGGATCGGGCGAATGGGTATTGATGCGAAGCGGGTGTGCTTCCCTGCAGGTGAAACGAGAACGACATGAAAGCGATATTCGACGAGCGGCAGCTGAGGCACGATCCAGAGCGCTATTTCCGGCGGGGCGCCTATATCGGCCATCCCGAACAGCCCGAGCGTGCCATCCTCATCCGCAACATGCTGTTGCGGAACGGGTTTGCGATAGAGGCCCCGCGCGATTTCGGCGAGGCGCCGATCAAGGCGGTCCACGAAGCCGGCTATGTCGATTTCTGGAAGGATGCCTGGCGGCGCTGGCGGGCGGAGGCGGGCGACCAGGAGCCGATCCCCAATTGCCATCCCGGCCGGCGTCCCGGCCGACCTTCCTCCTCCGTTTTCGGCCAGCTCGGCTGGTACGCGACCGACACCTCCGTGCCGCTGCGGGAAGGGACTTGGGACGCGGTCTACTGGTCGGCGCAGACGGCGCTCGAAACCGCGGCCCGCGTGAAGGCGGGGGAGCGCGCGGTCTATGGCCTGTGCCGCCCGCCCGGCCACCATGCCCTGCACGATGCCTCCAACGGCTTCTGCGTCTTCAACAATGCTGCCATCGCGGCGCAGAGCCTGCGCGAGACATTTTCGCGGGTGGCGATCCTCGACATCGATACCCACACCGGCAACGGCACGCTCGACATCTTCTATGAGCGCGGCGACGTGTTCGTCTGCTCGATGCATACCGATCCGGACAACTACCCGACCTACTATCTCGGCTATGAGGACGAGCGCGGCGAGGGCGCGGGCGCGGGGGCGACGCTCAATCTGTGCCTTGCGCCCGGCGCAGGCGCCGAAGCCATCCTCGCCCGGTTCCGCGAGGGGCTGGCGGCGATCGAAGCTTTCGGCGCCGAAGCGCTGGTCGTCTCGCTCGGCTTCGATATGGCTGGCGACGATCCGCTGTCGGAGGTGAACATGACGGGCGAGGGCTTTGCCACAATGGCGCGCGAGATCGTGGCTCTTGGCCTGCCGACCGCGCTCATTCAGGAAGGCGGGTATCTGGGCCCGTCGCTGACGGACAATGCCGAAATCTATCTGACGGCCACGCGCGAAGCGCTGGCTGCAATTCCCGAAGAGATGTGATCCATGAAACCCCTGCCCAATTCGATCGAAGCCCGGGACGTCGCCTATCACCTGCATTCCTATACGGACGCCCGCAAGCACGAGGAGGCCGGCCCGCTGATCATGGAGCGGGGCGAGGGCATCCATGTCTACGACAACAACGGCAAGCGCTATATCGAGGGCATGGCCGGGCTGTGGAGCGTGGCGCTGGGTTTTGGCGAAAAGCGGCTGGCCGACGCGGCCATGCGGCAGATGGAGAAGCTGCCCTATTACCACACCTTCACCCACAAGGGGCATGGCCCCTCCGCCGAACTGGCCGAGAAGCTGGTTTCCATGGCGCCGGTGCCCATGTCCAAGGCCTATTTCACCAACTCGGGATCGGAGGCCAACGACACGGCGATCAAGCTGATCTGGTACCGCTCCAACGCGCTCGACCAGCCGCAGCGCAAGAAGATCATCTCGCGCGTCAAGGGCTATCACGGCGTGACGCTGGCAGCCGCCAGCCTGACCGGGCTGCCCAACAACCACCGCTCCTTCGACCTGCCCATGGACGGTGTGCTGCACACCACCTGCCCGCACTACCGCACGATGAAGAAGGACGGCGAGAGCGAAGCGGATTTCGCCAGCCGCTGCGCGGCAGACCTTGAGGAAATGATCGTGCGGGAAGGGCCGGAGACGATCGCCGCCTTCTTCGCCGAGCCGGTGATGGGCGCGGGCGGCGTCATCGTGCCGCCGCAGGGCTATTGGGAAGCGGTTCAGCCGGTCCTCAAGAAGCACGGCATCCTGTTCGTCGCCGACGAGGTGATCTGCGGTTTCGGGCGCACGGGCAGGATGTTCGGCACCGAGACCTTCAATCTCGAGCCCGACATCATGACCCTGTCGAAACAGCTTTCCTCCTCCTACATGCCGATCTCGGCGCTGCTGGTGAACGAGAACGTCTACGGGCCGGTGGCGGACGAATCGGCAAGGATCGGCGTCTGGGGTCATGGCTATACGGGCAGCGGCCATCCCGTCGCGGCGGCGGTCGCGCTGGAGAACCTCAAGATCATCGAGGAACGCGATCTGGTTGCCCATGTCCAGGCGATCAGCCCGCGTTTCATGGAACGTCTGAACCAGCTTGGTGCGCATGGTCTGGCGGTGGAGGCGCGGGGCATCGGGCTTATCGGCGCGGTGGAGTTCGCCCATGAAAGCCTGCCCAATGCGGGCGCGCTGGGCGGCCGGATCAACAAGGCCATGCAGGAGCGCGGCCTGATCTCGCGCAATATGGGCGACGCGCTCGCCTTCTGCCCGCCGCTGATCATCTTGGAAAAGCAGGTGGACGAGATGTTCGACCTTGCCGAAGCGGCGGTGGCGGACGTCGCGGGCGAGATCGGCTGAGATCGTAATGAAGGAAACCCTTTCCACCGATATTCTGGTCGTCGGTGGCGGCATTGCCGGCGTCGGCCTGGCGGCGGCGCTGGAGAACCGGGCCAAGGTGGTCATTCTCGAGCAGGAGCGCGATCTCGCCTATCATTCGACGGGGCGCTCCGCCGCGATCTATATCCGCAACTACGGCAATGGGCCGATCCGCGCGCTGAACGAGGCAAGCGGGCCGATGTTTCGTGCGCAGGATGCGCTTTTCCCGCATCCGCTGCTTACACCGCGCGGCATTCTCTACATTGCCGATGAGGAGCGGGCGGGCGCGGTCGCCGATCTTGCCGCCGATGCGGTCGGCGTGGAGGAGATATCGCCGGAGAGGGCGCGGGAGATGGTGCCCATCCTCGACCCCGATTATCTGCGGGCCGCCGCCTACGAGCCCGACGCCCAGGACATCGACGTGCATGCGCTGCATCAGGGGTGGCTGAAGAAGGCGCGGGGGCAGGGCGCCAAAGTGATTTCAGGCGACGGGTTGGTGCGCGCCGAGCAGGCGGGCGGGCGGTGGAAGGTCGAGACCCAACGCCGCAGGATCGACGCCGGCATCATCGTGAACGCCGCCGGCGCCTGGGCCGATACGGTGGCGAAACGATGCGGCGCGGCGCCTGTCGGGCTGACGCCGCTGCGGCGCTCCATGGCGGTGCTGCCGGCGCCCGAGGGCATCGATCCGTCGCGCTGGCCGCTGGTCGACGAGGTGACGGAACAGTTCTATTTCAAGCCCGATGGCGGACGGCTTTTCGTGTCGCCCTGCGATGAGGACTCGGTGGACCCGCACGACGCCTTTGCCGACGACATGGTGGTGGCCGAGGGGCTCTATCGGTTCGAGCAGGCGGTGACCATGGCGGTGACGCGGGTCGAGCGGAGCTGGGCGGGCCTGCGCACCTTCGCGCCCGACCATACGCCGGTCGTGGGCTACGATGCGGGGGCGAAGAATTTCTTTTGGCTTGCCGGCCAGGGCGGCTATGGCATTCAGACGGCGCCGGCTCTTTCGGCCTTCGCCGCCAGCGTGCTGGAGAACCGGACGCCGGTGCTGGAAGACCTGGTATCCCGGCTTGCGCCGGACCGCTTGGCTGCCTGATACAACCGGCTTCCAGTTTACCTGTAATTTCTCAAAAGGATGAAACATGACAATCGAACGTCGTCACAAGGGACCCCGCATGAGCCAGATCGTCGTTCACGGCGATACGATCTATCTGGCCGGCCAGGTGGGTGAGGGCAAGACGGTCAGGGAGCAGACGGAAAGCATGCTTGCCTCCGTCGATAGACTTCTGGCCGAGGCGGATTCGTCGAAGTCGAAGATATTGCAGGCCGTCATATGGCTTGCCGATATGGGGGATTTCGCCGACATGAATGCCGTGTGGGACGCCTGGGTCGATCCGGAGAACCCGCCGGCGCGGGCCTGCGGCGAGGCCAGGCTGGCGACGCCGAACTATAAGGTCGAGGCCATAATCACCGCCGCCAAGTAGGGATTGCCATCTGGCGTATTTCATCAGTTCCTTGCCAAACGGCAGAAAATCGCTATATTTCCCGTAACGGGCGATATAGCGTCTATCGCCATGACCGTTTGAGCCGGGAGATGTTCCATGGTCCTTTTACAGCCGATCGATACACGCGCTGCCGAATTCATTCCCTCGCCGATCAGCGAGGAGGAGGCCGAGGCCATGTTCCGCGCGGCGGTCAACCTGTTTTCGCGCTGGAACCTGACCGACGAGCAGGCCGCCATCCTGCTGGATATGCCGGTGCGCACCTATGCGCGCTGGAAGGCGGGCGCCATCGGGCGGATCGACAGGGATCGCCGGGCGCGGCTTTCCAACCTGATGGGCATTCACAAGGCCCTGCGCATCATCTTCCGCGAACCGCAGCGCGCTTATTCCTGGATATCGAGACCCAATGAGGCCTTTGGCGGCAATTCGGCGCTCGACATCATGCTGGGCGGCGAATTGACGGATTTGATGCGCGTGCGCCGTTATCTCGACGCGGAGCGCGGAGCCTGGTGAACGGCAATGCCATTCGCGGGGCCACACCACCGGTCAGCCGGGTGGGCTGGAAGGGCGCGGTGCGCATCATCCGCAGTCTTTATCCCCCCATCGACCTCTTCGAGGACATCGCCGATCCGGCCGACTGGCCGCTGCTGCTTTCGGCCGAGCAGAAGACCAATCCCCGGCTGATGGCGAATGTCGGTAATCTGGACCTGGTGCCGCCCGGCCGCCGCGTTGCCGGCCCCGGCGCGACCTATCTCATGGCGCCTTTCACCCATGTCAGCCCCGACCGCCCGAGCCGCTTCAGCGCCGGACGCTTCGGCGTCCTTTATGTCGGCGACCGCTTCGAGACGGCTCTTTTCGAGACCATCCATCACCATCAGCGCTTCATGGCGGCCACGGACGAGGCGCCGGGCTGGACATCGCAGTTCCGCGAGATCGTGATGGACGTCGATGCCGCGCTTCACGATCTGCGCCAAGACCCGGCGGATTGGGCGGGCACTCTCCAGCCCGACGACTATGCGATTGCACAGGCGCTCGGCCTCCGGCTGCGCCAGGCGGGCTCCGACGGCGTGGTCTATCCCAGCGTCCGCTTCCCCGACGGCGAGTGCGCCGGGCTCTTCTACCCTGACTGTGCCTCCAATCCGGTGCAGGCCCGGCATCTCGACTATCACTGGAATGGCGAACGCGTGGATTTCTACCGGGACGCGGGCAGCGGTCAGGTGTTTCAAGTGCTCGAAGCATGATTTCGCCAGCGTCGATGGCGGGATGCGCCAGCTCCGTCATCGCGGCCGACCGGCGGGAGAGCCGGGCTCTGTTGGGTTAACGCGGCAGGGTTCAGCCCGAGGGCCGGCCCTTCAATAGGGCAATGGCCTCGTCCAGGCGTTGCCTGGTTCGGCTAAGCAGCGCCGCGGCTTCGCCGGGTGTCACGCCCTCGGCGACGAGGATCGCCTGTTTCACGTCATAGGCGCAGGCTTCCAACGCCTGTCGGGCGGCCTCCTCGTCGCAGCCGGCGATGTCCATGACCATCGTCACCGCCCGCCCGGCGAGCTTGCTGTTGCTGACGCGCATGGATACCATGCGGCCTTGATAGACGCGGCCGAGCCGCACCATCAGCGCCGTCGACAGGACATTCATCAGGATCTTCTGGCTCGTCCCCGCCGTCAGCCGGGTCGAGCCGGGCAGCGCTTCGGGTCCGGTGTCGAGCAGTACCGGCCAATCGACGGATCGCAGCAGGGGCGTGCCGTCATTGTTGGCGCAGCCGATCGTCGTCGCGCCGCGCTTCCGGGCCTGCGACATGCATTCGAGGACGAAGGGCGTGGTGCCGCTGGCCGCAATCCCGACGACCACGTCCGTGGCACCGACTTCGGCATCCGACACGGCCGTGCGGGCGGCGTCGGTGTCGTCTTCGGCGGCCTCCTGCGCGGCGGCGAAGTTCTCGGTTCCCCCCGCCAGGAGCACGAGCATGCGCTCGGGCGGCCAATCGAAGGTGGGGCCCAGTTCCACGGCGTCGAGGAGGGCAACGCGGCCGGACGTGCCCGCGCCGCAATAAATGAGCCGCCCGCTTTCCTCGGAGAGAACGGGAAGGGCCGCCTCGATGGCCCGGTCGATCGCCGGCATCGCCTTTTCCAGCGCGCCGATCGCATGGGCCTGGCTTTCGACCAACGTCGAGACGAGCGCGGACGTATCGAGATCGTCCAGATGCTTCCCGCCCGAGATTTCGGTCTGGAGCGGGTGCCGTTTCGCCTGCATTGCCTCGCCTGCCTGATACCAACCTGCTACCAATATTCTGTAGCACGCTTCCCCGTGGGCGATAAGCCCTTCGGTGGCCGCCGGCCTACGGGTTTGCCCGGGCCAGAACGCCGCCCGTTTGCGGCGATTTCACGCCGGTGGTGAGCGGGTAGCTGTAGGGCAGGCCGCGTATGGAGCGTATTGCCAGATAGGCGAAGCACTCAGCCTCGACGGCGTCGCCGCGCAGCCCGACGCTGTCGGCCGAAACCACGGCGCATCCGGTGCGGGCGCCGATCTCCCGCATCATGACGGGGTTTTTGCGCCCGCCGCCGCAGACCACGATGCGAAGCGGGCGGCGCGGCAGGAGATCGAGCGCCATGACGACCGAGGCCGCGGTGAACGCGGTCAGCGTCGCCGCGCCGTCCTCAACGCCCAGGCCGTCGGCCATGGCGGCGGAAAAGTCGAAACGGTCGAGGGATTTGGGATAGGGCCTGGTCAGGAAGGGATGCTGGAGCAGCCGGCTCAGCCTCTCCTCGTCGACCTTGCCGCTGGCGGCAATCTTGCCGTCGAAATCCATGTCGGCCCCGTTGTGCCGGGCTACCCAGTCGTTGACGGGGGCGTTGGCCGGGCCGGTATCGAAAGCGATCACCGTATCGCCGTCGCGCCAGGTCATGTTGGCCACTCCGCCGAGATTGAGGATGGCGGTGTCGCTGCCGGCGCCGATCCGGTCGAGCATGGCCTTGTGGTAGATGGCCGACAGCGGCGCGCCCTGTCCGCCCGCCGCCATGTCGGCCGAACGGAAATCATGGACGACGTCGGTGCCCACGATGCCCGCCATAAGCATGCCGTCGCCAAGCTGCCGGGTGAAGCCGCGTGCACCGTTCTGAGGTGCGGCATGGAGCACGGTCTGGCCGTGGAAGCCGACCGCCGCGACGTCCGACGGCGCATGGCCGTGCCTTGCCAGGAAATCCTTCACGGCCAGCGACTGGGCCTCCGTCAGCGCCCGCTCGGCCTCGCCGAATATCTCCGGCTCCGGTCCCTCGAAGCGCCACGCCCGCGCCGCCTGGAGCGTGTCGGCCAGGAGGCCGCGGATATCGCGAGGGTACGGGACGAGCTCCCACGGACCGAATTCCTCGATGCGCTCGCCGTCGGTCCTGATCATGGCGATGTCGATATTGCCGTCGAGGACGGTTCCGGTCATCAGGCCAACGGCCCATACAGGCTTCATCGCAAGGTCTCCGGCACGGATGTCCATGCCGTCCTGCCGGTTTTCGATGCGGCTTGCAATGGGCAAGGGGGTGCGCGGCAGCAAATCGCAATGCGATGACGACCTGTTCCCACTCGATTTCGATTGAGTGGCTTTTGCGGCTGGCATATGGTCGGAACAGAAGAGGAGATATGCTCATGCAGACACAGAAACCGGCAGGGGTCTCCGATTTGCTCGGAAAGGTTCTGGCGGGCGGGCCCGCCGATGTGCGGTTGCTTGCACAGCGTTTTCGCGATCATGCGCTCGATCCACGCTCCTCGCCGGAGGAAACGAAGGCGCTCATCGCCGATCTCGGCTACGAAAGCATCGAGGGCTTCTGCGCGGCGGCGGGCCTGCCGGCGCATCTGGCAGACCGGTGGTCGCGCTTCGGCATCTCGGGCGAGATGCGGCAGGTTCTGCTGCTGATCGCGGCGCAGCGCCGCGCGGTGATCGAGGCAGTGGAGGAATTCGAGGCGATGACGCATGTCGGCCTCGACGACTTCATGCGCGAGCGCGGGCTGCTCTGAGAGCGGCTTTGAACCGGGCTCCGTAGCCCGCCTTCAGCCGTCGGCCTCCTGGAGCAGCAGCGCGGCGGTCGCAGCATCGGTGATCAGGGCCTGCGTCGGCACGGCGCGCAGGGCGGCAAGGATCGCCTCGACCTTCTGCTTGCCTCCAGCCGCCAGGATGACATGCGGGATGCGGGAGACCGTATCGAGCTCGATGGCCATCACCCGCTGGTTGATCTCATGGTCCACCAGCCGCCCGCCGGCATCGATGAAGTAGCATAGCATGTTGGCCACCGCGCCCTTCCGGCGCAAAGGCTCGATCAGGGACTTCGGCACGATGCCGTGCCGGAAGATCGTTGCGTCGGGCGAGACCTCGCCGACGGTAAGAAGCGCCATATCGGCACGCGCGGCCCGCTCGCGCACATCGCGCAGCGAGGGCTGCTCCCACAGACGGTCGCGCAGCGCCGGATCGTCGACGACCACCGGAGCACTGATCTGATAGCTGTCCACCTTCAGCCGCTCGGCGACCTTGGTGGCCACGATGGAAGGATTGATCCATTGCGAGTGCGGCAGGCTGCCGACGAGGCCGATCACGGTGGCGTTCGCCAATTCGCGGCGGGCCATGAAGGCGAGGCTGGAATGCAGGGTGGCGCCGCCGCCGATGGCCAGCGTCATGCCGTCCTGCAGCTGCTCCTCGAGATAACGGGCGACGGCATGGCCGATGGCGCGCTCCAGATTGCGGGCCTCCTCCGGCGCCGGCACGACGATGGCGCTGCGCAGGTTCCACCGCTTTTCCAACGCGCGCTCAAGGGCGATCTGCTCGGTCGTGTCCGCATTGACGGTGGTGACGACGACGTGCTCCTGGGCGGTGGCGGCCAGCGTGCGCATGACCTTCATGCGGCTGACATTGAGAAGCCCGGCGATCTTCTCCTGGGTCAGTCCCTCGACATGGTAGAGCCAGGCCATCTTGACGTTGATGTCGGCCGAGGAAAGCGAGGGCCCGCTCAGCTTGGTCCTTTTTGCGTTTCGCGGCACGGCGCTGATTCCCCATCTCTCGTCGCCCGAAACCTAACACATAGCGGGCGCGGCCAGCCGGCGGAAGGCGCGCCGAATCGCGAAATATTATTGCGTTCTTTTGTTATTGACCAAAAACATATGTTCATGTTCAATTGATGGGCGCATTTGTTATCTGGCTGTCATACTGCGCATGCACGGGAGGAGTTCCGACACGACAGTCGTCGGAAGACGCAAACAAAGGGAGTCCATTTCGATGGAACGCAAATACATGATCCGCGGGGCAGCCCTGGCGGCTGCACTGCTCGCATCCGCAGCCTTTGCCCCGGCCGCTTTCGCCGAGGATTTGGTCCTGTACACGTCACAGCCGGACGCCGACGCCGCAGAGACGGTGGATGCATTCAAGGCCGCCAATCCCGGCATCGAGGTCGAGATCTTCCGCTCCGGCACCAGCGATCTGATGACCAAGCTTGCGGCTGAGTTCGCCGCCGGCAGTCCACAGCCCGACGTGCTGTTGATCGCCGACGCGGTGAGCATGGAGACGCTGAAGAAGGACGACCGGCTGATGGCCTATCCGGAGGCCAATGTCGAAGGTTTCGAGGAAACCGCCTACGATGCTGACCGGACCTATTTCGGCTCGAAGCTGATCACCACAGGCATCGCCTACAATACCGCTGCGGCCGAAAAGCCCGAGCATTGGTCCGACCTTACCGGCGAGGCCTACAAGAACCTCACCATCATGCCGAGCCCGCTCTATTCGGGCGCGGCCGCCTACATGCTCTCGGCCTTCGTCAACCGCGACGATCTCGGCTGGGACTATTTCGAGACGCTGCAGCAGAACGGGCTCGTCGCTGTGCGCGGCAATGGCGCGGTGCTGAAAGCGGTGGCCAGCGGCGAGAAGGCCTACGGCATCCTGGTCGACTTCATGGCCATGAACGCCAAGAAGGACGGCTCGCCCATCGAATTCGTCTTTCCCGAGGAAGGCGTGACGGCGGTGACCGAGCCGGTGGCAATCATGTCCACGGCGAAGAACCCGGATGCGGCCAAGAAGTTCGTCGACTTCATTCTCTCCGACGAGGGGCAGAAGCTGGCGTTGAAGCAGGGCTACCTGCCGGCCAAGCCATCGGTCGGACGCCCCGACTGGCTGCCCGAGGGCACCGAAGTCAAGATCATGTCCGTCGACGTCGAGAAGGTCGTCGAGGAGATCGACGAGAACAAGAAGAAATTCTCCACCCTGTTCGGCGGCTGAGGTTTCCGCCGCATGACAGTCGCATTCAAGGAGCGTCAGGGCCAGCAGATGGCCCTGACGGTGGGGATCGTCGTCCTCATCGTCGTCCTTTCGCTGCTGCCCATGGCGCGGCTTCTTCAGGAGGTCGTTCTTCCGGGCGGCCGCTTTTCCCTCGATATCATCCGCTCCGGGCTTGTCGACAACAGCACTTGGGTGGCCACCTGGAACACCCTGTGCGTCGGCCTCGGCGGCACGCTGCTCGCGCTGGTCCTCGGCGTGGCCGTCGCCATCCTCGTATCGCTGACGGACGTGCGCCAGCGCCAGGCCTTCGTCCTGTGCTTCGTCACGCCGCTGATGATCGCGCCGCAGGTGACGGCGCTCGCGTGGCTGCAGGTTTTCGGACCGTCCAGCCCGATGCTGGACCTTCTGGGAATGGCGCCGCCGCTCGGCACGCCCAACCCGCTTTACTCACCGGAAGGCATCGTTCTCCTGCTCGGCATCCAGTATGCGCCGCTGGTCTTCCTGATCGTGCGCGCCGGGCTGCGCAAACTGCCGCGCGAACTGGTCGAAGCCGCGCAATCGAGCGGCGCCGGCTGGTTCCGCGTGCTGCGCACAGTCATCCTGCCGCTGATGACGCCGTCCATCGTGGGTGCGGCGGCGCTGACCTTCGTGTCCTGCGTCGGCAATTTCGGCATTCCGGCTTTTCTGGGCATTCCGGCAAACTATCTGGTGCTGCCGACGCTCATCTATCAGCGGCTGGCCGGCGGCGGCCCGGCGGTGCTTTCGGAGGTCGCCTTCCTTTCGGTGCTGATCGGCATCATCGCCATGGTCGGCATCGTACTGCAGGACAGGATAGCCAAGCGTCGCGACTTCCGCATCACGTCGACCTCGCTGCCCGCCGCGCCCTACAGGCTTGGCCGCTGGCGCGTTCCCGTCGAGATCGGCATGTGGCTGCTGATAGCCTTCATCCTGGTTCTGCCGCTGATCGGGCTCATTCTGACCTCGCTTGTGCGCGGCTATGGCGTCACGCTGAGCGCCGATACGGCGACGCTGGAAAATTACCGCTTCGTCATCCTTGAACATGCGGCCGCCAAGCGCGCATTTCTGAACAGCCTCTATCTGTCCGCTACCGCCGCCATCTTTGCCGTCTTCGTCGCCATCCCCCTTGCCTATGCGATCGCGTGGGGCAAGCATCGTTGGATCAAGGCGCTGAACCTGGCGGTCGAGCTGCCCTATGCGCTGCCGGGCGTGGTGCTGGCCATCGCGTCGCTGCTTCTGTTCCTGAAGCCGATGCCGATCACCGGCATTCAGATCTACAACACGGTGTGGATCATTCTTTATGCCTATCTGGCGCGTTTTTTGGTGCTGGCGGTAAGGCCGACCATCGCCGGCTATTTCCAGCTCGACCGGGCGCTGGAGGAGGCGGCCCAGGTGGCCGGCGCCGGGCTTTTCACCCGCATGCGCACCATCATCTTCCCGCTGATCGCGCCGGCGTCGATTGCCGGCGGCCTGCTCATCTTCATGACGGCGCTCAGCGAACTGACGGTGTCGGCACTGCTGTGGTCGTCGGGATCGGAGACCATCGGCGTCATCATCTTCTCCTTCGAGCAAGGGGGCGATTCCAAATATGCGGCGGCGGTCTCGGCCATCATGGTCGCGACCACCTTTCTCCTGATGCTGCTCGCCAGCCTCTTTGCAAACAGACTACCGGACGGAGTGCTTCCATGGCGGGATTGAGCATCCACAACGTCACCAAGAGTTTCGGCGGCACCAATGCGCTCGACGACGTTTCCATCGACGTGGCGGATGGCGAATTTCTGGCCGTGCTCGGCCCGTCGGGCTGCGGCAAGACCACGCTTTTGCGCCTGATCGCCGGTTTCGAGGACGTAACGGGCGGGCGCGTCAGCATCGGCGGGCGCGTCGTCTCATCGCCCGAACTGAACGTGCCGCCGGAACGGCGCCGCGTCGGCATCGTCTTCCAGAACTATGCGCTGTGGCCGCATATGAGCGTGGCCGAGAATATCGGCTATGCGCTCAAGGTGGCGCGCGTGGGCCGGGCCGAGCGCGAGGCGCGGGTGAAGGGCGCGCTCGCCCTGGTGAACATGGAGCAGTATGCCGACCGGCGGCCGGCCAACCTTTCCGGCGGACAGCGGCAGCGCGTGGCGCTGGCGCGCTGCCTGGTCGCCGAGCCGAGCCTGGTGCTGTTCGACGAGCCGCTGGCAAATCTCGACGTGCATCTGCGCGCCTCCATGGAGGACGAGTTCGCCGATTTCCACAAGCGCACCGGCACCACGATCCTCTACATCACCCATGACCAGGCCGAAGCCATGGCGCTGGCGGACCGGATCGCTGTGATGGACCACGGCCGGCTGATGCAGCTTGCCACGCCGCGCGAGCTTTACCATGAGCCGGCCAACGAGATGGTCGCCTCGTTCATATCCCAGGGCATGGTGCTTCCGGCCGATGTGCTGACGGCCGAGAAGAAGGGCGAATGCAAGGTCAAGGTGCTGGGCCAGGAACTGGTCGTGCGCTGCCGCAAGGGCGAAACGCCGCGCAGGAACGCCCGCATCTGCTGCCGCGCCTCGCAGATCGAAGCGGCGACGGACAAGGGTGAAGGCTTCGCGGGCACCATAACGCGGGCGGTCTATCGCGGCGGATCGGCGCGCGTGGAGTTCGAGCCCGACGGCGCGCCGCATACGGGGCTGCATTTCGACCAGCCGGACCCGGTGACATTCGAGGCGGGCGGCCGGGCGCGCCTGCGCCTGACCTCGGGCTGGCTGATCCCGGCGGCTGGAGCCGGCTGATGCTCCGGGTCGATCTTCAGGGAGGGTTCGGCGAAAAGGGCCGCACCAGCATCGCCGTGAGCGATGGCGCGACGCGGATCATGCTCGATGCGGGCATCAAGGTCGGCGCTGCGGGCGACGAATACTACCCCGCGCTCGCGCGGCCCGTCGCCGACATCGACGCGCTGTTCATTTCGCATGCCCATGAAGACCACATCGGCGCGCTATGCCGGCTTCTGAAGCTCGGTTATGGCGGGCCGATATACATGACGGCGGAAACACGGGCCGAGATGCCGGCCGCGCTCGCGCAATATGCCGACGGCGAAGAACTGAAGCGGTGTCCGCCGGCCGAGGGGCAGATACGCATCTTCCGGCCGGGCGATGTGCTGGAGGCGGGTTCGATGCGGGTGAAGACCGGCAGTTCAGGCCATGTGGCCGGCGGCGTCTGGTTTTCGGTGGAGCACGAGGGGCAAAGGCTCGTCTATGCCGCCGACATGGTGCCGGGCAGCGCCGTCTTCGACATGCAGCCATTGCCCGCCTGCGATCTCCTGATGCTCGACGCTTCCTACGGGTCCGATACCGTTTCGGGGGCGGAACGGGCGCGCGAAATCGCCTCTTGGGTTGCGGCCCGCCGGAATGGCTGCCTGCTGCCGACGCCGCTCTCCGGACGGTCGCTGGAACTGATGGCGGCGCTGGACCTGCCCTTTGCAATCGAAGCCGGCATGCGCGCGCCGCTCGCCATGCAGATCGGCGCGGCCGGCGCATTGCGGCCGGGGATCGCCGAAAGCCTGCGCGAAAAGCTGGCTGACGCCATCGACTGGCAGGCCGGGAGGGCGCTGCCCGACCGGCCGCTGCTGGTGCATGACGGCATGGGTGTGGCCGGCCCGGCCAAGACCGCCATTCCGATGGCCGACAAGGAGGATTATCCGATCCTTCTGACCGGTCATTTGCCGAAGGGCTCTCCGGCGTCATTGCTGGCCGAGCGCGGACGGGCGGCCTGGATACGCCTGCCGACGCACCCGACCCTGCCGGAAAATCTCGCGCTGTGGGAAGACGCCGGGCGCCCGGCGGTGCTCGGACACTCCTGCGAGCTCGATGTTCTGCGCCAAATGCGGGACCACCTTCCTGTCCTCCAAACGGAGTTTCGCACCGGGCAGAGCTTCAGCATCTTGCAGTCAGGTGAAATCACCTGATGTCCGGATAAGGCGGAAAACCAAAAGAAGAGCGCCCCTTATGCGTCCGGATAGATGCATGGCGCTCCGGATCATCGAATAGAGAGTGAACATGCGGATCCTGATCTCAAACGACGACGGCATCGAGGCTCCGGGGCTTGCCCTGGCGGCCGCGGCGGCGGCGAAGCTGAGCGACGACGTCTGGGTCGTGGCGCCGGATGGCAAGCGCACCGCTGCGGGAACATCGTTGACCATCGCCCGGCCGCTGACAGTGCGCCGCCTCGGCGGCCGCCGCTTTTCCTGCTCCGGCACGCCTGCCGATTGCGTCGTGGCGGCCATGACGTGGCTGTTCCGCGATGGGGCGAAGCCGGACCTCGTGATCGCCGGCGTCAATGACGGGCGCAATGTCGGCGAGGATCTGGCTTATTCGGGAACGCTTGGCGTGGTGCGGGAGGCGACCTTCTGGGGCTTGCCGGCCATCGGCTTCTCGCGCGTCAAGGAGCCCGACTTTCGTGACGGCGACGCCGACTGGCTGGCACGGCTGATCCGGCTTCTGTGGCAGAACCGCACCGGCTGGTCCGTCGAGGGACACTGGCTGAGCGTCAACCTTCCGGCGCGCCTGCCGGCCCCCTTCGCCCAGCCGAGGATCGGCCGCGACAAGATCGCCCGCACCGCCACGGTGGTGAAGGACGACGGCAATCTGGTCGAGCTGATGGTGCCGCGCGGGCGCGAGCACAGCAGCCGCGCGGGCGATGAGAACAGCATGATTGCCGAGGGCTTCGCGACCGTGAACCGACTCAACTGGTTTGGCGAAACACCGCTCGACGGGGCCTTCGTGGAGGGCCTGGGTGCGGTGGGAAGGTAGTTAAAACGCTTTTGCCTCGCCCGCTCGTCTATTCCGGGGAAGCTTTGCCCCCACCACGTTATCAACGCCAAGAATCGGAACGAGCCCGCAGAACGGAACCGATGACGCAAGTGGGGAACTTATCAGCGCAGCCAAGACCTATACCGCCTTCAACCGCGAGTCGCTCAGGAGGCCCTGCTCTTCGAGAACGGGATAGGCGAGGCTCGCCAGGAGCGAGTTGATCTGCTTGAGGTCGCGGATCGTGTCGAGGTGGATTGAGCTGGTTTCGACGCTTTGCTCGGAGCCCTGGCGCAGGCGCTCGAAATGCCGCCGGCTCGTTTCCTTCTCGACGTCGCGCAGCCGGTCCTTTTCCATCACCAGTTCGCGCGCGGTCGCCGCGTCCCGCGTCACCAGAAGGTTGAAGGCGAGGCGCGCATTGGCGAGCACGGACCCGTGGAAACCGGAGAGCTCGCGCCAGCCCTCGGGGGTGAACTCCACCCCGCGCTCCATCTTCTTCTCCACATGGGCCAACATGTTGCGGACGATGATGTCGCCCACCTGCTCCAGCTTGACGCAGACGCCGAGTAGTTCCTGGCAGCGGCGCGCCTCCTCGTCCGACATGCCATGCTCGGTGATGCGGGCGAGGTAGAGCTTGATGGCGGCGTGCCGCCGGTCGACTGTGTCGTCCATTGCCGCCAGTGCTTCGATCGCCTTGCGGTCGGCCTTTTCGTATAGTTCCAGAATGCGGCGAAGCATGAATTCGATGGTCTCGCACATGCGTACCGCCTCGCGCGTGACATTGGCCAGCGCCTGCTGCGGATTGGCAAGGGCGCTGTCGTCGAGCGCGCTCGTTTCGTGGATAGCCGCCGGCTCCTCTTCCTTCGGGCCGGCCTGCAAAGCCACAATGGCCTCCGTCGCCTTGAGCACGAGCCGCGACAGGGGGATGCCGGCCAGAAGGATGATGATGTTGAAGGCGATGTGCGCGTGAATGACGCGGTCGGCGGGATTGGCGCCCAGCGGTTCGAGCAAAGGATCGAATGCCACGAAAGCCGCCAGCAGCACCACCGAGCCGAGGCCGCGCATGAGCAGATTGCCGAGCGGAACCACGCGATAGGCCGGCGGCGAGCCGCGCGTCAGCATCGGCGCGATGAAGGAGGAGCCGAGATTGACGCCGAGCACCATGACGATGCCGAGTTCCGGCGGGACGATGCCGCGCGCTGCGAATGTCGTCAGCAGCAGCACCGCCGCGATGCTGGAATGGAACAGATAGGTCACGACAGCGGCGAGCAGGAAGGCCGATATGGGATCGCTGGAGAGATAACCGACGATCAGCGGAACGATGGTGCTCTGGCGGAGCGGCTCGGAAGCCTGGCTCATCATCCCGAGCGACAGGATCAGCAGCCCGATGCCGACAAGGATGCGGCCGATCTGCCGCCACTGCCGCCGCTCGGTGGTCAGGAAGATCACCGTCCCGGTCAAAAGGCACACGGGAACAAGCAAGGTGAGGTCGAAACTCAGGACCTTGACGACAAGGGCGGAGCCGACCTCGGCGCCGCGAACCGCGAGGATGCCCGACAGCCCGGTGACGATGCCGAGGCCGGCGAAGGAGCCGATGAGAAGTGTGACGGCGGTGGAGCTTTGCAGGGCGACGGCCATGGCGAGCCCGGTCAGCGCCGCCAGAAACGGGTTGCCGAGCGTCTGGCGCAGGCGCTGCCGCAGCATATTGCCATAAGCGCGCTCGACGCCGGTGCGCACCATTCGCGTGGCCCAGAGCAGCAGCGCCACCGCGCCGGCCATATGCAGGAAAAAGACGGAACCGCTCATCGAACCTCGTTGCTCTCGACCTCCGCAGAAGCCGCTTCATGGCGCTTGATGCTCTAATCTTCGCCGAGTCTTTGTTACATTAGTAGTTATCAAATGACAAATGTTCAAAAATCTCATCGGCTGCGGCGCTGGCCTTTTCCCATCCCGTCGACGGGCGAGCGTGGGTTGTCCTGACGGCCGACATCAGGATCGCTGCCCATAATCATAGCGCACTGGCTAAGAAAATCTCGTAGCGCACGACTATTCCAGGAAAACGCGGACGCTCGCGGTGCGGCCGGCCGCGTCGATAACCGTGAGGGTCGAAGCCCCGCCGCCGTCGGGTTGCCATGAGGCGGTGCGGCGGCGGAACGTTTCGGCCAGCGGCTCGCCATTGGCCAGCCAGCGGAACGGTGCCCGACCGCCGATGATCTTCAGGGCCAGCGGCGCTACGTCTGTTTCATGCGCGAAACCGAGGTCGATGCGGGCGCCCTCGGGCGGGAAAACGATCTCGGGGGCAGGCTCGGTCGGGGCGCCGGGAATGGGCGCGCCGCTCGAAGAAGCGAACCGGCGAAGCGAGGCGGGCATTTCCGAAGCGGCAAGGCGCACCGCCCCGGCGGGCGCGCGCGGAAACGGCGTGACGCCGACGCCGGAGCGGGAGAAAGCCTCGAACAGGATGGGCGCGGCGGCGAGATAGCCGATCAGCCCCGGCACCGAGCCCCCATCGGGCCTGCCGACCCATACGCCCAGGACGTGACGCCCGTCGTAGCCGACCGCCCATGCGTCGCGGTAGCCGTAGGAAGTGCCGGTCTTGTAGGCGATGCCGAGACGGGGGGCGCCTTCGGGCGGCGCCACGCCCGAAAGCATGTCGGCGATCTGCCACGCGGCCTGCGGCGTCAGCACCGTTGCCGGGCTGGCGGCTTCGGCGTCCGGGTGGTGGCGCAAGCGCCGCGCCTTGCCGCGGTTGGCCAGCCCGGCGTAAAGCTGCACCAGCCCTTCCAGCGTCAGCCCCGCACCGCCGAGGCCGATCGCCAGCCCCGGCGTTTCGCCCGGCGGCAGAACGGGGACCACGCCAACGGCTCTCAGCCGGGACATGAGCCTGGCCGGCCCGACCGCATCGAGAAGCCGGATCGCCGGCACGTTGAGCGACATCTGCAGCGCATCGCGCACGCTGACGTCGCCCTGATAGTCCATGTCGAAATTACGCGGACGGTATCCGTGAAAATCGGCTGGCCTGTCCTCTATCATGGTTTCCTGCATCACCAGCCCGTCTTCGATGGCAAGTCCGTATATGAACGGCTTGAGCGTCGATCCGGGGGAGCGTTGCGCCACGCTCATGTCGATCCAGCCGGCGCGCGCCGGATCGAAATAATCCGCCGATCCCACCCGCGCGAGCACTTCGCCCGAACGGGCATCGGCCAGCATCATGGCGACCGAAACGCGGGGGCCGAGGCGGCGTGCGCCTTCTTTCGCCACCGCTTCGAGCGCGGCCTGAATGCCCCTGTCCAGAAGGAGCCGGTGGCGGAGGGCCTGCCCGCCTTCGGAGCGGATCGCGGCGTCGGCCAGGTGCGCGGCGAAGGCGGGCAGGGGCAGCCGCCTCGCGGCCACGTTTTCCTGCGCGGCGCGCTCCACCTCGCTTTCGGGAATGATGCCGGCCGTGGCCATGCGGGCGAGCACACGGTCGCGTGCCGACTTTGCCGTCTGCGAATGCCGGTCGGGCCGGCGTGTCTCCGGCGATTGCGGCAGGGCCACGAGGAGCGCGGCTTGCGACAGGCTCAGCCTTTGCGGCTCCTTGCCGAACCAGGCAAGGCTTGCGGCCCGTACCCCTTCCAGATTGCCGCCATAGGGCGCCAGTGTCAGGTAGAGTTCCAGAATGGCGTCCTTGGAAAGCCGCCGTTCGATCTGCAGGGCGCGGGCGATCTGGCGGAACTTCGCGGCGAAGCTGCGCTCCTTGCGCGGCTCGAGCAGGCGCGCGAGCTGCATGGAAAGGGTGGAGCCGCCCGAAACGATGCGGCCATTGGCGACAAGCTGGATAGCTGCGCGGGCAAGCGCCATGGGATCGACGCCGGAATGTGTCCGGAAACGCTTGTCCTCATAGGCTATGAGCATTTTCAGGAATTGCGGATCGAGCTTGCCGACATCCGCCTTGAGCCGCCAGCGTCCGTCCTGTGCCGCATAGGCGCGCAGCAGCGCGCCGTCGCGGTCCAGCACCTCGACGGAAAGGGCGCCGGCGCTGTCGAGCGGCGGCGGAAAGGCGCGGTCCAGCCAGTCGAGGGTGAAGGTGCCGACTGCAAGCAGGACCGCCAGCGTGGCAGCGCCCAAGACGCTACGCCGTATCCACCTTCGCGCTCTGCCGGACCTTTCCACCGCTACTCGCCCGTGATCTCCATGAAGCCCGTCGCCGTGCGCGCCGAAAATTCCGGCCGGTACATGTCCTCGACGCTGGCGGCGGGATGCGTATAGACGCCGGGCGTCACCGCCCGCACCACATAGGCCAGCCGGAAAGTCCGGTCGCTGCCGGCATCGCGGTTGAAGGCGGCGACGAAGCGGTCGTCGCGGAACTCGCTATGGGCCACCTCCGTCTGACCGATCCATTCGAAGTTTTCGAGCTGCGCGCTGTCGACCAGCCTCGGATTGTCGATTTCGAAGCCGGCCGGCAACAGGTCCGAGACGAGCACCCGCGAGGGCCATTTGTTGGCCTCGGTGATGTCCAGAACCACCACATAGCGCTCGTTCTGCCGGGCTTCCGTGACATTGATCTCCGTCCCGTCGAGCCGGTAGTAGCGGCGCTCGATGGTGAAGCCTTCTCCCCCGGCACGAAGCGGCTGCTGGGGTGCTGCGACGGTGGTGACGACGGCGTTGATCGGCTCCGCGCCGGCATTGGCGATGGTGAAGGGCGCGGCGGCGACCTCCTCGCCGGACAGGCGGCGGGCGAAAGCGCCCGAATGAGCGACGCCGTCGACGGTCAGCGCTATGCTGTCGCCGGCTTCGCCCAGCGCGCGGGCGGCGAGCAGCATCCAGGCCTCGTCCTGCGTGCTCATATGGCGCGTGCGGCCCCTGACATCCGAGACGTAGCTGGTCATCTGCGGAATGAGCGCCGGTTCGGGCCGCGTTTCGGCGGCAAGCGCCAGCATGGCCGCCCCGTCGCGCAGGGCCGAGCCATAATCGGCCCGCGCAGTGGCGCGTACCGGCATGGACTGGGCCAGGCGGAAGGCGGAGCCGAAGCTCCTTTCGACGCGTTCGGCATCGCCGTAGAGTCCGAGCGCGGCGGCAAGCTGGGCGCGCGCGAGCGGGCTGGCGAACTCGTCCATGCGGGTGTCGGCGTAATAGCGCAGATCGCCGGCCGAGGCCTTGCGGTTGCGCGCCAGGACATAAAGCGCGTAGGCGATTTCACCGCCATTGGCCGCGATGTCGACGTCGTAGGCCATGGCGTTCTGCAGGTTCTGCAGTGCTTGCGTCATGGCTTGTTCGGGCACGGCGAAACCCTGCTCCCTTGCCCGGGTCAGGAAGTCAGTGACATAGGCATCGAGCCACAGATCGCCCGAGCCGGGGCCCCATAGCCCGAAACTTCCCGAAGAAGACTGGTAGGACAGCACGCGCGCAATCGCTTCCTCTATACGGCCCTTGATGGCGGGATCGTCCTTAAGGCCCGCCGCCTTCGACAGTTCGCCGACATAGAGCAGGGGAAGGGCGCGGCTGGTCGTCTGCTCGGCGCAGCCATAGGGATAGCGGTCGAGCGACATCAGGAGCGCGGGAATGTCGAAGGCCTCGGCGCGCGAGACATTGACCGAGACCGAAGCGCCCTCGACGAAGCTGTCGGCCAGCAGGCCGCCATCGATCATCAGGCTGCCGCCATTAGCCGCGAGCGGCACGGATTGCCGGGTGGTGACCGGGGCGACGCCGGGCCGCACGGGCAGGGCGACGGATTTTTCGACGGCAAGGCCGGATGGATGGGCGAGTGCGATCCTGAGGCTGCCCGCGCCGGGCTGTCCGGCCGATACCGGAAGCGATATGCTGGTCCGCCCGCCGGCGGCAAGGTCGATGCTTTCCGGCGCCGTACGCGCATCGAGCGCGACCGCTCCGCTGCCTTCGGCCGTCAGCGCGTATTCGCCGGCGGGGCCGTCCGTATTGGCGATCTCGACGAGCAGGCGCGCTTCGTCGCCGGGCGCCATGAAGCGCGGCAGGCTCGTCGTCAGCACGAGCGGATCGCGGATGACGACATCCTTTGCCGCGCTTCCGACCCCGCTCCTCGACCAGGCAACGGCCATGATGCGGGCGGTGCCGTTGAACTGCGGAAGGTCGAAGCCGATTTCGGCCTTGCCCTCATCATCGAGCCGGACGATGCCGGAGAAGAAGGCGAGCAACTTTTCCGTGGGCGCGCTTCCGGCCGCCGTCATGCCGCCGCCGTCGCCGCCGGTGCGCAAGCGGCCGACCGCGCCCAGGGAGCCGTCGATCAGCCGGCCATATATGTCGCGCAGTTCGAGCCCGAGCATGCGCTGGCCGAAATACCAGTCGGCCGGAGCGGGCGGCTCGTAGCGCGTGAGATTGAGAATGCCGACATCGACCGCCGCGACCGTGACGTAGGCCTCCTCGCCGACGGCAAGCCCGCCGACGGAGACGGGAACCGCGAGCCGTTCGCCGGGCCGCGCCTTCTCCGTCATTTCAAGCGCAACCGAAAGTTTGCGCGCACCGGGGTCGACCTTGAGCCAGCGCACGCCGATCGCCCGCATCGGCAGGCGGTTGTCGGCCGCCTCGCCGGGGCGGAACAGCGTCGCCGTCACATACGTGCCGGCACCCAGATCTTCCGTTACGGGAATGTCGATCGTCGTGCCCTCGGCCGGCACGGTGGCGGTGAAGGTCCGATTCAGGTTCTCGACGCCGAGCGTTATCAGCGCTTCGCCGGCAAAGCGCGGCGAGATCTTCAGCTTCGCGATGTCGCCGACCCTGTAGGATTCGCGGTCGAGCGCGATTTCGAGGCCGTCCGGCGTCTCGGTCGAGAGCGCCTCGACATACCAGCCGGCATCGAACTCGATGCTGGAGACCGGTCCGCCCGGTTCAGCGCCGGCGATCTCGAGCCGGTAGCGGCCCCAGTCGACGGGGATGCTGATCTGCGGTTCGGAACCGGGCGATGCGTCGACCGTGCCTTCCTGGACAAGGCTCGTCGAGACGATAGGCTCATAGCGCCACGAACCTTCGCTCCGGTACCACTGGTAGTTCCGCTGGACCCGCAGGAGCGACCATTTCAGCCCCGGCATTGCGATGCGCTCGCCCGAGGCGTCCGCCGCGATGACGCGGAAGCCGGCAGTGCCGCCTTCCTGTACCTGTCCGCCCGAAAATTCGGGTCTCAGGCCGATGAACTCGGCTTCCGGCTCGATGCCGATGTCTATGGCGCGCTCGACAGCGCGTCCGCCGGCCTCGCGCATCTGTACGCTGATATTGGCGGTGAGCAGTCGCGTCGTCGACGGCACGCTGTCGATGGAAACGTCGAAGACGGCCTTGCCGTCGGCATCCGTCTCGGGCAGGCCCGCCAGCGGCACGCGCACGGTTTCGGCTTCGTCCTCGTCCTGCAGGCCGAACAGATAGCCGGGAAACGGCTCCCATGTGCGTGTCGTGCCGATGGTCAGTTGTCCCTCGAGCGCCAGGCCGGCCGCCGGTGCGCCGTAGAGATAGCGGCCGTCGAGCGTGATTTCCACCGACGAGCCCACCGGAACGCTGTCGCGATCGGAGGTCAGCGCGAACTCCGTCCGGTCGGGGACGAAATCCTCGACCAGGAACATCTTCTCGGCGATCGGCGCCTGCTCGGGATCGGTATGGACCCGCAGCGACCAAGTACCCAGCATGGCGTTTTCGGGAAGCGGCAGATCGACGGCATGGCCGCCCAAGCCCGCGCCCTTCGAAACGATGCGGCGGTCCTCGACGCCGTCGGGCCGCTGGAAGATGAAGGTAAGCGGCAGGTTCTCGACCGCGTCCACTGCGGCATCGCGCAGGAGCGTGGCCGCGTGCACGGTCTCGCCGGCGCGATAGATGCCGCGCTCGGTCCAGGCAAAGGCGTCTATGGGTCCCGGCGATTGCCGCCCCGTGACGCCGCGGTCGGAAAGATCGAAGCCGGCGCGCGTCATGTCGAGGAAGACGAAATCATTGCCGTTCTCGGCGATGATGGCCGCCGGCGAGAGCCCGCCATCGGCGCGCGCAAGGCCCGGCGCGAACCGGACGTGGCCCTCGGCGTCCGTCACCGCCTCGCCGAGCACTTCATTGTTGCGGGCGAGCAGCTTCAGCCGCAGGTCGGCCATCGGCCGGGCGGTGGCGAGCGAGCGGGCGAAAACCGACAGGCCGTCGCCGCCTGCAAAGGTGGACAGGCCGATGTCCGAGACCAGAAACCACTGGGTGGCGCGGCTGTCCCAGCTCTGGCTGCGGTCGCCCTCGGGGAGGGCGGCCAGCATGTAGATGCCGGGTTTGCGTTCCGGCACGATCTTGTCGACGGGGATGCTGGTGACGACGTCCTTGTTCCGTTCGGGTTCGATTTCGATCGTTCCCGTCCAGATTTCCTCGCCCAGGTCGCTGGCAACCTGCTCGATCTCATACTGGTTGAGCTGGCTCAGGAATGTCGATTCCGCCACGAGCCGCGCCAGCGACCTGTCGCCCACGCGATAGAGCGACAATTCCGCGCTCGACGCATTGACCGAGACGAGTGGAATGCCGCGCCGGGCGCTCGTGGGCAGGACGAAATTCTCGCCGGTGAAACGCAGCGCGGGCGACCGGTCGCGTATGTAGATTCCGAGCGGGACAGGTTCGGCGATCACCTCGCCGATCGCCGCCGGGAGGCCTTGGCGGACCACGATGCGGAACTGCTCACCGTGCCGCAAGCCGCTGACGCAGAGCTCCTGATCGCTCCTGTCGATGGCCGCGGCGCGGCCGTTGTCGACGGTCAAGTATTGGGAGTAGTCGACGCCGCTCTTGACGAGCTCCTCGGAGAACTGGACGCAGACGCGCGGCGTCGCGCTGTCGGAATCGACGGAATGGTCGACGACCCGGAAACCCTTGGTGCGCTTCAGTTCGGCATAAAGGGCTTGAACCTCGGGCGAAGAGCGGAGCGCCAGGCTCGCCTCATAGGCGCTGATGGCGGGCCGGAAAAGGGTGCGGTTCTCCAAAGCGGCGGCAAGGGCCGCGAGCGCGTCGGCACGGTCGTCGGCGGTGCGCGAGAGCCGATAGGCGATCACGCCGGCGCTTGTGGCCGCGCGCTGCAGGATATAGCCGCTCCGGTTCCGGTCCGGTTGGGCAATCGTGGCCGCCCGGGCAAGGCCCGTCCATAGCGCCGCATCCTGCGGCTCGATGGCAATGGCGGCCTCGAAATTGGCCATCGCGTTGGACCCGTCATAGGCGGTCAGCGCCTGGCCGGCGGCCGATGTGAGGGCGACCAGGCCGGTATCGCCGGAAGGTGCCTTGCCCAGCACTTCGCCCCGGTAGGCGTCGGCCTCCTGCAGTATATGCGACGGCACGAAGGCAAGCGGCGGCGGCGCGCCGATGTCCGGCCCGGCGCCGGCCGTCACCACCTTGCCGGCGATGGCGCCCTCGAAGCGATCGAGCCTGCTGAAATCCGACTTGAGGAAGCACCATTGGGCCTTGGCATTGTAGGTGAAGGCGCGGCATTGCGGATCGCCAAGGCAGGCAGCCGAGCATTGGTCGAGCGAGACATCCTGCTCGCTGCGCAGGTCGAAGCCGAAATAGTCGCTGTCGGAAGTGGTGACGATGCGCCTTGCATCCTGCGCGGAGGCTGTGACGGCGAGGCTGCAAAGAATGAAGAGAATAAGGGAAACCCGGCGCATCATGTCGCTCTCCTGCCACTACCCATGCTCCATGGATATTGGCCCAGCTTTACCGATGCGTGTCAACGGCGGCCCGTTTCGACAAAGGGCAGAAAAATATCCTAGCTTGTCGAATCCGGGCAGTGCCGAACGACAAGGGGCGTTCAAGACACCAACAGAAGGAACCTGGAAATGCGCTACGCTTGTATCATCTATTACGATCCCAAGAAGCTGTTCGGCGGAAGTCCCGAGGCCAATGCGGCTCTTTCCGAATGCGCCAATTATGACGAGGTATTGAAGGAGAGCGGCCATTTCGTCACGGCCGAGGCGCTGGAACTGCCGGAATCCGCAATGACCGCGCAAGTGCGCGGTGGCAAGATGTCGGCAGTCGACGGCCCGTTCATGGAGACCAAGGAGATGCTTGGCGGCATCATCATAATCGAGGCGCCCGATCTCAACGAGGCCGCAAGGCTCGCCGCCGGTCACCCGCTGGCGCGGATAGGGGCCGTCGAAGTGCGGCCGGTGGTCGATTTCAGCGAGCCTCGTCCGCAACTGTGAGCGAGGCACGAGCACGCGCCGCCCTCGAAGCGGCCTACCGCACCGAGAAGCGACGCGTGCTCGCGACGCTGATCCGCCTTCTGGGCGGGTTCGAGGCGGCGGAGGAGGCCCTGCATGAGGCCTTTGCCGCCGCCGCCGACCGGTGGCCGCGCGACGGCGTTCCGCAAAACCCCTATGCCTGGCTCGTGTCGGCCGGCCGTTTCAAGATGGTCGACCGCTGGCGGCGGCAGGCGCGGCTGGCAGCGGCCTTGCCGGACTTGAAGGTTCTGGCGGAGAGCGAGCCGGAACTGGCCGTCTCCGAGGATATCCGGGACGACGAATTGCGGCTCATCTTCACCTGCTGCCATCCGGCGCTTGCCCCCGATGCCCGCATCGCCTTGACCTTGCGTGAAGTCGGCGGATTGACGACGGAAGAGATCGCGCGCGCCTATCTGACCCGCGCGCCCACCATCGCCCAGCGCATCGTCCGGGCAAAGGCAAGGATCCGCGACGAGGCGCTGCCTTACGAGGTCCCGGCCAGGGCGGAACTGCCGGCGCGGCTCGACAGTGTTCTGCGGGTGATCTATCTGATCTTCAACGAGGGCTATGCAGCGACCGAGGGACCAAGCCTGACGCGGGCGGACCTTTCCGCCGAGGCCATCCGGCTGGGCCGGCTGCTGGTCGGGCTGCTTGCCGAGACCGAGGCGCTGGGCCTGCTTGCTCTCATGCTGCTGCACGAAGCCCGGCGGCCCGCCCGTGTCGATGCGGCTGGCGACCTCGTTCTGCTCGAAGATCAGGACAGGTCTCTGTGGGACCGCCGCCTGATCGCCGAGGCCCGGAACCTGATCGAACGGGGCATGGCCTCGCGGCGGGTCGGCCCGTACGTCCTTCAAACGGCGATCGCCGCCGTTCATGCCGAAGCGCCGGCAGTGGCGCAAACCGACTGGGCGCAGATCGTCGCCCTTTACGACGTGCTGGTCCGTATCGAGCCTTCGCCTGTCGCCGCGCTCAATCGCGCGGCGGCGCTCGGCATGCGCGACGGACCCGAGGCGGGGCTGGAGGCCGTTGGCGCGGCGATGGAAGGGGGCGGCCTCGACGGGTATCACCTTGCCCACGCCGCGCTGGCGGACATGCAGCGCAGGCTGGGCCGCCACGAGGCGGCGAAAGCCTCCTATGGCCGCGCGCTCCAGCTTGCGCGCCAACCGGCCGAGCGGCGGTTCCTCGAGGCGCGGCTGGCCCAGCTTTCCGCCAGGGGTGAATAGCGCCCCCTGCAGCAACCTCCGCAGGGGCAAAAGGGCACAAGCGATAGCCGGCGCATTTTAATTGCCGCATGTTCATCGTCATGTAACATGTGACGCTTAACCGCTGCGCGTCAGGCAACGGAAACAGGGGAGTATCAAATGACAATCGTTAAACGGCGTACCTTCATGAAGGGCGCAGGCGCGGCGGCCGGGCTCACGCTCGCCGCACCTTTCATTTCGCGCAGCTACGCGCAGGGGTCTTCGGGTTCCGTCAACATCTTTGCCTGGGCCGGCTATCTCAACGACGAGATGCTTTCGGCTTTCGAGAACGCCACCGGCGTCAAGGCCAACTTCACGCCCTACGGCACCAATGACGAGCTCTTGAACCAGCTTCGCGCCAACAATGGCGCCGGCTTCGACATCATCTGGCCGACGGTCGACCGTGTGCCCAACTACGTCGAGTTCGGCCTGGTCCAGCCCATCGACGAGTCCAAGGTCGACATCGAGAAGTGCCTGCCGAGCGCCTGGAACAACTCCGCCAATCTCGGCGCCGTCATCGACGGCAAGCGCTATCAGGTCCCAACCGATTGGGGCACCGAGGCGCTGACCTTCGACAAGCAGCAGGCACCGCTGGAATATGGCACGGCCTCCTATGGCGACATCTGGAAGCCGGAGATGGAAGGCAAGGCCACGGTCCGCGCCCATTCCGGGCTGGTCGGCCTCGGCCTCTGGCTGCAAGGCGAGGGCAAGCTGCCTTTGCCGATGGTCGACGCCTTCAAGTCGGAAGAGAACATGACCAAGGTCTACGACGTCATCCTCCAGGAGGCGATCGCGCGCAAGGCCAACATCGTGCAGTTCTGGAACAATGAGAACGAGGCGCAGGGCGCTTTCCGGGTCAATGGCTGCGCCATCGGCCAGACCTGGGATTCGACCGCCGCATCGCTCGCCAAGGAAGGCCTGCCCATCGGCTTCATTGCCCCCAAGGAAGGAGCGCTGGCGTGGATGGAAGGCGTCGCCATCCCCTCCGGCGCCGAAAACATCGAGCAGGCCTACGCCTTCATCAACTGGTTCCTGACGCCGGAAGCCGGCGCCATGTACACCAACGCCACCTCGATCAACTCGACCGCCGTGGGCGCCGAGGAACTCATCTCCGATGAAGCCAAGGCCTTCTTCGCCGCCGCCTATCCGGGCGATGCGCTGGAGAAGCTGTGGTGGTGGCCGATCCAGGAGAGCTGGTTCGTTGCCAAGCGCAACGAATATCAGGACCGTTTCCTTTCGGCCTGAGGCTTTTTCTTAGGAGGGCGGACGCTGGCGCGCCCGCCCTCCTCATTCATTGAGCAAATATGTCACATTCGGTAGAACTGCACAGCGTCGGCATGACCTTCGGCCGCACCCGCGCCGTAAGCGACGTTTCCTTCACCGTCGAGGCGGGCGAATTCTTCTCGATTCTGGGACCTTCGGGCTGCGGCAAGACGACGATCCTGCGCATCGTGGCGGGCTTTTTGCAGCCGACGGACGGCGCGGTGCTGATCGGTGGGCGCGACATGGCGGGGCTCGGCCCGGACCAACGTCCGACCGCCATGATCTTCCAGTCACTGGCGCTGTTTCCGCTGATGCCGGTGTGGGAGAACATCGCCTTCGGCCTGGAGGCGCGGGGCGTTGCCAAGGCCGAGCGCCGGAAGAAGGCCGACGAACTTCTGCATCTCATTGCCCTCGACGGCTATGGCGACCGCATGCCGGGCGAGCTTTCCGGCGGCCAGCGCCAGCGCGTGGCCATCGCCCGCGCGCTTGCGGTGGAGCCGCAGGTGCTGCTTCTCGACGAGCCGCTTTCGGCCCTCGACCTCAAGCTGCGCCAGCACATGCGCTCCGAGTTGCGAAGCCTGCAGAAACGCACCGGCGTGACCTTCATCTATATCACCCACGACCAGTCCGAGGCGCTTGCCATGTCGGACCGCGTGGCGGTGATGAGCGACGGCATCCTGCAACAGGTGGGCGCGCCGCGCGAGCTCTACGACAATCCGGCAACGCCCTTCGTGGCGACCTTTGTCGGCGAGACGAACATCATTGCCGGCGAAGTCTCGGCCGTAGATGACGGCATCGCCACGGTTGAAAGCACCCACGGGCCGCTGCGCGGGCGCGCCGGCGACGGTCTGGCGGTGGGGAAGGCGGCACGGCTTTATGTGCGTCCCGAGGCGCTGGAGCCGGACGGCAATGGCGGCAACAGACTGGCCGCCGAGATCGAAAGCATCGACTTCGAGGGGGCCTTCGCGCTGGCCCATGGCAGGCTCGACGATGGCGGCGAACTCGTCGCGTCCATCGCCAGCACCAGGCTCGGCAACGCGCCTTCCATCGGTGAGCGGGCATCCTTCGCTTTCGCCGACGTCAACGCCGTGGTGCTGCCCGATGGCTGATCTTTATAAGCGCTTCGGTGGCGGGCTCGGCACCCTGTTCGTGGCGCTGGTGGCGGTGTGGCTCACGGGCATGGTGCTGGCGCCCAACATCATGATGATCGACTACGCGCTCAAGCCAAATCTGCCGCCGGCGGAGATTGGCGGCCCGCGCGACGTCTATTCCCTCGACAACATTCTTTACCTGGCCAATGAGGGCGTGCACCGGGCGATCTTCTTCAAGACAATCTGGGCAAGCGCGCTGGTGGCCTTCGTCACATTCCTCGTGTGCTACCCGCTGGCCTATTGGCTGGCGCAGAACGCCACGCAAAACCAGACGGCGATCGTCCTCCTGGCGCTCACCATCCCGTTCTGGATCAACGAGGTGCTGCGCACGCTCGCCTGGTACATCCTTCTGGCATTTCGCGGTCCGCTGAACGCCCTCTTGCTGTCGCTCGGCATCATCGACGAGCCGGTGCGGTGGTACGGGGACGGCGGCGTTCTGGCCGGCATGACCTATGCCTACATCCTGTTCATGCTCTTTCCGGTCTACAACGCCATCGAATCGCTGGAAAAATCCCAGATCGAGGCGGCGCGGGATCTGGGCGCCTCCGTCTGGCGCACCCATTGGCGGGTGGTCATCCCGCACGCGAAAGCCGGCATCGCGACGGGCTGCGTCTTCACATTCATGCTGGCCGCCGGCTCCTATGTGGCGCCGGCTCTGCTGGGCGCGCCGGGCAGCCGCTGGTTCACCGAGATCATCTACAACTGGTTCTTCGAGGGCGGCGACTGGAACCGCGGCGCGGCCTATGCGCTGGTGCTGCTGGTCCTTTGCCTCACGGTCGTGCTCGTCACCTTGCGCATCGCTCGCGTCAGCCTGACCGAGGTGGCCAAATGAATGCCGCCGACCGCATCCGCAAGGCGCTCTTCGGTTTCTATTTCGCCGCCTTCTTCCTCTATCTGTTCGCGCCGCTCGCCATCATGGGCGCGGCCACCTTCAATGCCAGCCGCTTCCCCACCGTCACGCCGTGGCAGGGCACGACCCTGCAATGGTTCAGCGCGCTGTGGGCCGACACCGGCATGTGGCAATCGCTGTGGACCTCGGCTGTCGTCGCGTTTTTCGTGGTCCTCGTCGTTTTGCCGGTCGGCACGGCGGCGGCGCTGCTGCTCACCAGCCTTCACGCGCGTGCGCGCAGCTTCATGTATGCCGTCATGGTCTCGCCGCTGCTGACCCCCGGCGTGGTGATCGGCATCTCGACACTGGTGCTTTGGCGGCAGCTCGGCGTCGGCGGCGGCGTATTCCTCATCGTGCTGGCGCAATCGAGCTTCATCATCTGCTATGTGATGCTGATGGTGGCCGCGCGGCTGCAGCGCTTCGACCGCACGCAGGAGGAAGCGGCCGTGGGGCTCGGCGCCTCGAAATTCATGGTGTTCCGCCGCGTCATCCTGCCGTTTTTGAAGCCGGCCTTGTTCGCCGCGGGCTTCCTGGCTGTGCTGCAGTCGATCGAGAACTACAACACGACCCTTTTCGTGCGCGGTTTCGACACGCCGCTCACCGTCTATATCGCCACCAAGGTGCGGACCGGCCTGACGCCGGCGGTCAATGCGCTGGCGCTGATCATGATCGCCGTCACCATCGTCGGCGCCATCACCTACGAGATCGTGCGTCGGCGCTCCCGCAGCGCCGGGTGAGGTGGGCATGGCGAGTTCCGGCGGATCGAACGCACCCATCTCCGTCATCCCGGCCAAGCGGCAAAGTCGCGCAGAGCCGGGACCTATTGAGAGGCGCGGCCGGGTTCCGTAGAGGGTGTGGGTTGTGCTGATAGGCGCCCGGGCGAGGATTGGGCCGTGCCTTATGCTGTTCTGCCAATGGGTCCCGGATAGCCCTTCGGACTTCCGGGATGACGAGGTGAGCGCCAATTTGGCCTATTCCGGGCGCGCTCGATCCACCCTGAACGCATCCCGCTCGGCTATTTCAGTCGCGTCAAAAGACCCACCATCAGCCGGGCGCGCTCGACCAGGCTGTCGACTTCGATATGTTCGTTCAGCGTGTGCAGGCCCTTGCCGCGCACGCCGATGGAATCGAGCGTCGGGATGCCGAGGGCGCCGGTGAAATTGCCGTCCGAGCCGCCGCCGGCGCTGCAATGGCTGAGGTCAAACCCTATTTCGGCGCAGATGCCCTTGGCCAGCTCATAGACCTGGAGCGTGCCTTCGTCGGGCTCCCAGACCGGCCGCGTGACACCGCGCGTGACCTCGATGGTCACCTCGTTCTCCTCGCCGTTCAGCGCCAGCATGCGCTCAATGCCGCGGTCGAGGTCTTGCTGCTTCTTGGCCATCGAAAGAACTTCGGCCTCGCAGGTCGACGATACGCAATTGACCCACTGGCCGGCGTGGACGACGCCGACGGAGAAGGTGCAGTCGTCGGTGGTCATCGCCTCGATCTCCTGGATCTTGCGCGCCATCGCCGCTATTGCCGAGCGGCCGTCCTTGAGCGCCCAACCGGCATGGCTGGGCCTGCCCGTGGTCTTGACGTTGAAGCGGGCGATGGCAAAGCGGCCCGTGACCGCAGAGCCGTCGCGGTGGGCGGGTTCGGGCACCAGGACATATTTGTTCTTGCGGGCCTCCATCTCGATCAGCTCGCGCGTCGAGGGCGTTCCCACTTCCTCGTCCGGCGTGAAAAGCACGGTGACGGGGAGCGGCGTCTCGATGCCGGCGAGCGCGAGCTGGCGCAGTGCCTCGACGCTGATGTAGTTGCCGCCCTTCATGTCCTGGATACCGGGGCCATAGCATTTGCCATCCTCGATGCGCCACGGGTTCTTCGCCAGCGTGCCAACCGGGTGGACTGTATCGAGATGGCCGGAAATCAGGATGCCGGGCTTGCCGAAATCCTTGTGCGGAAAGCGGGCCCGCACCGAGCCGCCATAGCCCATCCTGCCGGGGATTCTCTCGATCTCGGCGCCGGCGCTGGCGAGATCATAGGCGGCAAGGTCCATCATCCGGTCCACAGCAGCGGCGTCGAAAGTCGGGCTCTCGCATTCGACCCACGGCTTGAGGCCGGCGAGCATCGCGTCTGCGTCGAAGGGAAGGCTTGTTGCGTTCATGAAATGATTTCCTCGGGAGTTGGCAATTGGTCCGGACTTAAAGGGGCATGCGCTTTTCGACGATGCGGGCCATGATGCTGGCGCCGACGGGAAGAATCTCATCGTCCAGAATGAACCCGGGATTGTGGACGGGTATCGAGCCCTTGTGGCCGAGCGTGCAATAGGCGCCGGGCACGACCTTGAGCATGTCGGCGAAGTCTTCGCTGCCGGTCACGAGGTCCTTCGTCTCGGAGACGTTCTCCTCGCCGACCACGTCGCGCGCGGCGTCCAGATAGGCTAGGGAAAGATCGGGGTCGTTCATGAGGACGTCGAAGGTGTTCCTGAGGTCGACGTCGATGCTGATCTCGTAGGCCTGCGCCATCCCGGCGCACAGCGTGCGCACACGGTGGTGGATGAGCTCCATCACCTCGTCGTCGAAGTAGCGGATCGTTCCCGATATGACGGCTTTGCCGGGCACGACGTTATAGGCCGAGCCCGAATGCACCTGCGTCACGGAAAGGACGGCGGTGCGCACGGCGGGCACGTTGCGGCTCACGACCGATTGCAGGTTCTGGATCAGCGCCGAGGCGATAACGATGGGGTCCTTCGAATGATGGGGCATGGCGCCATGGCTGCCGACCCCGTTTATCGTGATGTCGAAGAAGGAAGCCCCCGCCATGGCCGCGCCCGGCTTCACGCCCATCTTGCCGGGTTCGGCGAGCGGGTTGTTGTGCATGCCGTAGATCTCGTCGCAGGGGAACTTGTCGAACAGCCCATCCGCCAGCATGGCGCGGGCGCCGCCCAACCCTTCCTCGGCGGGCTGAAAAATGAAGACCGCGGTCCCCGCGAAATCCCGCGTTTCGGCCAGGTATCGCGCCGCCCCCAGGAGCATGGTCGTGTGGCCGTCATGGCCGCAGCCGTGGAAGCGGCCGGGGTTCTTCGAGGCGAAGGGCAGGTTGGTCTGCTCGTCCATGGGCAGCGCATCCATGTCGGCGCGCAGGCCGACGGTCCGGCCACTGTCGCCCTTGCCTTTGAGGATGCCGACCACGCCGGTCTTGCCAAGGCCGGTATGCACCTCCACGCCCCAGGATTGGAGCATACGGGCGACGATGCCGGAGGTGCGCACTTCCTCGAACCCGATCTCGGGATGCTGGTGGATGTCGCGGCGAATGGCGGTCAGTTCGTCGGCGTATTCGGCGATCTTCGGCAGTACGGGCATGAGCTGGCTCCGATGTAGCGTTCTTTGGGCGTGGTGGTCCGGGCGCTTTTCACGCGCTCCGCAATTCACGGAAGTTGGCGAAATCCCAGAAGCGGCCGGGGGCTGCCTCGATGAGGGAGCGCGTATAAGCGTGCTGCGGGTTGGACAGGACGTTCCAGGCGGTGTCGTGCTCGACGATCCTGCCATGCTGCATGACCACGACCTCGTCGCAGATCTGCGCGGCGACACGCAGATCGTGGGTGATGAACAGGATGGCGATGCCGATCTTCTTCTGCAGGCTGTCGAGAAGCTCCAGAACCTGCGCCTGCACCGAGACGTCCAGTGCCGAGACCGCCTCGTCGGCCACCAGAACGTCGGGCTCCATGGCAATGGCGCGGGCGATGGCCACGCGCTGGCGCTGCCCGCCGGAGAACTGGTGCGGATAGCGGCCGATGGCGTCTTCCGGCAGGCCGACGAGCGCCAGAAGCTCGGCCGCGCGGGCAAGCGATTTGCGCTTGTCCTCGCCAAGATTGAGCGGGCCTTCGATAAGGCTCCTGCCGATGGTCCAGCGCGGGTTCAGCGAGCGGAACGGGTCTTGGAAGACGATCTGGATGTGCTTGCGCAAGGGCCGCAGCTCGCGCCGCGAAAGGGTTGCGATCTCCTTGCCGGCGACACGAATTTCGCCGGCGGTCGGGTCGATCAGCCGCATGATGCAACGCGCGACGGTGGATTTCCCCGAGCCCGATTCGCCGACGATGCCGAGGGTGCGGCCGCGCTCGACGGCGAAGGCCACGTCCGTTGCCGCCCGTGTCGGCTCCCGCCGCACAAAGATGGTGCCCGTGCTGTAGATCTTCTGGAGGCCGCTCACGCGCAGAACGGTCTCGCGCGCTTCCCCGGTCCGGTAGGGACGGGGTGTGAGGCTGGGCACGGCCTGGAGCAGCTTCTTCGTGTAGTCCTTTTGCGGGTGGCGCAGGAGTGTTTCCACCGGCGCCTGCTCAACGATCCGGCCGAGCCTCATCACATGGACGGTATCGGCGATTTCGGCCACGACGCCCATGTCGTGGGTGATGAAGAGCACGGCAGTGCCGTGCTTCTCCTGCAACTCGCCGATCAGGCTCAGGATCTGCTGCTGGGTCGTGACGTCGAGCGCGGTCGTGGGCTCGTCGGCGATCAGAAGCTTGGGCTCGAGGATAAGCGCCATGGCGATCATGATGCGCTGGCGCTGCCCGCCGGAAAGCTGGTGGGGATAGGAGCGATAGATGCGCTCCACCTCGGGCAGGTGCACCTGGTCCATGATGTCGAGGACGCGCCGCCTCTTCTCCGCGCCCGGCAGCCGGGCGTGGGTATCCAGCACCTCCTCGATCTGGTCGCCGACGCGCATGACCGGGTTGAGCGCGGTCATAGGCTCCTGGAAGATCATCGAGATCCGGCGGGCGCGCATTTCGCGCATCGCCTGCGGGCCGAGCGCCAGCAGGTTCTTGCCGTCCATGTCGATGGTGCCGCCCATGGCCGCCAGCGAGCCCTTGGGTAGAAGGCCCATGACGGAGAGCGAGGTGACCGATTTGCCGGAGCCCGACTCGCCCACCAGGCACGCCGTCTCGCCGGCGCGGATCTTGAGCGAGACGCGGTCGAGCACCGGTTCGGCGGTTTCGTTGCCGGCCAGCTTCACCGTGAGGTTGCGGATATCGAGAACGGTTTCCGCGTCGCCGAATATGCGGTTCTTGAACTTCATGGACGACGCCTCCAACCGTTGAGCGCTATTGCCGGCATCCTCATCCCTCCCGTTTCTTCAACCGCGGATCGAGCAGGTCGCGGGCGGTGTCGCCGAGGAGGTTGATCGACAGGATGCACAAGGAGAGCATCAGGCCCGGCCAGAAGATCAGCGACGGCTTGAGCTGGAAATAGATGCGCCCCTCGGCCATGATGTTGCCCCAGGTGGGTATCTCGGTCGAAACGCCGGCGCCCAGGAACGACAGGATGGCTTCGGTGAGAATGGCCGAGGCGCAGATATAGGTCGCCTGCACGATGAGCGGGGCCAGGGTGTTGGGCATCAGGTGCTGCCACAGGATCTTTGGCATGGAGGAGCCGAGCGCGATGGCCGCCTCCACGTAGGGCTCCTCGCGCACGGACAGCACCACGGAGCGGACCAGCCGCACCACGCGCGGTATCTCGGGAATGGTGATGGCGATGATCACCGACCAGATGCTGGGGCCGTTGAGCGCGACGAGCGCGATGGCCAGCAGGATCGACGGGATGGCCATCAGGCTGTCCATGATGCGCATGATGATGGCGTCGGCCAGCCGGAAGAAGCCGGAGACGAGGCCGATCATCAGGCCGATCAGGACCGAGACGAACGCCGCCCCGACCCCGATAAACAGCGAAACCCGCGCCCCGGTGACGACGCGCGAATAAAGGTCGCGTCCATAGGCATCGGTGCCTAAAAGATAGGTGTCGCTCGGCCCCTTCAGGCGCTGGAGTGCATCCATGGTCATGGGATCATGCGGCGAGATGAGCGGCGCGAAGATGGCGGCCAGCACGATCAGGCCGAGCACGGCGGCCGCGATGATCGGGCCGGCGCCCATGCGCCAGCCTCTGGGGAGGGCGACGGCGCCGAAGAGCCATTGCAGCCGGGCGGCGGGTTCGGGTGTCGCGGCCATCAGTAACGGATCCTCGGGTCGAAGAAGGTGTAGGACAGGTCGATGACGAGGTTGATGAAGACGTAGAGCGCGCTCGTCAGAAGGATCATAGCCTGGATCACCGGATAGTCGCGGGCGAGCACGGCATCGACCGTCAGCCGGCCGATGCCGGGAATGTTGAACACGCTTTCCGTCACCACCACGCCGCCGATCAGAAGGGCGAAGCCGGTGCCGATGATGGTCATGATGGGCACCGCCGCATTGCGCAGCGCGTGGCGGAAAAGAACGATCTGCTCTGCGACGCCCTTGGCGCGGGCGGTGCGGATATAGTCCTCGCCCAGCACCTCCAGCATGGAGGCGCGCGTCATGCGGGCGATCAGCGCCACATAGATGGTGGCCAGCGTCAGGCACGGCAGGATGGCCCGCGACAGGAATGCCCACAGACCCTCGGACGGCGCCTTGTATCCTTGGACGGGGAGCCAGCGCAGTTCGAGCGAAAAGACCTGGATGAAGATGTAGCCGATCACGAAGACCGGGATCGAAAAGCCCAGCACAGAGAAGGCCATGACGGCATAATCGGCCCATGTGCGATGCCGCCACGCGGCCAGCACCCCCATGGGAACGGCGATCAGCACCGACAGGACGATGGTGAGGACGGCGATGTTGAAGGTCGGCCAGATGCGTTGGCCGATCATGCTGGTCACCGGCGTGTTGGAGATCAGCGAAGTGCCGAGCTCGCCCTGCAGGAGCAGGCCGACCCAGGTGATGAACTGAACATGCAGCGGGTCGTTCAGCCCGAGGCTCGTGCGGATGCGCTCGAGCTGGGCGGGCGTTGCCATGTCGCCGGCAATGATCGCCGCCGGATCGCCCGGCGTCAGCCGCAGAAGCAGAAAGACGAAGACGGCGACGATGGCCATCACGGGGATGACCGCGAGAATGCGCCGGATGATGTAGCCTAGCATGGGTGCCGTGCCTCGGTTCTTCAGTGCCCGCGCCGTGCCCCGGCCCAACCGGGATAGGGGCGCCGACCTGTCGGCCAACGTTTTCTCGCCCCTCAAGGAGGGCAATCGCATACGGTTCTTGTTGCCGTCGATCCCGCCGTCGATCCCTCCCCTCAAGGGGGAGGGAAGAACAGGGCAGCGGCGGCCTGCCGGTATCGGGGGCAAACCGACCGCTGCCCGGCAATTCCGGGAGGGTGCCTTACTCCACCTTGTCGACGTTCCAGAAGACCGGAACCGGCGAGGCGATCATGCCGGTCAGCTTCGTGCTGCGGGCCTGGGGCATGATGTACTGGCCGAGCGGGATGTAGAGCACCTCTTCCATGTTGTGCGCCTGGATCCTGGCGGCCACTTCCTTCTGCTTCTCCGGCGTGTCGGCCTTGATGAACTCGGCGCGCAGTTCCTCGATCTTCTGATCCTCGGGCCAGCCGAACCAGGCATCGTCGCCGCGGCCATTCAGCATCGGGCTGATCAGCGGGGAGTTGATTTCCGGCACCATCCAGTTGGTGAAGAAGAGGTTCCAGCCGCCCTCCGAAGGTTTGGCCTGGCTGGCGCGGCGGGTCACGAGCGTCTGCCAGTCCATCGCCTGCATGTCGACATTGAAGCCGGCCTGGCGCAGCGCCTGCGCGGCGACCACGGGCTGGGCGGTGAGGCTGACGACGTCGGTCGGCTGCATCAGCACGACCGGCGTATTGTCGTAGCCGGCCTCCTCCAGCAGCTTCTTGGCGCCCTCGATATCGCCGCCGGAGGTTAGCGTTTCCGAGCCGGTCTCGTCGGCCAGCGGCGTGCCGCAGCCGAAGATCGCGCCGCATACCTTGTAATATTGCGGGTTGCCGATGAGCGTGGCGAGCACGTCCTCCTGGCTGAGCGCCATCATCGCCGCCTGGCGGACTTTCTTATTGTCGAAGGGAGGATACTTGAAGTTCATGCGGCCGATGGTCTGGTAGCCGAGATCGTCGCGGGTCTCCACCACCACGTCCTCGCTTGCCTCCAGAAGCGGCAGAAGGTCGATCTGCACCTGCTCGATATAGTCGATCTCGCCGGAAAGCAGCGCGTTGATGGCGGTCTGCGCGTCGGGCATTGTCACCCAGCGCACCGTGTCGACCTTCACCTCCTTGCCGCCGGCCATCCAGCTCGGCGCGCCTTCGCGCGGCACGTAGTCCTCGTTCTTCCTGTAGGTGACCGAGACGCCCGGCTGATACTCCTCCTCGACGAAGACGAAGGGACCGGAGCCGGTGTAGTCCGTCACCGCCTCGTCGGCGGAGCCGCTGGCCACACGCTCGGGCATAATGAAAGGCGGCAGGGCCGACTGCTTGCCAACCGTGTCGAGCAATGCCGGGAAAGGCTCCTTCAGCGTCCACACGATGGTCTTGTCGTCGGTGGCCTCCAGGCTTTCGGTCACGTCGAAGATGAGCTGGCCGCCCGAGTCTTTCTCGCCCCAGCGCTTGAGTGAGGCGACCGCATCGGCGGCGGTGACCGGAGCGCCGTCGTGAAACTTGAGCCCGTCGCGCAGGGTGAAGGTGTAGGTGAGATTGTCGTCGGAGATGGTCCAGTCGGCCATCTGCGGCTGCGGCTGGAAATTCTCGTCAACAGCCACCAGCACGTCGTAGATCATATAGCCGTGGTTGCGGCTGATATGGGCTGTCGTGATGATCGGGTCGAGCACCCGCAGGCCCGAATGCATGACCGCGGTGATGGTCTTTTCCTGAGCCAGCGCCTGGGTGGCCACGCCCGTTCCGGCGAGCAGCGCCGCGGCCATGATGCCGGTGACGGCGCCCCGCGTATGCCCGCGGAACTGATTCAAGGTTTTTTGAATTCGCAACATATCGTGTTCCCTTTTTTGGTTTCGATGGTTGGTTGGCGGTGGCGCCCTTGGGCACGGGTTCTCCCGCCGTGCCGCAGGGCGGTGGATCAGGCCTCCATGGTCTGGCGCTCCGGCCTGCGGTGAAAGACGGGACCGCCGGGCGAAAGCCGCATGCCGTCGGCAAGGCGCGTCCATGGCAGGTCGGCAGGGCTCAGCGGCATCGGGCCGGGCGCGGTGCACACGAGAACGGTTTCGGCGATAGGCTCGAAATCGGCACGGAAATGCACGGAGCTTTTGTTGACGAGGATCGCCATCTCGGTCGGCTCGATGCCGACGAAGCGGTACATCGCCTGGTCGGCCATCTGCGCCTTGTGGCTGGCAACGACGATGCGGACGTCATCGATGGTCAGGCAGGCGGAGGGCCCGACATTGATATGGGTTCCGCCATAATAGGGTCCGGTCGCATGAAGATCACCGTTCGACAGCTTGGCGACGCGGAAGGTCCCCTCATAAGGCGCATCGCCCTTGACGCCCGAGGTGCCGCCGAGGGCAATGGCGATCTCCGCGCCTTCGCCGGCCTCATGCGCCGCCCTGGCGGCGTTCGGGTCTACGATCATGCCGATGGCCGCCCGCCTGGCGCCGTTGCGCACCAGCGCGCCCAGCATTCCGGTCGTGTTGGAATCGCCTCCCGCGCCGGGGTTGTCCTGCGTGTCGGCGATCACGACAGGCTTCGATGCGCCGGCGGCGATGCGCATGGCCTCGCGCACCCCTTCATCCGGCGCGAAGGCGCGTCCGGCGAAGGCGCTCTCGGCGGCAAGCACCAGCTCGTAAATGCGGTCGGCCGCGCGGTCCGCTTCCGCCTGGTCCTCTCCATAGGCAAGGACCGTCGGCGCGCATTCGGGAAAATCGGCGGCAGGGAAGCCGGTGAACAGGGAGGTGCTGGCGACCGTGCCGGCTTCAAGGTCGGCGACCTCGCGATAAAGACCGCGCGCCGGCTCCATCGAGGTGCACTGCCAGGAAATGGGGATGAGATAGGGCAGGCGGCGGAAAGACTTGGCAAAGGGCCGCCCCCGCGCCATCAGCCGGTCGAGCTGGTCGGCCGCGCGCCAGCCGGTCTCGGCCATGTCGACATGCGGATAGGTGCGAAAGCCCACCAGCATATCGGCCTCATGGAACATGCGGCGGGTGATGTTGCCGTGGAGATCCAGGCTGACGGCGATCGGCACGTCCGGCCCGACCACCTGGCGAACACGGGCGATCAGCTCCCCCTCGCCGTCGTCCAGGTGCTCGGCCACCATGGCGCCGTGCAGATCCAGGTAGACGCCGTCGAGCGGGCCGGCATTGGCGATGCCCTCGACGATCTCTCCGGCGATGGCCTCATAGGCGGTGCGTTCGACGGCGGCGGACGGGATTGCGCCGCACCACAGGATGGGAACCATGTCCCAGTTTGCGGCGGCGGCCCGATCGACGGCGCCTGAAATGCCGAGATTGACGCCGGGGCAGAGCCGGAGGATTTCGTCGCCACGGCAGATCGGGAGATAGCCGCCGCCCTGCTCGAAATTCGCAAGCGTTGCGGGCGAGGGGGCAAACGTATTGGTTTCGTGAAGGAAGCCCGCCATGGCCACGCGTCTGCCCATCAGGCCACGCCTCCGTCTGTCATCCGGAGGCAAACGTCCGGGGCGGATGCGTCTTCAGGCGAAGGCATCGTCCGCCCGCGCACCGCAAAAAGCTGTTCGCCCGTCCCCGTCGCGTTCAACGTCAGACACCTGCCCTGTTCGTTCCCATAGAGCGCCGTGCGACCATTCGGACGCACAAGGCGCTTCAACTCCTTAAATCCACGCATCGTGCTTTTCTTCGATTTCTTGGGCCGATGCTGTAGACGAATTGCTGGTATTGCTGTGCGATACGACTGTATTAATTTCAGGATAGTTATGCTAGCGACTGGAAGTCAACGCATTTCTTGAAGCGGTCATGGGGAGAACCAGTTGCGGAGTATCTTGAGGGCGCAGAGCGGCGTCAGGTCGGAACAGGAACTGCATGCCGACGACCCGCTGTTCGTTCAGTCGATTGCCCGGGCGATGCAGGTTCTGTCGTCTTTTCACCAGGCGGGGCGGCCGCTTACGCTGAACGAGATCGCGGCCGCCGCGGGCATCGGTAAGAGCGCCGCCCAGCGCGTCGTGCACACGCTGAAGACTCTCGGTTATATCGAGCGCGACGCGGACGACAGGGGCTATGTGCCCGGCATACGAATCCTGGACCACACG